>JALHNX010000123.1 GCA_022843305.1 Pyrinomonadaceae bacterium | reverse complement strand
TTCAACGCCCGCAACATCTTTAAAGGTGACACGTTTTTGCTGATTATTAAGCAATTTGGCGCGTGATTTACCGAAGCTGAGAGCCTTATTGCCGCCCGCCTGCATCTGACGCAGGGTAAATGCGAGGAATCCGATCAGCAAAAGAAACGGCAAGGCGTTGATTAAAACGATCCAGCCCCAACCGCTCGATGTCGGTTCTTCAGTATATTTAATCGGTGCGCTCGAATTTGTTTCGTTATATTTGTTAATTCTGGAAACGAGTGCTTCGCGAGTCGGGTCGCTACCCAAATTCGCAAAATATTTTTTGTTATCGATATCGGTCAATTCCACCAAATTAGCTTTAAAAGCAGCTTCTTTGATCTGTTTATTGTCAATGCGAGCATTTGTCACGTCAAGACTCAATTCCTCGGGGCTTTTTGTCTGTTTGCTTTGCAGAAACCAAACAAACAGCATTGCGCTGGAAATGATCATCAACCACAATAAAACCTGTTTTGCTTTAGAACTCAATTTATAGCCTCCAAAAATTTAACTTTCATCCGTCGGAAAGTTATTCTCATAATGATACTTCAGATGAAAGTTTCAACTATACAGTTGTTTTCAATCAGCGGCGGTGAACGCGCTATTTCGATTTTAGTTTGCCGGACGGCTTTTTTCAACCTTTATTTCGAGATAAAGTCTTTACGGCGTAAACGATTACCGCCAAAGTTAAGCCCCACATAAAATAAAATGGAAAATATGTTGCTAAAACTACCCAGCCCCAACCGCTCGAAGCCGGTTCTTCACTGTATTTGATCGGCGCGCTCGTGTTAGTTTTGTTATATTCCTTGACCGTGCCAAGCAGCACTTCGCGCGTCGCATCGCTTCCGACACTCGTAAAAAACTTTTTGCCGTCGTTATCTGTTATTTCAACCTGCGATTGCCTAAAGTTAATTTCTTTAACCTCGCGTTTTTCTACTTTAACAATTAAATTATCAACACTTATTTCTGTCGGTTGATTAGATTTTGCAGGCGATAAAAACCAGACGGTTGTCAGCACAATCGAAAGAAACAACAAAATTCCGGCAACGGCGGGAATAATTCGGCTTAATTTCATAATTTTACCTCGAATGTTTTGTTTGAACATTGATTCTATGTTGATTTTTCAATATTTTCAATGTTTTTCTTCCAAAATATTTTTCCGCCCTGTTTGACAATCGTTTCGCCGTTCGGCAGTTCGACGATTTTTCCGCTTTTCCGGCTGAAAATCAGGCGTTCGACCGCTTCTATATGTTTCAGTTCCAATTGCCGCAAATTTCCGCGATTTGCACCGAGCCATTCCCGTAAAGTTTTGTAAAGTGCCGATTTTGAAAGATTTTTCAATTCCTTCAAAACTAAATATTCGTTTTGGGTTTTCGGTCTTTCGTCTTCGTTCTTTACCGCAGTCTCAAATTCGGTTCGCAGTAAATTCGCGGTTTTGGCGAGCGTTTCGATAATTTTCGGGTTAAATTCCCTGAGCGCGGGAAGCAAAATTTTACGAATCCGCACACGCTTGAAATTCAAATCTTCGTTCATCGAATCGCAGCGATACGCAATTTCGTTAAAATGACAAAAATTTTCCGTGTCTTTGCGCGTCGCCCAATTTAATAGCGGACGAAGCAAGGTGATTTGCGATTTTGGATTTTGGATTTTGGATTTTTCATCTGAATTTGAATCTTCAATTCTGAATTTTGAATTTTGCGATCTCATTCCCGAAAGCCCTGCGATTCCGCTGCCGCGAATCAGGTTCAGCAAAAATGTTTCTGCCTGATCGTTGATCGTGTGGGCGGTCAAAATCCCATGAGCGTGAAGATTTTGTGCGGTTTCGGTTAAAAATTCGTAGCGGGCAACACGAGCGTTTTGTTCGAGATTTCCCTTATTTGAAATTTTTCCTTTTTTCAGCGCGAGTTCGAAATGAAATTTTTGCGCCAAATCTTTGACAAATTCCGCGTCTTTTTCGCTTTCTCCGCCGCGCAAACCGTGGTTGAAATGCGCGATAACGAAACGCAGATTCAGCTTTTTTCTTTTCTTTAAATCATTAAGCGCAATTGCCAGACTGACCGAATCCGCGCCGCCCGAAACCGCGACAACAAATGTTTCACCGGCAAACGGCAAATCGAGTTTTCGCCATTCGGTCAGCAGATTTCGGACGAATTTGTGCATTTTAATAATTGGAACGCCGGCATCTCTGCCGGCACAGCGTTTGAAAAACGCTCAAATCCATTAATTTTCTTCAACCGTTTTAAAAAGAATTCATTTTTCGGGCGGAAACGCCGCGCCTTTTTTCAAACTGATCGTGCAGCGCGAAACGCAGACCAACTTGCCGCGCTCGTTTGTAATTTCAACCTGCCAGACGCTCAGAGTCCGACCGTGATAGATGCTTTTCGCTTCGACACGCAGTATTCCTTTGCTGACAGCGCGCAGATGATTGGCGTTGATCTCGATGCCGACGGGCGTTACCTCAGATAAATCGCTGCTGATAACCGCGCCGAGCGAGGCGGAAGTTTCCGCCAGAAGCAGCGAAATACCGCCGTTCATAATGCCGATATATTGGTGAACTTTCGGCGTCACGGGCATCGTCAAAACGACCAGACCTTTTTCGGCGGTTTCGATTTCGATGTCGAAAATTTTGAGCAGTTCGCTCTGCCGCGTTTTTTCGAGAATTTCCGCGATTTCCATTAGTTTGCTTCAATTTCCAAATCTCTTTTTGCCGCGTCCAACGCCTCAAAAACCCGTTCGGGCGAAGTTCCGCCGATCTGGTTTTTACTCGCCAAAGTTTTTTCCAGACTCAACGCGTCAAAAACGTCTATTTCGATCTTTTCGGAAAATTCGCGCATTTCTTCCAAACCAAGTTCGTTTAATTCCCTGCCTTTGGAAATCGCAAACAAAACGACACGCCCAACCGTGTCGTGCGCAATCCGAAAAGGTTCACCTTTCTGGACGAGATAATCAGCCAGTTCGGTCGCGTTCAGATAACCTTTCGCCGCCGCCAAACGCGATTTTTCGGCGTTAATCGTAATGTTCCGCAAAACGATTTCCGTAACGCGCAAAGTCAGCGAAACCGTGTCAACCGTGTCAAAAACCGCTTCCTTGTCTTCCTGCATATCTTTGTTATATGCCAGCGGCAACCCTTTCATCATCGTCAAAAGCGCGGCGTGATGACCGAAAACACGCGCCGATTTTCCGCGAATCAATTCCATTGCATCGGGATTTTTCTTTTGCGGCATCAGACTCGAACCGGTCGAAATCGCGTCGCCGAGTTCGACAAAACCGAATTCGTTGGTCGCGTAGATTATTAAATCTTCCGCCAAACGCGACAGATGCATCATCAAAATCGAACACGCGCCCGTAAATTCAATCGCAAAATCGCGGTCGCTGACGGCATCGAGGCTGTTTGCCGTCACGCCGTCGAAACCCAGATCACGCGCCACGGCTTCGCGGTCAATTTCATAACTCGTTCCGGCGAGCGCCGCCGAACCGAGCGGTAAAACATTGACACGCCGCCAAACTTCGTCCAATCTTTCGCGGTCGCGCACCAGCATTTCAAAATAAGCCAGACACCAATGCGCCCATAAAACAGGCTGTGCGCGCTGTAAATGCGTGTAGCCGGGTAAAACCGCGCCGCGATTTTTTTCGGCTAAATCCAAAAGTGATGTTTGCAATTGACGCGCAAGTTTGGAAGTATCCGTAATTTCCTCGCGCAGCCAAAGCCGGAAAGCGGTTGCGACCTGATCGTTGCGGCTTCTGCCGGTGTGAAGTTTTCTGCCCGTGTCGCCGACCAGCTGAATAAGCCTTGATTCGATGAACGAATGAACGTCTTCGGCGGAAATTTCGTCGAAATAGTTTTTGTCAAAATCGGCGCGTTTGAGAAGCGTCGTCAAACCGTTCTTAATGCGTTCCGCTTCGAGCCGCGTCAAAACTCCGGCATGAAAAAGCCCGTCGCAATGGGCAATTGAAGCGCGTATGTCCGCGCCGAACAGACGGCGGTCGAAACCGAAAGAGTTGTTAAATTCGGCAAAAGTTTGATCCGCGCCTTCGGTAAATCTTCCGCCCCAGAGATTTTTTGTTTGTGTCATTTTTCGTCTAAATCCAGCGTTTAAATTTCGCCAGAACGGTTAAGCTCAAAGCAACCAAAGTCATCCCGCCAATCGTCAGCCAGAATCCGTATTCGGCGGATTTGAAATATTCGACCTCGAAATTCATACCCCAAACTCCGGCAACCGCCCCCAATGCGCCGACGAGCAAAGTAATAAATGTCAGCCGTTGAATAAAAACATTCATCATCCGCGACGATTTTGTCGCGTATAAAGCAAAAAGGCTCAAAACCGTGTCGCGCGAACTTTCAATCGCGTCAACCGCGTTTTCAAAATGTTGATTTAGCATTTTGAAATGTTCTGCCGAATCCGATTGCGCAATCCAATGAAAATCGGGACGCGAAAGCGCGTAAAAAACGTCGCGGTGCGGCAGAAACCAGCGGCGAAGATTTGAAACCGATTTGCGAAGCTCGACCATTTCGGCTAAAAATACATCGGCTTCGATTTCGGTTTCCAAAACCCGCGAATCCAATTTATCAACTTCTTCCTCAAGTTTTTCCAATGCGAAAAAATACGAAACGATATGCAAATCCAATAATGACGCGACAAAACTTTCGGCATCGAGTTCGCCGATATGCGTTTCGCCCTCTTCAAGCTCGGAAAATTCTTTGAAATATGGAATTTCTTCATTATGAACCGAAATCACGTAATTTTTCCCGATCAGAAAATCAATCGGGAGTCGTTTTACATTTCCGTTCTTTCCGGTTTTCACGGAAACGATAAAAAACCGGTAAAAATTTTCAAAAGTGTCAATTTTCGGACGTTCCGAAATATTTAGAATACTTTCGACCGGCACATTTTTTAGTCCTATTGCGTCAACCGCTTTTTCAATCGCTTCCCTTTCGCGCCCTAAAATATTAATCCATATAAGCTGATTTTCGTTGATCTTTTCAAGATTAACTTCTGATAAATCGAGTTGTCTGTTATAGCCTTTTGCGTCAAAAAGATATACCTTTGTTTTCAAATTTCACACTCCAAAATGTCCGGCTTTTGAGATTATAACCTAAAAAATAAATTCACAAATCCCATTTTGACTTCCGACAACTTTTTCGATAATTTATGCATCTATGCTGTTATTATGCAGAATTATTGCATAATCTTTTAACTTTATGCAAAAAGAACAGCGACAAACGACGATTCTGAAACTTATCACCGCCAAACAAATCGGGCGGCAGGAAGAGCTTGCGGAAATTTTGGAGAAAAAAGGTATTTCGGTTACACAGTCGAGCGTTTCGCGCGATCTACTGGAACTCGGAATCGTCAAAATCGGCGGCTTTTACGCGCTTCCCCAAAAACCGAAAAGCGGGATGGTTTTCGGACTCGTCAGTTTGGAAGTTGCGGGTGAAAATATGATCGTCGCTAAAACCGAAGCGGGTTTGGCATCGGCGTGCGCCGTGCGGATTGATGCCGCGCAGATTGATGAAATTGTCGGCACAATCGCGGGCGACGACACGATTTTTATTGCCGTTCGCGGACAAAAAGAACAAAAAACGGTTTTGAAAAAAGTTTGGGAATTATTTGAGAAATAGGTCTTTGGGCTTGGGTTTTCGGTCTTCGTTTTATTGCAAAGACCAAAGTCTAAAAGCCAAAAACCAAAAACCATAATGGAAAAGAAAATCAACAAAGTAGTTTTAGCATATTCGGGCGGACTTGATACATCGGCGATGCTCTTGTGGATCAAGGAAACTTACGGCGCGGAAGTCGTCTGTTTTTGCGCCGATGTCGGGCAGGGCGAAGAGCTTGACGGTTTGGAAGAAAAGGCTCTGAAAACAGGCGCGTCTAAACTTTACGTCGAAGATTTGCGCGAAGAATTCGTTAAAGAATTCGTCTGGACGGCAGTTAAGGCAAACGCGCTTTATGAAGGCGTTTATCTGCTCGGAACTTCGCTTGCCCGTCCGGTGATTGCGAAAAAGCAAATCGAGATCGCGCAAAAAGAAGGCGCGGACGCGGTGGCGCACGGGGCGACCGGAAAAGGCAACGATCAGGTGCGTTTCGAACTGACCTATTACGCGCTCCAGCCCGACATCAAGGTCGTCGCACCTTGGCGGCATTGGGAATTTAAAGGACGCGCCGATCTGATCGCGTATTGCGCCGAGCGCGGAATAAATGTGACGGCGACGGCGGAAAAGCCGTATTCGATGGACAGAAATCTGATGCACATTTCCTACGAAGGCGGAATTCTGGAAGACCCTTGGACTGCGCCGCCGGAAGATATTTTTCTGCTGACGAAATCGCCCGAAAAGGCAAAGGATTCAGCGGAAGAAATCGTTTTGACGTTTGAAAAAGGCGAGCCGGTGGCGATCAACGGCGAAAAATACGGCGCGGTTGATATGCTTTCAAAGCTGAATTTTCTCGGCGGCGAACACGGAATCGGCAGAGTTGATCTGGTCGAAAATCGGTTCGTCGGGATGAAATCGCGCGGAGTTTATGAAACGCCGGGCGTGACGATTTTGCAGGCGGCTCATCGCGCTTTGGAATCAATTACGATGGATCGTGAAGTAATGCGTCTGCGCGACAGTTTAGGGGTAAAATTCGCCGAATCTGTTTATTACGGCTTCTGGTTCGCGCCGGAATTCGAGATTTTGCGCTCGATGGTTGACCAAACGCAGGAAACGGTTTCGGGCGACGTTCGCATTAAATTGTATAAAGGCAACGTCACGATTTTGGGACGCAAATCGCCGTATTCGCTCTACAAAGAACGAGTCGTAACCTTTGAAGACGACGCGGGCGCGTATAACCAACTCGACGCGGAAGGCTTTATCCGCTTGCAGTCTTTACGTTTGAGGTTGCGGCAGATGGATTAACGGAACGCCGTCATCTTGACGGCAATGAGCGTGAAACGCGAACAAATCGATAACACATTTAGATTGAAAATAAATAAACAAGAATACGCCGCTTACGCGACGTTTGCCGTCAAGATGACGGCGCTCCAAATATGATGATTTTAGAAGCAGACAAAATCGGGTCGGCGACTTCGCCGTTGAAATTGACGAAAACGGTGAGCGTGATTGATGAAAACAACGCACCGAAAGCGGGCGATGTGGTTGTCGTTCGCGCTTTGAGCGAATCGGTGACTTACGGCAATCTCGAACTTCCGAACGGGCGTTTGGCGAAGATCAACCGCAACGACGTTTTGCTCGGCGTTTTGGGCAAACGCCGCGCGCTCAAAGGTTTTGTCGGCGACGTTCCCGAATCGGTCAAGGCGGGCGACAAACTTCATCTGTTAAATATGGGCGGCGTGATCGGCGTATGCCTTGGTCATCATTCTTCGCTGTCGGACGCAATCGAAGTTGAAGTTTTGGGCGTTGCTGTGTCAGAACCATCCGCGGTAGCGGATGGTTTAACGTCTGCCTCTGAAAATATAATTGAAATTAATTCGGCGTTTGTTCGCGCTGACGCGCTCAATGCAAGCGGGACGCTTGCGCTCCAGTCCGCTTCGGGTGTTTTAAATATTTCCGATAACGCTTTGAAACCGACCGATTTCTTAAAGCCGTCCGCGCCGATTGTCGTGGTTGCGGGAACTTGTATGAATTCGGGCAAGACGGTCGCGGCGACGGAGATTATTAAACAAGCCGCACACGCCGGATTAAAGGTTTGCGGCGCGAAAATGTCGGGCGTGGCGGCTTTGCGCGATACTTTGAATATGGAAGATCACGGCGCGATTGAAACGGCGAGCTTTCTCGATTGCGGTCTGCCTTCGACGGTTGATGTCGAAAATCTCGCATCGGTGGCGAAAGCGATTTTGAATCATTTAAATTCTTTCGAGCCTGATCTGATCGTCGTCGAACTCGGTGACGGAATCGTCGGCGGTTATGCGGTTGATTCGGTTTTGAAGGATTTTGAAATTAAAAACGCGATCTCTTCATTCGTTTTTTGCGCGGGCGATTATGTCGGCGTGATCGGCGGAATGGCGGTTTTGCGCGGATTAGGAATTGAAATTGATGTCGTCGCCGGTTCGGTTACGGATTCGCAGATGGGCGAAGATTTTGTCGAGCAAACCTATAATTTGAAGGCGGGAAACGCGCGGCGCGATGGCTTGCGGCTGTTTAATTTAATTCAAACAGGGATGGACAGGATGAACAGGATTTTTAGGTCAAAAATTTATCCTGAATATCCTGTCCATCCTGCTAATATATAACCGATGAAGCAGTCAATCGCGCACATCGCGCTGGTCGTCGCCGATTACGACGAAGCGATTAAGTTTTATACCAAAACATTGGGCTTTGAATTAATCGCCGACGAGCCGCAGAGCGAAACAAAACGCTGGGTTCTGGTCGCCCCGAAAGATTCGCAATGTCAGCTTTTACTGGCAAAAGGTGTCGGCGAAGAACAAACATCGAGAATCGGCAACCAAACCGGCGGGCGCGTTTTTTTGTTTTTACGCACCGACGATTTTTGGCGCGATTACAAAGATTATATGAGCAAAGGCGTAAAATTTGTGCGTGAACCTAAAGATGAAGATTACGGAACGGTCGCGGTTTTCGCCGATTTATACGGCAATCTTTGGGATTTGATCGAGTTTTCAAAAAAGGGATTTTAACCGCGTGAGCGGTTGTTTGAATTTAACCGTGCGTTGCCGGTCTTTGAAAAATAAATACCGTAATAAAAAATTAACTTTTTTCCTGGGAGCGCGGGCAGCCTTGCCTGCCACGTCGCTTGCAAAGCGGCGTGAAATGCCTTTACCGATAAATTAACTTGAATGAACCCGAAAAAAATTTTCGTGCTTTCGCACTCAGCAGGCAAGGATGCCTGCGCTCCCGGCTAAAAGCGATTTTTAACCTTTTTACGGCTTTATTTTTTCAAAGAACATAATCGCACGGCTAAACCTAAAGAATTGCTACGCGATAAATTACAAATAATGAATAGAGAAAAAATAAAAATCGCAATCTTCGGCGGATTGCATAATGTGGTTTGAACTAAAATCGAATTGATTATGGAAGAAAATGAAATACTAAATCTTTCTTTAACTAAAAACGAAGCCTTGGTTTTGTTTGAGTTTTTATCACGATTAAGCGATAGCAATTCAAAATTAACGATTGAAGATCAAGCCGAAGAAAGAGTTTTGTGGAATTTATGTTGTGATCTGGAAAAGATTTTAATTGAGCCTTTTCAGGAAAATTATGTTGAACTTTTAAATCAGGCACGAGAAAAGGTTAGAGATAAAAATGAGTGAATTAAGTAATAAAAAAATCCGTGTCGCAATTTTTGGCGGTTCGGGCTACGGCGGAAGCGAGCTTTTGCGGATTCTTTTGTTCCATCCGAATACAGAAATCGTTTTGGTAACGGCGAATGAACACGCGGGAAAAGCGGTCGGCGAAGTTCATAAGAATTTGTTTGGAATTACGGATTTGAGATTTGAAATTGCGCCGGGCGATTTATCGAAACTCGAAAATGTTGATGTCGCGTTTTTCGCTCTGCCGCACGGGCAGGCTTTGAATTTGATTCCGCAATTGCCCGAAAATGTGAAAGTTATTGATCTTTCGGGCGATTTCAGAATTAATGACAAAGACGTTTTCAAGCAGTTTTACAAGCTCGAACACACAGCCGATGAATTGCAGTCAAAATTCGTTTACGGTTTGACCGAAACGAATCGTGAACAGATAAAACGAGCGAATTACATCGCCAATCCGGGCTGTTTTGCGACGGCGACGATTCTCGCGCTCGCGCCGATGGTGAAAAGCGGTCTTTTGACTGGAAAAATCATTGTTGACGCGAAAACCGGTTCGTCGGGTTCGGGCGCAAAAGCAGCGGCGAATACGCATCATCCGCAAAGAATGAATTCGTTTTACGCTTACAAACCTTTTACGCATCAGCACGTTCCCGAAATCGAGCAACACTTGCGCGAAGTCGGCGAATTTACAAGCGATTTCGTTTTTATGACGCATTCGCTTCCCGTTTCGCGCGGGATTTTCGCGTCGTGCTATCTTGAAACGACGAATATGCTGACGAATGAAGACGTGAAGAATATTTACGAGCATTTCTATCATCCAACCGCCGGCATTGCTGAGTCCGCCCGCGCTCACGCTTGGGCTTCTGATTCGCCGTTCGTCCGCATCGTTGAGAATTCGCCCGATATAAATTGGGTCAAAACGACGAATTTCTGCGATATTTCCGCGCATTCAAATGGCAAACAAATCGCTGTATTTAGCGCGATTGATAATTTAGTGAAGGGCGCGGCGGGGCAAGCCGTGCAGAATATGAACCTGATGTTCGGTCTCGAGGAAACGAAGGGTTTAAGATTGGTCGGAACAAATCCGTAAGAAATTAAACCGCGAAACACACGAAACAACGCGAAAAGAAAGTTAAATCCGTTTTATTTTTAGGGTATTTCGCGGATTTCGCGGTTAATAATTTTGCATTAAAATAATCTTATGAACACAGAATTTGATAACGGAAACGATTTATTAAGAGACGAAACCCGCGCCGGTTTGAAGGATTTGAGCAAGGCGATGCTGCGCCTGCATAAAACTCTGCTCGACGCGGCAAAGCTCGATTATGAAGCGAAAAACAGTAGAATCGAGAGCGTCAATCAGTATTTTCAGCTCGTTATTGACGATCCGCATTTTGCGTGGCTGCGCAAGATTTCGGCGCTCATCGCGCTGATTGACGAAGCCGTTTCCGTGCGCCGTCCGGCAACCGAAACCGAAGCGCAGGGACTTTTCAACGAAGCCAAACTTTTACTAAATTTTCAGGACGCGGACGCGGATTTTAACGATAAATTTCAGACGGCTTTGCAAACCAATCCCGATGCCGTTTTGAACTATAACGACACGATTCGGTTTGTGAACACAAAATAAATGGAAACTGTTCTCAAAATCAGATTTGCCGATGCAAACGACGCGGAAACCCTAGCGCACATTGCATGGAAAAGTTTTTACGATGCCTTTGCCGATCATCCGAGAAACGCGCCCGAAGATATGAAAGCCTATATGGACGAGGCGTTTTCGGAAGCAGCGATTGCCGAAGATTTGGCGGACAAAGATGCGGTTTATTTTGTCGCCGAACTCGCCGGAAAAATGGTCGGCTACGCGAAATTGAAACAGAATTCGCGCGAAGAATGCGTCGCAGGCGAGCGACCGATCGAGCTTTGCCGTCTTTATTCCTTAAGCGATTACATCGGCAAAGGCATCGGCAAATCGCTGATGCTGGAATGTCTGGAGTTTGCCGAAGATGAAAAACACGATGTGATGTGGCTCGGCGTTTGGGAATATAACTTCAGGGCGCAGGATTTTTACAAAAAATTCGGCTTTGAAAAATGCGGCGAACACGTTTTTCAACTCGGCTCAGACCCGCAAATTGATTGGGTTTTACAGAAAAGAATTTAGCCTGCGAAACAAACGAAAGAAACGAAATAAAAACAAATTTTATAAAAATAATTTCGTTTTTTTCGTGTGTTTCGTGGGCAAAAATATTATGAATTTTACAGAAATAGAACGTTTAGAGGAACAATTTCAGGTTGCGACCTACGCGAAAATGAATATCGCCGTCGAGCGCGGTTGCGGCGCGTGGATTTGGACGAGCGACGGCGAAAAATATCTCGATCTTTACGGCGGACACGCGGTTTGCGCAACCGGACATTCGCATCCGCATATTGTCAAAGCGATTCAGGAACAAGCCGAAAAGGTTTTGTTTTATTCAAATCTCGTTTATTCGGAAATCCGCGCGAAAGCCGCCGAAAAGCTGGTTTCCGTCGCGCCCGAATCTTTGACGAAAGCCTTTTTCTGCAATTCGGGAACCGAGGCAAACGAAAACGCGATGCGAATGGCGCGGTTTGCCACCAAACGCGAAAAAGTCATCACCTTTTCGGGCGGTTTTCACGGGCGTTCGGCGGATTCGATCTCGGCGACATTTTTGGGCAATTATCGAAATTTGGGCAAACCGAACGTTCCCGGACACGTTTGCGCCGAATTCGGGAATCTCGAATCGGTGCGCGAACTTGCCGATAACGAAACCGCCGCGATAATGCTCGAACCGATTCAATCAATGGCTGGCGTGACTGAAAGTTCGCCTGATTTTTTCAAAGGTTTGCGCGAAATATGCGACGAACACGGCATCATTTTGATCTTTGACGAAGTGCAAACCGGAATCGGACGCACGGGAAACTGGTTTTTCAGCGGCAGCGATTTAGCCGGAAATATTGAAGCCGACATTATTACGCTCGCCAAATCTTTGGGCAGCGGCGTTCCGGTCGGCGCATGTCTGGTCAACGAAAAGGTTTCCGCCAATATCAAAACAAACGATTTAGGAACGACTTTCGGCGGCGGAATGCTGGCGATGGCGGCGGTTTTGGCAACGCTCGAAGCCATCGAAAACGACAAAATGCGCGAGAATATCGCCGAAATCGAAAGCTATCTGCGCGAAAGATTGAAGGAAATCGAACAAATCGCCGCTGTTCACGGCAAAGGCGGTTTGATCGGCATCGAATTTAGCGAAAACTGTAAATCCGTTCATCAAAAACTGCTCGAAAACAAAATCATTACCGGAACTTCGAGCAATCCGAAGGTTTTAAGATTATTGCCGCCGCTTTGCGTAACGAAAGGTGAAATAGATTTATTGATCTCGGCACTGCAAAAAGCGGTCTGATTTGTAGAATGTTCAATCCGCAGTTTCCGTATCGTTCGGAGTTTCATCCTTGCCAAACAATCTGGTTGACATTAATAAACCGAAAATAATCAGGAAAGAATAAGTAAATACTTTGATTAATTGTTGTTTTTCAAGTTTCTTTCGCGCTTCGTCAACCTGATTCGGCGCGGGATTTTCCCCGTCTGTTGCCGGACTCGGCGATGGCAGGATGAGGCTTAAAATCGTATCGGTTTTTTCCGCCGTTTCCTTCTGGGCTTTTTCGACTGATTCTACTTTTCTCGTGTGATCGTAGAGAGCTTTTCTGGTTTCCAAATCGCATTCGAAAGGCTGTCTGGTTTGCGGGTCAATACACGGTTCATTCAAATCCATTTCAGGATATGCCGGATTATCGGTCTGGGAATTGGCGGCTTCCGGGTTTTTGCCCACGGTTGTCGGCAAAGTTTTCGTTCCCTCGGTTTTGGCGGGCTGTTCGGTTTTTTCCGGCGAATTGTTTTGTGAAACTTCCGTTTCGCGTTTTTCCAGATAGGGCGAAATATTGTAAACCCAGAGGATTGCAATCGCACTTGAAAACAGTGCGGCAATGACAAATGCCGGGATGATTCCTACCTTGTTCGTTCTTTTTTCGGGGAAAAACCGGACGACAAAATTCTTGTTTTTGCCCGAATCAAGCAGATTCGCTTTTTTAACCTTCTTTTCCGGCTGTTCCGATGTTTTTTCAGTCGGTTTTTCCGGCTTTGCTTCGACGGCTGTGCAAACACCCCTGCAAAACGGACAGCAGTTTTCATTCTGCTCAAAACTGATGACGCATTCGGCACAAAATGATTTGGCGCAATCCCGGCAAACGAAATTTGATTGAGTTTCCTGATGCAGGAAACAATTGCCGATTTGCACATATTTTACAGATTCCGTTTTTTCGTGAACAAAAGTTTCGCCGGCGAGTGTTTTTTCGTGAGATTCAGTCGAATGAATGACCGCCGAATCAGTCGCTTGTTCCTCCGTCGGGCTGATGGTTTCGGCAAGAACGGATTTTTCGGAATTTTCTATTTCAATAACCGTTTCGGACGCGTTTAAATCATCCGAAGTTGATGTTTCAGGTTCTATCGCCCGCGAAGTTTTCCCGACAGCCGGTGCGGAAGTTCTGGTAAAGAAAACCTTGCCGAATAAGAACAAGCTCAGCAGAACCGAAAGACTAAAATAAAAAGTGATGTTGTAATCGGCGGTTTGCAATTTCTGGCGATGCTCTTCAAGAAGATTCTTTCGCTGCAGGTTATATTGGTTTTCGAGTTTAACTATTTCACTGGAAACATCTATCTGTCCGGCGGGTTGTTGCCGCGCCTCGGCGTTTTTTAATTCCTTTTCTTTTTCCGCCGTCCTGAGCCTCAGTTCCAGTTTATCCGAAGTCAGTTTGTAGGTTAGATTCGCCAGTCCCGGCAAACTTTTTTCATCAATTTCGACCGCCGATTTCAGTTGATAAACCCAAAGGTAAGAACCGCCGAGCGACAATAGAAATATAAAACAGCAGCCGATTAAATATCCGGCGGCTTTTCTGACCACAACCGATTTTTTTCGCCGCACCGGCGCGAATTGCAGTGTTTCGACCGCCAGTTCAGCCGTTTCGGGTTGAGGCTCGTTTTGTGAGGGCGATGATTCGAGCAGATTCGATTTGGCTAGTGCCTTCTTTTCAAATAGTTTGAATGCGGCAGAGGGTTCGGCATTTTTCGGCTGGTCATTGACCGCAATTTTTTCTGTCTTATTTTCGTCCGAATCATCAATGTTAATTGAAAATGGTTTGCCGGAAAGTTCCTTTTTCTCGTTTATTATTGTCCTCAATGATTCAATAAACAAAGGGTTTGCTAAATGAGAATTTTGAGATTGATCGGTTTGAGGTTGGGGTTTGTTTTTGATCGCTTCAAAGAGAGCATTAAATGCCGGAATCTTCTGCGCTTCAACCCATGGCAGATTTTTCAATCTGATCTGATGTGTCGGCTTCAGTTTCCCTTCCCGTATCCAGACCTTCAATTCATCCGAAGTTTTATGCTCGATCTGACAGCCTTTTTCCGGTAAAAGAACCTCTATTTGCATTTTATTTTCATTGTTATTCATATTAAAAGGATGCGGGAAGATTTTATAAAATGATTTTCAGAAAGCTGATTTAAAACTCGAAAAATACTCGAAATCGGTAATTACAGCCGTCAATTATCAAATAGTTGATAGCACAACAGAGGTTTATTAACCTTTGAAATAATTGATATTTGATAATGAATAATTGAAAAATGCGGTTTTCATCCGTAATCTTTCGGGTTTTCAATCAGCGTTTAGGAATTGTGGAGAAAGGAGGGTTCAGACACGGCATCGTGAAAAAATGCCACAAGGCATCATAAATTATTTTTCAAATTTGGTCAATGTTTTTAAATTGGTCATATTAAAGACTTTATATAAATCTTGAAGTTAAGTTTTATCCTTACCGATTAAATTCTCGCCGCGCGAATAATGTCCGCGAAAACTCCGGCGGCGGTTACGTCCGCGCCCGCGCCTGCGCCTTTGATGACGAGCGGCAGCTCGGCGTAACGGTTAGTGTAAAAAAGCACGGCGTTGTCTTTGCCCGAAAGATTGGCGAAATTGTGATTTGAATCAATGCTTTGCAAGCCGACCGAAGCCTTGCCGTTAGCGAAAGACGCAATATATTTCAAAATCAGATTTTCTTTTTTCGCGGTTTCCAACAGCTCACGAAAATGGCTTTCGTGTTTTTCCATCTCGCCGTAAAAATCTTCGACGCTTCCCTGCAAACACGATTCGGGCAAAAAACTTTTGTTTTCGATGTCCGTCATTTCCAGCTTGAAACCGGCTTCGCGTGCCAGAATCAAAATTTTTCTTGCGACATCAGTTCCGCTCAAATCGAGTCGCGGATCGGGTTCGGTATAACCTTCGGTTTGCGCCTGCCGGACAACCGAAGCGAACGACCGCAAGCCGTCGTAATTGTTAAAAACAAAGTTCAAGGTTCCCGACAAAACGGCTTCGATGCGGTTGATCTTATCGCCGCTCCGCGTCAGATCGTTCAAAGTATTGATAATCGGCAGCCCTGCTCCGACGTTTGTTTCAAAAAGAAAATTCGCATTATATTCACGCGCCAGATTTTTCAGATTTCGATAATTTTCAAAATCCGACGAAGCCGCAACTTTATTACACGCAATCACGGAAACCGATTTTTGCAAAAGTTTCGGATAAATATTGATAATTTCAGAATTTGCCGTAACATCAACAAAAATCGAGTTTCTAAGATTTTTTTCGATAATTAAATCGGCGATTCGGTCTTTCGTTTTTGGTTTCTCTCCGTGGTTTTGAACCTGTAAATCCGAAATCTGAAATTCGGAAAGGTTGATGCCTTCTTCGTCAAAAATCAAATTTTTGCTGTTCACCAAACCGACCACCCGCACATTCAAATGCAGATTTTCCGAAAGATATTCGGCTTGGCTTTCAAGCTGGGCGAGCAATTTACTTCCGACCGTCCCGACTCCGACAATGTAAAGATTTATCTGGCGTTTGCCGTCCGAGAAAAATTCTTCGTGCAAGGAATTGACCGCTTTGCGAACGTCTTTTGTTTCGATCACGGCGGAAATATTTCTTTCGCTCGAGCCTTGCGCGATGGCGCGGATATTTACGCCCTGCGCACCCAGCGCGGCGAACATTTTGCCCGAAATTCCGGTATGATTCCGCATATTGTCGCCGACCAGCGCGAGAATCGAAAGACCGTTTTCGACCTGTAAAGGCTCGATGCGACCGACTGCGATCTCGTATTCAAATTCCCTGTCAACGACCGTTTTCGCCTGTTTACCGAATTTTTCCCCGACCGCGACGCAGATCGAATGTTCCGATGAGCTTTGCGTGATCAAAATAACATTGATCGCGGCACGCGAAAGCGCATCGAAAAGCCGTTTGGAAAATCCCGGAATTCCGACCATTCCCGAACCTTCGAGACTTAAAACCGAGATTTTATCAATGCTCGTAATGCCGCGAATAATCTCCGTTTCGTCCGCGACTTCCGACTCGACCAGTGTTCCGTAATCATCCGGCGCAAACGTATTTTTGATCAATATCGGAATATTTTTCTGCAAAACCGGCTGAATCGTCGGCGGATAAATCACCTTCGCGCCGAAATGCGAAAGCTCCATCGCCTCGCGGTATGTGATATGCGGAATCTGCCGGATATTGCGGACAATGCGCGGATCAGCCGTCATCATCCCGCTCACGTCAGTCCAGATTTCCAAGACTTCCGCGTCCAAAGCCGCCGCCAAAATCGCGCCCGTGTAATCCGAACCGCCGCGCCCGAGCGTGGTTGTAATTCCGTCCGCATCGGAAGCAATAAAACCCGGCAGAATAGTTAGATTGCGGATTGCGGATTGCAGATTGCGAATTTGTTGATTGAAAAATTCTTTAATGTTTTGATTCGTTTTATTAAAATCAACCGCCGCGAAACCGTAATTTGAATCAGTCAGAATCAATTGCCGCGAATCTTTCCAGACATTTTCGATTCCCGAAGAATTTAATTTTGCCGAAACGATTTTGGTCGAAAGAATTTCGCCGAGACTCACAATTCTGTCAAGAGTTCGCCCCGAAAGTTCTCTTAATAAATAAATGCCTTCGCAGATATTTTTTAGCTCGTTGATGCGGTTTTCGATAAAATCAAACGTACCGTCCTGCGAGTTTTCGCCAAGCAAAGCGCGGGCGGTTGTTTGATGTTTCGTTTCGATCTCTTTGATTTGCGAACGAAAGCCGTCGTCGCCGCGCTCCGCCGTTTTCGCAATCTCGATCAAAGCGTCGGTCGCGCCCTGCATCGCCGACAAAACCACCGCACACGAATCCTTTTCAATCGCCTTTGCGACAATTCCAACAACCCTTGCAATATTTTCGGCACTTCCGACCGAAGAACCGCCAAACTTTAAAACTTTCATATTTTTATTTTGCCCACGAAACACACGAAAAAAACGAAAATAAAATAAATTGAGAAGAAGTTTTTCGTCACTTTCGTTTATTTAGTGGGCAAATTCTCTTAAAT
>JALHNX010000122.1 GCA_022843305.1 Pyrinomonadaceae bacterium | reverse complement strand
AATCAATGTTCGAGTTTGGCGTGAAACCTGATTTCTGGAAAGAGATTTGAAACTTGCCCCAAAACTGTTTAAGATTGCCTCAAAAGTCTGTGGAAAACTCGACTTTTGAGGCAAAGCCTGCAAAATTAATAAAACAAAAAACCTACGTTCATGAATTAGGGAATATTTTATCACTATTTCTTACGGGAGATGCTGACTATTTTGGAGAACCGGGAGGTGTGCCGTACGCGCCGAAGCCTGATCAAAAGGATAAGGATACTGGTGCTGCTCTTGAAAAATGTGTTTTTGATACTCCGCAAATGGTTCCTTAGTATAGTAAAGGAGATAAGATGTTGAAAATAATTTTTTTTATCAATTTAATTGCTTGTTTTAGTATATCCTGTCAACACTATGCAATTTCTGTCGAACAAAACATTAAGAAAAACAGAATTGTTAAATTAGAAAACAGACAAGATTTTGAATCTGTTATTTATGGAAAAGTTCTTGATGAGTATAAAGAAAAGTATGGCTCTGAAAAACTCCTTATTATTAATGAATCAACCTTTGGAAGCGTGTCCCCTGATAACTCTTCTGAGAGAGTTATCAAATTTCTTGAAAAAAGAGTGGCAAATAAGAATTTTCCCGATTTAATCCAAAACTTTAAAGAAGTAAATAAAATCCCTCAAGCAATTCCAAGTGAAATATATTCACCGCTAAAGTACTCAATATTTGAAAAGGAGAAACTACCCCAGATTGATGAGAATTATTTTATAAACGGACAGCCATTAGAAGGCGGATTAGTTCAATTTTCGAAAATTGGTTTTACATCTGATTGGAAAACAGCTTTGGTTTATATTAGTTTTCAAAATGGTAATAGAAGTGGTTGGGCATACTTATACTATTCTCAACTTAAAAGGAACTAATTGGATTGTAACTGACAAAATATTGGCTTGGGTGTCGTAATATTTTCAAAATATAAGGATTGTGTCCTGTTTCACGGAAATTATGTGATGTGGTCTATTAAAACAGAACACAAAACTCATTGTAGAGATTGTGTCAAATGTTGTGGAAATGATTTTATAACCTTCCTTGTTTTGTCCAAAATGTTTCGCATTTTGTGCATCCAACATCTCAGTAAATCAACACCAGTAAGCGGTAAAAATACTAAGAGCGGTTTGGGAAAAAGGCAAAAGCGAGAACAATTTCCCAGCTATTGCCTTTTTCTTTTTTTATTTTTGCGCCGGTTTTTAAGTTCCCGTTTCCCAGCTCGACATATATTCGAGCATATCGGGTGTTAAAGTATCAATCGAAATGCCCAATGAACGGAGTTTCAAAGACGCGATTTCCTGATCAACTTCCGCCGGCAGAACGTGAACGCCCGCGTCGAGCGTTGCCTGATTTTTAACGAGATATTCAGCCGACAAAGCCTGATTGGCGAATGACATATCCATCACCGAAGCCGGATGACCTTCCGCTGCCGCAAGGTTGATCAGGCGACCTTCGCCGAGAACGATGACGCTCTTGCCGTCTTTTTTCGAATATTCTTCGACGAACGGGCGGCGATTATTGACTTCCGAAGACATTTCCTTCAAAGCGTCGAGATTTAATTCCAGATCGAAGTGACCGCTGTTGGCGACAATCGCGCCGTCTTTCATCACTTCAAAATGTTCTTTGTCAATGACGTGGCGGTTGCCGGTCACAGTGACGAAGAAATCGCCGATCTTGGCGGCTTCGCCCATCGGCATCACACGGAAACCGTCCATCACGGCTTCGATGGCTTTGATCGGGTCAATTTCGGTGACGATGACGTTTGCACCCATTCCGCGTGCGCGCATCGCACAGCCTTTGCCGCACCAGCCGTAGCCGACGACGACGAAATTTTTACCGGCGAGCAGAATGTTGGTCGCGCGGATGATGCCGTCGAGCGTTGATTGTCCCGTGCCGTAGCGGTTGTCGAAGAAATGTTTGGTCTGCGCGTCGTTGACGGCAATTGAAGGGAAGTTCAGAACGCCGGCTTTGACCATCGCATTCAGACGGACGATGCCGGTTGTCGTTTCTTCGGTCGTGCCGATAATGGTTTTTGCCAATTCCGGTTTTTCTTTGAGCATCGTTGCAACGACATCCGAGCCGTCGTCAATAATGATGTTCGGATTGGTATCGAGCGCGGCGCGCACGTGGCTGACGTATGTTTCGATTGATTCGCCTTTGATCGCCATCACCGGAATATTCCAGTCGGCAACCAGGGAAGCGGCAACGTCGTCCTGCGTCGAGAGCGGGTTTGAAGCGATCAGAGTCGCCTCTGCGCCGCCGGCTTGCAGCGTTCTCGCTAGGTTAGCGGTTTCGGTCGTGATATGAGCGCAGGCAACGATCTTGATGCCTTCGAGCGGTTTTTCCTGCTCGAAACGCTCACGAATTAAACGCAAAACGGGCATTTCGCGGTCTGCCCATTCGATTCTTTGTTTTCCTTGCGGCGCAAGGTTGATGTCTTTGATGTCGTATCCCATTGAAATTCCTTCTTTAGCCATATTTTGATTGCAGATTTGTGATTGCGGATTTCGGATTTGATTTCGGTAATAACCTGAGAGGTTATAAATCCGAAATCCCAAATCCGAAATCCCAAATTGAATTAGATTCCCGTGCCGGTGCCCAATGCTTCATTGCGGAGAGTTTCGGCTTTATCGGTTATTTCCCATGTAAATTCGTCGTTGGTGCGTCCGAAATGTCCGAATTTCGCCGTCGCCTTATAAATCGGGCGGCGCAAATCGAGTGTTTCGATAATGTCCTTCGGCGTTAATTTAAAATTATTGCGGACGATTTCCGAAAGTTTGTCGTCTTCGATGCGACCCGTGCCGTGGGTGTCAACCAAAACCGAAACCGGCTCGGCAACGCCGATAGCATAAGCCAGCTGAAGGGTACATTTTTCAGCCAAACCGGCGGCAACAATGTTTTTAGCGATATAACGCGCCATATAAGCCGCCGAACGGTCAACCTTCGTCGGGTCTTTGCCCGAAAACGCGCCGCCGCCGTGCGGAGCATACCCGCCGTATGTGTCAACGATAATCTTGCGTCCGGTCAAACCGGCATCGCCCATCGGACCGCCGACCACGAAGCGTCCGGTCGGGTTGATATGAAACTTTGTGTTTTCATCCAAAAGGTCAGCCGGAACGGTTGTTTTGATAATTTTTTCCAAAATATCGGCACGAAGCTGTTCGGTCGTTACGTCGTCGGCGTGCTGGGTTGAAATAACCACCGCTTCAACGCGGTAGGGATGTCCGTCGCGGTATTCGATCGTGACCTGCGATTTACCGTCCGGGCGCAGATACGGAAGTTCGCCGCTGCGTCGCGCGTCCGATAATCTTCTGGTTAGATTATGTGCCAACTGAATCGGCAGCGGCATTAATTCGGGCGTTTCGTTACAGGCAAAGCCGAACATCAAGCCCTGGTCGCCGGCGCCGCCCGTGTCAACGCCCTGGGCGATGTCAGGCGATTGTGTGCCAACCGCGTCCATCACGCTCAAAGTATTGCTGTCATAGCCGTAGCTGGCATCGTTGTAGCCAATTTCATGAATCGTATCTCGAACGATTTGTTTATAATTGATTCTTGCGTCGGTCGTGATCTCGCCGGCAATGACCGCGAGACCGGTTGTAACAAGCGTTTCGCAGGCAACTCTGCCGGTCGGGTCTTGTGCCAAAATCGCGTCCAGAACCGCGTCGGAAATCTGATCGGCGATTTTATCGGGGTGTCCTTCCGTTACGGATTCGGACGTAAATAGAAAATTTGCGTTACTCAATGTTTGAAAACTCCTTATATAGAGAAAATTTTTTATTCGGGTAGAATAACAAAAGGGAAATTTTATCTTTTTGAAGCTAAAGTGTCAAAAGCGGCGAAAGTTCAGAAAATATACCGTCAAACAAATTGACCTCCGGATCGAATCTGTAGTTGGCGATTTAATGTCCGTTTAACAAAATGTGCCGACAATAACATACGGACTTTATTTTATGAAAAGAGAATCATATAAACTGCGTCTGATAATAAAGATTATGTTATTCAAATATTGTTTTGGGCTTTAACCTTTTCAAAAGCTTCCTTCAATGCCTGTAGTACATCTTTTTTACCAAACTCGACCTGCTCCGTAAATTTGATTTCAAGATTGAATTTGTTATCTGAAACATATCTGAATACATTTACCTGTACCTGTTCGGTTTTCGGCATTCGCTCTGCGGCGTTTTCTGTATTTTTGATTTTTGGTCTGGCTGTATTTCGGATTTCATCACGGCTTAAACTTTGAGTCGTGATATTATTTACAAAATCTAACATTGCCGCATCATCAAACTGCCTTGCCACTTCAAGCAGAGTGGATTTCGCCGAAATATTCGCAGTGCGGCATTTTTCGCGTATTTCCTCCGGGATTCCGGCAATCGTCATTGATTCGGTAACAGTCGTGCGGCTTTTCGAGATTTTTTTCGCAATTTCCTCATGCGTATAACCGAAAGCGGCGGCGAGTGCGGCTAAACCGTCGGCTTCTTCCCAGATCGTTAAATCCTTTCTCTGCAGATTTTCGATAAGGGCGATTTCGGCGATGGATTTTTCGTCAATGTCCAATTCAATACACGGAACTTCCTTTAATCCCGCCAGATTCGCTGCGCGCCAACGCCTTTCACCGGCGATAATCATCCAGTTTCCGGTTTCGCGGACGGGTTTGACGAGCAAAGGCTCAAGCACACCTTTTTGTTTGATGGAATTTGAAAGCTCGGTCAAATCACCGATTTCGACACGCGGCTGTTGGGGATTCGGTTCGATCTGATGTATCGGAATGATTTTCCCGATACTCCGGTGCGTTTTAACAAATTCTTCGACATAATGCGCATCGTACCGCATTTTGATTTCAGTCGGAAGACCTCTTTTAACCACGTTTTAAGACCTCCTCGCTAAGTTTAAGATATTCATTCGCGCCGGATGAATTGGGCGCGTAAGAAAAAATCGTTTCTTTATGCGCGGGCGATTCTTCGAGCCTCACGCTTCTTGTTATAATCGTCTTAAATGCCTTGTCGCCGAATACTTTACGGATATGAGCTTCAACGTCTTTCGAGAGCGCAGTCCGCTTATCAAAAAGTGTTACCAAAACACCCAGAAGATCAAGTTCCGGGTTGGGACGCGCACGAACTTTCTCGATAGTTTCCAAAAGGTCGTCGGTTCCCTCCAGAGCAAAATATGAAGACTGGATCGGAATTAAAATATGTGTCGCGGCGACAAGCGCGTTGACCGTTATAATTCCGAGGGTCGGCGGCGTGTCGAAAAGTATCAAATCATAATCCTTTCGGATTTTCTCGATTCTGTCCCGAAGTCTGAAAATAGCGTCGAAATCGCCGACGAGCTTTGCTTCGAGTTTTGCCAGACTGATTTTTGACGGCACAATGTCAAGCTTTTCAACCTTTGTCCGATGAATAAAATTCGACCATGGTTGTTCGAGTTCGGTTAAAAGTTCAAAAGAACTGCCGTTGATGTTTTCGGATTCTAAAAAGGAAAGCGAGCTGTTGCCTTGCGGGTCTAAATCAATAAGCAGAACTCTCTTTCCCTTCAAAGCACACGCCGCCGAAAGATTAATAGCGGTGGTTGTTTTTCCAACACCGCCTTTTTGGTTTGCAATGACAATTATCATTTTCGATAAGTAAACTTTGAAATTAGCCGATTAAGTCTGGCCAGTCTTCCTTGGATTGAGGCAAATCGTTTTCAAGCGGCGCCTCGGTATTGCTTGATGCAGCTGAAATATCCAAAACTTTTTGTTCGGCAAAAATGGCACAGTCAGACCTCAATGCTAACGCGATGGCATCTGATGGTCGGGCATCGAGAGCGACAATTTTACCGCTTTCGTCAGTCAATTCGATTAATGCGTAGAAGGTGTTCTCGCGTAAATCGGTGATAATAACGCGCACCACTTCGTAGCCTGTTTCGGTTATTAAATTTCGTATAAGATCGTGAGTCATCGGTCTCTGAGGAACGATCTTCTCTATTTCCAAGGCAATTGCATTGGCTTCAAAAGCCCCGACCCAAATGGGAAGAATGGTATCCGAATCAACGCCTTTCAACACGACGATAGGCGAATTGCTGTTAGGATCCATTATTAACGCACCGATTTTTACTTCAACTAACATCTTTAAAAAATTATTATAGAGAAAACCTAGACTATTTTACCAAACAAAGTATTCGATTTGCATTCGGTAATTTTAACATTAACGATCTGCCCGAGTAACTCTTTTCCGGCTTCAAAGTTGACAATTTTATGACTCGCCAGATGACCGCTCAGAATGTCATTTGTGCGGCTTGAAAAACCCTCTGCCAAGACTTTAACTGTTTTATTAAGTTCCTTTTGCAAACTATTGAATTGACTGCGTTTTAAAACCTGTTCAAGTTCTAAAAAACGCTCGGTTTTTGTTTTTGGGGAAACGTCGTCGGGCAGTTCAAAAGCCGGTGTTCCGGGGCGGGGCGAATATTTGAACATATAATACATATCGAATTGACAATACTCGGCAAGTTTGACTGTATCTTGGAAATCTTCGATGGTTTCACCGGGAAACCCGACGATTATATCTGTTGTCAGCGAAATATCACGGCGGCTCGCGCGAATTTTATCAATTCTTCGCAGATAATTTTCGATTGTATGCCCGCGCCGCATGGCTTTTAAGATTCGGTCGCTTCCCGACTGCACCGGAAGATGCACCCAATTACAAAGATTTTCGTTTTCATCAATGGCATCAACAATATCCGGATGAAAATCTCTGGGAAAAGATGTCGTAAATTTAATTCTTTCGATCCCGGTTGCGGCAACTGCCCGAAGCAATCTGGAAAACGGAGTCGCGCCGACGAAATTTTCAAGTCCTGTGTCAGTTTTCGGTCTGTAACTATTGACATTCTGACCGATTAGATGAATTTCCTTAACGCCTTGCCGGCGCAAATCCAAAACCTGCCGGATGATGTTTGAAGCCGGCAGACTGCGCTCTCTGCCCCTAGAGAAAGGAACGATACAATATGTGCAAAATTTGTTGCAGCCTTCGATAATCGGAACAAATGCGACATATGGCGAATGCCTCTGTTTTTCGGACACAGACCATTCATAGTTTGCCTCTCGTTCACCCAAATCAATATATGTCTGATGTCTGCCCGATGTGTTTTCGATGGCACTGGATATTCGCCCGACGGCTTTTGTGCCGAGAACAAAATCAATTCCCTCGCTTTTTTGAAAAAGGGTTTCGCCTTCCAATTGGGCGACGCAGCCAAGCACGCCGATCAGAGCCGATTGATTCTGCTTGGTTTTACGCACCTGACCGATTCGCGTGTAGAGCTTATGTTCTGCTTTTTCGCGCACCGAACAGGTATTAAACAAAATGACTTCGGCGGAGTCCTCATCTGATGTAATCTGATAACCGTCGGCTTCGAGGGTAGTGGCAATTCGTTCGGAATCCGAAACGTTCATTTGACACCCGAAAGTTTCGAGATAAACTTTTTTCATAACAACTCTTTAATGAGAATTTTTCTTACCTAAAATTTTATAAAATGGAAAACGCAACCAACGAAAATAAACCGCGAAAAGCAAAAGATTTCGTTCATCTTCATTTACATACGGATTATAGCCTTTTGCAAAGCGCAATCCAAATCAAGCCTCTGACGGCAAGGCTTAAAGATTTGGAAATGAACGCCTGTGCGATAACCGATTTCGGAAATCTCTACGGCGCGATAACTTTCTACAATACGCTTAAATCAAATGGGCTTCATCCGATCATCGGATATGAAGCGATTTTGACATTTGAAAGCCGCTTTGACCGCACATCAGCCTTAAAATACGGCGAGAAACCTTTCTATCATCTGGTTTTGCTGGCAAAAAACCTCAAAGGTTATCAGAATCTCGTCTATCTGGCATCGAAGGCTTTTACCGAAGGCTTTCATCATAAACCGCGGATTGATTTGGAACTTCTCGCGGAACGCAGCGAAGGTTTGATCGGTATTTCATCGGGCAGAACGGGTGCGATTAATCATTATCTGTCAAACAACAATGACGAAAAGGCACTGGCGAAAGCCAAGCAATTTGAAGATATTCTGGGAAAAGAAAATTTTTATCTCGAAATTCAAGATCACGGCTTGGATGAAGAGAAAAAACTAAATCGAAAACTGGTCGAATTTACAAAGAAAAACGATTTTTCCATGGTGGCGGCTAACGAAGCCCATTATTTGACCCGAGATGATGCCAGAGCGCACGAATTGCTGCTTTGTATCGGTGAAGGAAAAACTATTAATGATTCGACCCGCACAACTTTCGGCTGTTCAAAATTTTATGTTAATTCGACGGAAGAAATGTGGGAAATTTTCGGCGATGAGCTGCCGGATTCGTTGAATAATACTTTGAAAATTTCGGAAATGTGTCAGACCGAATTACCGAAAGGCGATGATTTGACCTTGCCGGAATTCCCGATTCCGGTTGATTCGCAATGCCGGACAACCGACGAATATTTTGAAAAAGTGGTTCTCGAGGGATTTGAAGAGCGAAAACGGACGGTTTGGCAGCCGATGTCCGGGTTAGGAACATTAAAATATTCCTTTGAAGATTACGACGGACGCATTCAAAAAGAGATTTCCACGATCCGTTCAATGGGCTTTCCGGGGTATTTTCTGATTGTCTGGGAGTTTATAAAATATGCCGTCCAGAAAGATATTCCGGTCGGTCCCGGGAGAGGGTCGGCGGCAGGCTCGCTGGTCGCTTATTGCCTTAAAATCACGGACGTTGATCCGCTCCAATATGATCTGCTCTTTGAAAGATTTCTTAATCCGGAAAGAATTTCGATGCCCGATATTGATATAGATTTCTGTGTGCGCGGGCGGGCGGATGTGATCAATCACGTGACGGAGTTTTACGGGCGCGAATCGGTCTGTCAGATAATTACGTTTGGAACGATGGCATCGAAAGCGGCGATAAAAGATGTCGGCAGGGCTTTGAATATGCCTTACGGTGATGTCGAAAAGGTTGCCAAAATGATGCCGCCGCCGGTTCGCGGGCGAAACATCAGCATTTCGCAGGCACTGGAACAGGTTGCCGATTTGCGCAGTGCTATGGAAACGGACAAACAGGTCAGGAATTTGGTTGATCTGGCGCGTCGGCTCGAAGGATGTTCAAGACATACTTCGGTTCACGCAGCAGGAGTCGTGATTTCGCCGAAGCCTCTCCATGAGCTTGTGCCGGTCGCCATTTCGTCAAAAAACGAATTGACGAGTCAATATACGATGAACGACCTTGAAAAAGTAGGGATGCTTAAGATGGATTTTCTTGCTTTAACGACGCTTACTGTGATAAGCGATTGCTTAAAATCTTTGAAGCAAAGAAAAGATGTCGAGATTGAATGGAGCAAAATTCCGCTCGATGATGAAAAGACGATGGGATTGTTCGGTGAAGGAAAAACCGAGGCGATTTTTCAGTTTGAATCTTCCGGAATGCAGGAAATCTGTCGCCGTCTAAAGCCTAAAGAGTTGGAAGATTTGGCGGCTTTAAACGCTCTCTACCGACCGGGTCCGCTCGACGGCGGAATGGTGGATGATTTTATTGCCCGCCACCGGGGCGAAAAGCGTGTCCAGTATATAGTGCCTGAAATGAAAGAGATTCTGCAGAATACGTATGGAATTCTGGTCTATCAGGAACAGATTATGCAGCTTGCGCAAAAGCTCGCCGGTTATACTCTGGGCGAAGCCGATATGATGCGCCGCGCGATGGGCAAAAAGAAGCGCGAAGAAATGGCGAAGCATCAGGAGAAATTCGTCAGCGGCGCAATCGAGAGAAAAATAAATCGTGATAAAGCGGAAGAAATATTTCATCTGATGGCGCAGTTTGCCGATTATGGGTTCAACCGCAGTCATAGCGTAGCATATGCTTATCTGGCTTACCAGACTGCTT
This sequence comes from Pyrinomonadaceae bacterium, assembly GCA_022843305.1. GTDB lineage: Bacteria > Acidobacteriota > Blastocatellia > Pyrinomonadales > Pyrinomonadaceae > JAFDVJ01. Next base: position 8,041 of record JALHNX010000122.1, on the reverse strand, counting down.
ATCTTAAAGCGCATTTCCCTGCTTATTTTTATGCATCTGTTTTATCTCATGAATCGCAGGACAGTGCGAAAGTCTATAAGTATTCAAACGAACTGCGTTCTGCCGGTTTAAGCCTTTTACCGCCCGACATTAACGAATCGGATCACGGATTTACGCCCGTTGAAAATTCAGTTCGATATGGTCTGAGCGCGATCAAAGGTATCGGAACGTCGAGCGTTCAGGCGATTATCGAGGCGCGTGAAAAAGGAAAGTTCACCTCCGTGCTGGATTTTGCAGAGCGTCTGGAACAAGGAACGGTTAATCGAAAGGCGTTTGAAAGTTTGATAACCGCCGGTGCTTTCGACTCTCTAAAGCCCGAAGAAGTAAGTGTAAACAGTTGGCGGGCGCGGCTTTATGCCGGTATTGACTCGATAATTTCACACGGCTTAAGAATCTGGAATGATAAGTTGCGCGGGCAGAATATTCTGTTCGGCAGCAGTCTTGGCGATAACGCATTGCATTCCGATATGGATGCCGTTCTGCCGCTGGTCGAAGGCTGGTCGCCGACAGAACTTTCCAAACGCGAAAAGGCAGCGGTCGGTTTTTTTCTTTCAACCCATCCGCTCGACGAATTTCTGGTCGTTTTAAGTGATTTGAAGATTTTGAATATTGCCGACCGTGAAGGAATCGGCGTTGGTGATAGAATGCTTATTGCCGGAATTATTTCGGGATTGCAGGTACGGCACAGCAAAAAAGGTAATCGGTTTTGTATTTTCAGGCTCGAAGATCAATCGGCGGGCGTTAAATGTCTTGCCTGGTCGGAAAGTTACACAAAATATGCGGAAATACTCAGAGACGATGAAGTTATCATTGTCGAGGGAAAGGTCGAGGCAAATGACGGAACCGAAATCACGATTATTCTGGAGGAAGCAAAGAGATTGGCAGACGCGGTTCCGCAAAAGGCGAAGCATCTTTTAATTTCTCTGCCCGCCGGGGAATTAAAAGAATCGGATCTCGACGGGTTGCTGACACTTTTGAGCAAAGATAAGGGCAAATGCGAGGTATTTTTGAATTTGGAATTGGAGAAAGTTTTAAATGTAAGAGTATATTCCCAGCCTTTGCGCATACAGGGATCAAAGAATCTCGAAAATGAATTAATCAAAAAAGGATGCCGCGTGGATTGGGTCTTATAATATTTGTGAAAGGATTTTATAGAAATGGCGAACACAGCGTTTGAGAGAGTTCAGGAAGCGAGAAATCCCGAGCGTCCATATACGATGGATCTGCTCGAAATTATCTTTACGGATTTTACGGAACTGCACGGCGACCGGCGTTTTGCCGACGATGCGGCGATGATTTGCGGTTTTGCAAAACTCAGAGGGCTTGAAGTGGCGGTTATCGGGCAGCAGAAGGGGCGCGACATAAATGAACGGCGGCACCGAAATTTTGCGATGACCAAACCGGAAGGTTACCGAAAGGCACTGCGGGTCATGCGGCTTGCCGAAAAATTCGGCAGACCGGTCGTAACGTTTGTTGATACTCCAGGAGCTTATCCGGGAATTGATGCCGAAGAACGCGGTCAAGCCGAGGCAATCGCATTTAACCTGCGCGAAATGGCAGGTTTGAAGGTTCCGACGGTGGTTATCATACTCGGTGAAGGCGGTTCGGGCGGTGCGCTTGCAATCGGGGTCGGTGACTATGTTTTGATGTTGGAAAACTCTGTCTATTCGGTGATTACTCCCGAGGGCTGTGCGGCGATTTTGTGGAAGGACGCTTCGCAAGCACCAAGGGCGGCGGAAGAACTCTGTCTGACCGCCGGGGAGTTGAAAAAATTCGGACTGGTTGATGAGATTATTCCCGAGGCATACAGTTGGAAGGTTGAATTGCTTGAAAAAGATGATGATAAATCAGATAAAATAGCAAGGAATCTGGGTGGGCGCATTTTTGAAAAGCTCGGTGAATTGCTGAAGTTAAGCGAATCCGAGCTTTTGGAACAGCGTTACCGAAAGTTTCGTAAGATGGGAGAATGGTCGGGTGAAAAAAAGGCTTGAACGCAGTTGTTCAAGCCTTTTTTACCACATCGTTCAAGGTTTTTAATTAAATTCGAATTAAAAAGGAATATCGTCGTCGGTGGCGGTTGAAGCCTGTCCGCTGAATTCGTCGTTTGTTGTGGGTGAAGCGGGATAGGAGTTTTCCGGGGCTGTTTGGTGTTCGCCGCCGCCTTCGCCGCGTCCGTCGCCGAGAAACTGTATATCGTTACCCTGGACGGCTAATGTATATCGGTTGTTGCCGTCGCGGTCAGTCCATTCTTCGACTTGTAAACGTCCTTCGATATAAGCCTGCCGCCCTTTGGTTAAATATTTCGAGGCGTTTTCGGCTTGTTTTCCCCAGAAAGTGATTTTAAACCAGGTCGTTACATCCTGCCATTCGCCGGCTTTATCGCGTTTGCGGTCGTTGACGGCGACTGAAAAATCGCAGACTGCCGTGCCTTGCGGTGTATATCTGAGTTCGGGATCGCGTCCTAAATTTCCGATTAAAGTAATTTTGCTGAAAGACATACTATTTATTCTCCATTTGTAAAATTGTAAAAATATTCATTTGAAATTATATAAAGATTTTAGCAAACTTTTTCGGATATTACCCGCATCAATCCTAACGGTCAAGTTTGATTTTATTTTTTTGTTTGCGGACAATAGAGTTTCGACGCAGATGCCTTTTAAGGTTGGGTTTTGATGTTCAAAAATAATACCTCTTCAAATAATTTTGTTGTCCGGTTCTCTGCAATCTGTTTATCGGGAGTCGTTTTATTTTTCTCTTTGGCGGAGATTTTCGGACAGGAAAAAATCAAATTTGCCGAGCCATTCAGAAAGTGCAAAGTCTTCGGCACAAACAGCGGTTTTTCACAAACAATCGCGTCTGATAATGAATCAAATTTAATCTACTCCGAGGATAAATACTCTCTGATTTCTGTAAACCTTGAAACAAATCTTGAAAATTGGAAATCTCAAACCGTCGGAAAACTGGATAAAATCGTAATCTCGGATAAAGACAGTTTATTCTATATCTCCAGTTCAGAAAATGAGAAACAGAAAATGACATATTTTCTTAATTCTCTGAGCATAAAAACCGGAATAACAAACTGGCAGAAAAAATTTGTTGAAAACGTGAGATTAAATCAAACTGAAAATGAAGATTTAATATTTCTTATCAAAGAAGATATGTTTCTGCTTGCAATTGAGAAAAACACCGGTAAGACTCTCTGGGCAAACACTATGCAAGACAAAATTCTCTCTGCAAAGTCTGAAACAGACGGACAAATTAATATTTTAACAAAAGACAAGTTACTTAATTTTTCAATCAGAAGCGGCGAATTAATCAATGATATAAAACTAAATAAAAACTCTGTGAACAATTCGTTGGTCAGAAACAGTTACTTACTGCTCGGGTATCCAACCGGCGAATTTATAAAAGTTTCAGCCGAAAATGATAAAAATGAAGTGGTCTGGAGAATTAAGACAGGCGGAGGTATCACCGATTTAATTGAAGTAAAAGATGAAGTTTTAGTAACTTCCTTAGATAATTTTTTGTATCTATATTCTATTGACAGCGGAAAACTGAAATGGAAAAGAAGAGTCGGCGGACGGATAAACATTAAACCTCTGATTTATGATAATCATGCAATTGTATTAAATTCAGCTGAAAATTCTGCTTCGATCATTGAATTGCGTGAGGGGAAAGTTATAAATCAGATACGTATCGAGGACAATAACAATTTTTCCGGTCCGCCAATTATTTTAGGGGGTTATTTTATATTTCAAACCTTCAAGGGAATATATCTTTTTACTAATTCAAATAGCGAGTGTAGGTAAAATACAATAAAAAAAAGGGAAGACTTAACTTCCCTCTTTTGAAAATTAATGTGCGCTCGAGTATTGCTGCATAATAGCATACATCTCATCCTTAACCGCCAATTTCTTCTTCTTAAGGACTGATTCTTCTAATAATTCCTCGTCGTTCGGGTATGTTAATCCGGCTAATTCGCTAAGCCTCTTTTCATAATTCTGATGCTGAACGGCAAGTTCTCTAAAAGCCTGATTTTCTTTTAAAAGTTCTTCCTTTAAAGATTCGATTGTTATCATGTCCATGGCGGTTTTTTTCCTCACTTTAATTTTAAGATTTAACCGAACAGCTGTAATATCCGGCTGCTCGGTATATTTGAATGTTATACCAAAATTTACATTCTTTTCAAGTTATGAGTTTTAAACAAAAATTAAAATGCGGCACATTAATATTGCATCTTCCGACGGATTTGTATAAAAATTCCTTCTTTCCCCAATAATTGCAAAAAAGTTTTTTTTGTAAAAGTTTTGCACTCCGAGTCTTGATTTTCTGACTTCTAAATGGATTTTTAGATTTTCTTTCTCTTTTCCGGTTTCTATTATTTTATCCAATAATGTCGTACCGATTGACTTTGATCTATATTCATTTATAACGGCGATATTGTAAATTTCAATTTCACTTTCCAGTTCAGATGATTTATTAGTAATCGTTATCAGACGCGCAGCTGTAAAACCGACGATTTTTGAATTATCCTTTGCGATAAAAAAAATACTGTCCGTCCGGCTCAATTCATTTAAATAATCGGCTTCCGCCCAACTACTTAAACCACTTTCTATCTCGATTTCTTTGACAAATTTTATGTCTGCTTTCCGTGCCGGTTCAATTTGAATCATTTTATTTATTACAAAGGTTCATTATCAGACGCATATTTCGTCGCCGACAGTCCCAGAATTTCAGCAAAATTCCCCTTTATTGTATGGACTGGTTTTTCTCTGCCGCACAAAAATTCATTTTCAAGTAAATCACTTAAAACAATTTTAAGTTCCTCGTTCAAAACTACCGAAACATTCTGATTTTTTAATCTTCTCAGCTCATCAATCATTTCATCCGAATTGGATTTTTGATGTAAAAACTCGCTTTTATTAAAATACTGATTCCCGCTTTTTTGATATTCACTGAAATAAATATTGCCTTTCTTAGTGTGAATTGCCGAAACAATTCTGCCTTCCACGTTCACAAGTGAGGCAAGCGCCTCTAAAATCGAACACCTCCGAACATCAGCCGAAAGTGAATCGCCTAATCCCTTCGCTAACGCCAAGCCGATTCTTATTCCGGTTAAGCTGCCGGGCGAAGTCGAAACCGCAATCAGCCCGATTTCCCTTTTGTTTATTCCGTTTTTTTTTAGAAGACTTTCAATTAATAAAAGCAAATCCTCAGACTTTGAAACATTTCCCTCTCCGACCGCAAAATCAATCTGCTTTCCATTCCTGAGGATCGAAACGCTCCCGCCATCCAAACCGGTTTCCAAACCCAAGATTAACTTTTCACACGGTTTAGACATTTTTATTGAATTTTCTGCGCAGGTTATGTTTAAGTAAATAGGTCGTCTTTTTCATAGAGGATTTAAGTCTCAGAAAAAAACTTCCGACCTGATAATAAAGCCTCGGAGTTCGATCAAATCTTCCGTCCATAAAAACAGTCGCCTGTATCGGATTAGGACGAAGGCGTTTTTTTACCTGTTTCCAAAACTCTCGCCTGTTTCCGACCAAAGAATGTATATCCATCAGTTTAGTTTCGCTCGTCCATTCTCTCTGCAAGGCTTTCATAAACCATTCGGGAACTGAATTTAGTTCTTCGGCAAACGGCAGCTTCAAAATATCCAGTTTGTAATGTTGATGAACGACGGCGATGGTTTTTATGATCCAATCACGCCGGTTTCGTGTAACGGCTTCAAAACAATAATCCCAGTCAAAATTATCGGCATTATTCCGCAACAGATAATATATATCCAAAAGCCTCTCCTGATAAGCTCCACCATCCGTCAGCCAGTGAACGCATAAAACCCGCAGATGATCTTCGACACGCAAAACCCTGATCGGTATTTCATCAAGCAATTCAAGCTCTGAACTCTGAAATAACTTCTCCCATTGCGCAGTATCCAAATGCCGTAAACCGCAATGAAGATCAATATTTAACTGTTCAATTTCGGGTCTTGAAATCAACTCCCGGCATTTTTCAAAAACATCGGGCGAAACGCATAAATCTATATCGCTGAAACTTCTCAGATACTTTTCCGGATATTCTTTTGCCGCCGCCCAGCCTTTAATTAAAATCGGCTCGAAACCGCCCGCCCGAAAAAAACGAAACGCCGATTTCAGATTTTCATCCGCAACCTTTGCCCGCAAAATAAGCCACCGTTTCTCATTCTCATTTTCATACGCTTCCGGAAACATTCTATAAACCTTCCAAAATGCAAAGAGTAGTGAAGATATTGAATATCTTCACTACCCGGTAATTTGAATCTATCGAAGAAAACCTTACGGTGCGCAAATACCCGAACCGTTACAATTAACGGTTGACGGACAAGTTGTTTGCGTCAGGCAGGCTCCGGGGTTAATACAAGCACAGGACGTGGATGCCAATGCGCTCGTCGGAGCAGTTAAGGAAGCCACAATCGGCAGCGCGACAACCGTCGCCAAACCGATTTTTTTGATTACCTCGCGTCGTGAACGTCCGGCAAAATTCAATGCCAATTCGGCATCCAAGAGATTTTTTTCGTTTAATTGGTCAATCGCCAGCCAGATTAAATCTTCATTAACAGCCGAACCGACTTCATTTTCAAATAATTTTGTAATTTGAGAAATTGAGTTATGCCCGTTACAGGACTTCCAGACGAACGCTGCCGTTTGATTTAAACAGTGAGCTTTATTACTGGCTAAGTCATATACCAAAACTTCTTCAGCAGTTTCCTGTACAACCAACCCTTCCTTACGGGCAACAGGGATTTGTGAACTTTTCATTGATTCCTCCTAAGTTTAGACAAAAAATAAATTTCAGTTTTTTTCAGTTTTTTTTCAGTTTTACAATAAATAAAATCATTATAACGCATTATCTTCAAAGAAGCTCAACACCTTTCCGGCAAAATCTTTTGCTTCGCCTCTTTTAGTTTTCACGATTATGGCACGATTCACAGTTTTATTCAAGACTTTAAATGAAAATTCAGGATTATATCTGATTGGTATTGTATGAGATAACATCTCCATAATCCCGAACCCTTCACTCAAAAACTGCGGCTGCCATTCCGCCCCTTCCGCAAACTCGGTCAGCAAAATCATTCCGACCGGCAGAGGCTCGATTCCTTTAACGCCTCCGAATGATTCGACGGCAGTATCGGTCTGCCGGTATTTGTCCGTAACGCCCCGTATTGAAAGCATCTTTGGAAAAGGATGGACGAACCCATCCGAGTCCATAACCGCATACTCATCAGAATAATACTCCGCGCCCAGTTTGGTCAATTCTTTTACGAGAGTAGTTTTACCCTGAAAACTTTTCGCGGGAATTATTATCGCTTTTCCCTTCCATCCGACGACTCCGGCATGCAGAAAAACTCTTTCAACCGCAAACTCGGCAATCGTCAGGCGGAGCTGCCAATCCAGATATTTAAGGAAAATCTCACGTTCATTGCCAAACTCGATTTTTTGTTTTCCTTTAAAGAGAACATACTTGTATGCCCGGTTGCGCCTCACCGAAAATGAATGAACAGCCCGCCGCGCCGGAATTTTTTTATAAAACCCGGCAGGCAATATTTCAGCTATCCGCTTTTCGATTTCATCGAGAATTTCCTTCCGGTCGGAAAAAATTTTGAGTTTCACCCCAAATGATTCGATGGCGACATATCTGTTCTGAGTCTCTTTTATTTCTTTGACCGGGCGGATCATTTTATTCAACATTGGCGGTTTTAGAAGTCTTTACGGTCAATTGCCAAACGGAAATCAACAAAATTGTTTCCAAGACGACGACCGCGAAAACCGACATCTCGAAACTCAGAGAATAGTTTAGAGCAATTATCAGAACCAGAACCACAATTGCCGACGCCAAGCCGTATATTCCGGTTACCTTTGAATGCGAAAACCCCGCAATTACCAATTTCTGATAGATATGCTCACGATGCGGCTGCCAAACCTTCTCGCCGCGAAAGAGCCGCTTAAGAAATGTCAAAACC
>JALHNX010000121.1 GCA_022843305.1 Pyrinomonadaceae bacterium | reverse complement strand
CAATCTCAGGCTGCGTCAACTCATTAGCTTGAATCATTTCGATAATTCGCAATCGAAGATCATCTGAATAGGCTCTCATCCTCAAATCATACCATAGACCAATGCCGAATCTGCTCTAATTCCCGACAGAAATTTTATTTTATTTCGATTTCGACTTTTTCGAGATTAATCGCGTCTAAATTTCGGGTATGAAATTAATTCATTCTCATAGTTTTTTTGAGTATTAATCTCGTGCTAAGTTATTTTTGATAACACGAGTAATGTTAAAAAGTTTAACGGACGAGCAATTGGTCGAGCGGGCTTTACTGGATGAACCGGAGGCTTTCGGCGAAATAGTTAAAAGATGGGAGCGCAAGATTTTCGCGCTCTGTTTCGGTATGCTCAGCCGTGAAGACGAAGCCGGCGACGCGGCGCAGGAAACTTTCATTTCGGCTTATCGTAATTTAGCGAATTTTCGCGGCGAGGCAAAAGTTTCATCGTGGCTTCATCGAATCGCCGTCAATCAGTGTTTGACAAAACAGCGGCGGACGAAAACGCGTTCGGAAACTTTTTTGGACGATGAAGGAAATGCCGAAGAAAGAATGTTTATCGCGCCGCTGCATCAATCGCCGGCGCGGAGGGCAGAGCAAAGCGAACGGCTTTCGCACGTCAGACAGGCGGTAAATTCGCTGCCTGCGGAATTGCGGCAGGTGATCGTGATGAAGGAATTCGAAGAAATGACGTTTCAGGAAATTTCGGAAACTCTGCAATTGCCGCTCAGTACGGTTAAAAGCCGCGTTTATACGGCTTTGAAACAACTTCGAATGAAGCTCGAAAGAATACCTTTGGAAGTTGTTTAAGAAAATTCAGGTAACGGTTATGATAAATAACAATCACAAAAATTCAGGTTGCGGCAACGCCGAAAAGTTGGTTTCGTATCTTTACGGCGAAAACGGCGCGGCGGAAACCACGACTTTTGAAGCGCATCTGCAAACTTGTTCGGTTTGTTCGGATGAACTCGAAGCATTTTCGGGCGTTCAATTTTCGATTAATGATTGGAAATTAAAGGAATTTGCCCAAATGGAAACGCCGATCATCCAAATTCCCTACGAAAAGGTTGGTAAAGCCTCGAACAATCATGAAGTTTCCGGCGTAACTGTTTCGTGGTTGTCAGGACTGCGTAAATATTTTTCGCTCTCTCCGGCGTGGTCTTTGGCAACCGCGTCATTTGCGATTTTGGCAGTTTGCGCCGGCATCGCTTTGATTGTTTTGAACTCGGATAAAAGTAACGATGTTGCCGGAACAAATACAAAACCTGTTGCAGTTCCGACGGTTCAAAAAACGACTTCACCGACAAACGAGAATTCAAATCAAAATATTTCACCGGATAAAGAAGAAAAACCGCTGAATGCACAAAAAACGCCGCCGACCGAAGTCGCGGTTGCGCCTGACACGAAAAACAATCTCGTTGTAAAAACACCGATTAATCAGCGTCTGCCGCAAAAAGCGGAAACTCCGAAGTTGCCGAAAAACAATAATATTGTCAAGCGCGATAATAACAATAAAATTGAGGTTCCGCCCAAAATGATCGAGGAAGACGAGGAAGACGATACTTTAAGACTGGCTGAGCTATTTGAAGAAATTGATACTGTTGAATAAATTTCCGGGTGATAAAGATGAATAAGATAAATTTTTTAAGTTTGATTTTTACGCTGTTGCTGACGATTTCGGCATTTTCAGGTGTTTCGGCGCAAGAAAACGTTCAGGATGAAAATCAAAATCCGAGACAAGCCGACCGACCGTTTAGGATTATGCAGGAATTAGAATTAACCCGCGAGCAGATTCAGCAAATCCGCCGTATCAATCAGGCAAGGCGACCGATAATGCAGGAAGCGCAGCGGCGTTGGCGCATGGCAAACCGCGATTTGGATTTGGCGGTTTATGCCGACGATTCGACCGACGAACAGGTTAAGGAATTGACCAAGGCGGCACAGCTTGCCCAAGCCGATTTGCTGAAGGAAAGAACTTTGACCGAATATTTGATTCGCAAGGTTTTAACGCCCGAACAACTGGTAAAATTCCGAAATTTGCGCCAACAATTGATACAAGACCGAATAGACCGGAGAAAAAATCCGAACAGACAAGATAATCTGAACGAGCGGCAGCAAAGACGACTTAATCGCCTGCAACAGCAGCGCAATCAGAATCGCGGGCAATAAATCGAAAAATCTAAATTCTTCATTAAAATCAACATTTAGCCGACTTTTTAAAAGAGTCGGCTTTTTTTTTTGTCCGGTTCGTTGTAATCTTTGCAAAAGTCTTTTTGTTTCCGAAGAATAAATGAATCCGCTCAAAAATTTTTTATTTCAGTTACAAGAAATCAGTTTATTAATTTGGCGGGCGTTTGCCGGACTTTTTCGCCGACCGCGTTATATCGGCGAAACCATCCGCCAGATGGATCTGATCGGTGTCGGTTCGCTGCCGATCGTCTTGTTGACCGGATTTTTTACGGGCGGCGTTTTGATTCTGCAAACTTACCCGACGCTGGCTTATTACGGCGGGCAAAGCGAAGCCGGACGGGCGGTGGCAACTTCTTTGATTCGTGAATTAGGACCGGTTTTGTCAGCCCTGATGGTTTCCGGGCGCATCGGTTCGGCAATTTCGGCAGAACTCGGTTCGATGGTCGTTTCGCAGCAGATTGACGCAATGCGCGCGCTCGGCACCGATCCGATCCGAAAACTCGTCGCGCCGCGAATGATCGCCCTGATCTTTATGCTTCCGCTTTTAACGGTTGCCGCCGATATTTTCGGCATCATCGGCGGCAGCGTTGTCGCCTCGGTTATTTTTAATCAGGAAACGAATGTTTTTATTACATCCGTCCGCGCGGGCATTACGGCTGAGGATATAATCGGCGGAATTATTAAACCGTTATTTTTCGGTCTGATCATCGGAAGTATTTCCTGTTACAAAGGTTTAAGCACAACGGGCGGAACGGTCGGTGTCGGTCGTTCGACAACGAATGCGGTCGTGCTGGCATCAATCTGGGTAATTGTTTTCGACTTTTTCATTTCAAAAGGATTGCAGACGGTTCTCGACATCGGTCGAATTTAGAATTTATAATTAGCAAAATCAAATTATGCTCTCTTCCGAATTGGAACAACCCGAAGTCATTGATGCCGAAACCGAATTGGCGGCAACGGCGGATATACAAGAAGCGGTTGATGAACCCGACCGCATTTTGCCGGCAATCGAATTCCGCGATGTTCATCTCTCGTTTGACGATTTAAAGATTTTGAACGGCGTGAGTTTTACAGTCCGGCGCGGCGAAACGAAAATCATTTTGGGCAGAAGCGGCGGCGGAAAATCCACGACAATCCGTTTGATTTTAGGACTTTTAAAGCCCGATTCGGGACAGATTCTGGTTGACGGCGAAGACATCACGCATTACACCGAACAGGAAATGATGCGCGTTCGCCAGAAAATGGGAATGGTTTTTCAGGAAGGCGCGCTTTTCGATTCGCTTTCCGTTTATGAAAATGTCGCCTATCGTCTGCACGAACAGGGCGTTGATGAAGAAACGGTTGAAAAGGAAGTCCGCCGGATGCTGCGTTTCGTTGACCTTGAGGAAGCGATTGACAAAATGCCGAGCGAGCTTTCGGGCGGAATGCGGCGGCGCGTCGGCATTGCCCGTGCGCTGGTCGGCGACCCGACAATCGTGATGTTCGACGAACCGACTGCCGGACTCGATCCGCCGACGGCGCGGACGATCTGCGAATTGGCGATCAAACTGCGCGATCTGGAAGACGTTTCTTCGATTTTCGTAACCCACGAAATGAATAATCTCGAATATCTCTCGTCCGAATACGCGACCGTCAACGATTCAGGTGAGGTGGTTTATGAAATGGAAGGCAAATATCTGTGCCTTATCAACACTGAGGTAATAATGTTTCGTGACGGAAAAATAATTTTCAGCGGAAAGGATGAACAACTTAAGAAAACCGAAGACCCTTATATCAGAAAATTTATCCGCGGAAAATCAGATTAAGGTGAAATTATGGCAAGAACACAAAATATTACTGTAAGTCAGCTTCGCGTCGGCATTTTCGTACTATTCGGGCTTTTAATTTTAGCCTTCCTGATTTTGAATTCGACCGGCGATTTTAACCCGTTCGAGAAAAAATTAAGGCTCAAGGCAAGGTTTACTCAAGCCGACGGTTTGCGTGAAGGTGCTGAGGTGCAGCTTGCCGGAGTTAGTATCGGCAAAGTTGAATCCGTGTCGCTTTTGCCGCCCGACAGCGTTGAAGATGCGAAGATCGAAGCCGTTTTGGCGGTTGACCGTGAACTCAATGATCGTCCGATCACCGAGCGAATCCGCACCGATTCGACGGCGCAGCTGGTTGCCGCGACGTTGCTTGCCAACGATAAAATGATAAACATTACGCCCGGAACTTCAAAAGGTTCGGCGGTCGCGGAAAATCACGTTCTCGATTCGACGCAGGCGATCTCGATCAATCAATTAACCCAAACCGGCAACGAGCTTCTCCAGCAAATCAATAAAATTGCGACTCCCGCAAACGAAATTCTCAACAAAGCCAATCAGGGCGACGGCACGCTCGGTCAGATCATCAACAACGACCAGCTTTACCGCAATCTGGATTCGACGGTCGGTGAAACAAAGCTGACAATTCTGAAACTGCAAAACACGCTCGACCGCGTCAACAAAGGCGAAGGCAGCGCCGGAAAACTTCTCAACGATCCCGAACTTTACAACAGTCTGAATTCAACCGTTCAACAGCTCGAAGCAATTTCCAAAGACCTGCGGGCGGGTCGCGGCACGGCGGGGAAATTTTTGAGCGATGACGCAATTTATGACGAAACGCGGCAGGCGATTGCCGATCTGCGCGTTACGGCTTCAAAACTCAACGGGATTGCCGACGATTTCAAGCTCATCACGACCGATTTAACCGAAGGTAAAGGAACGGCGGGAAAATTCCTTAAAGACGAACAGCTTTATGAAGATGCCCGAAACACGCTGGCAAAATTTAATTCGACCGCCGAAAGAGTTGATTTACTGCTTGCCGACGCGCAAAGCGGCAAAGGCACACTCGGCAAATTCATCACCGACGAAACGCTTTACAACAACGCCAATCAAACGATGTCGAACATCAATCAGCTTTCATCGGAAGGAACAAAGCTGATTTATGATTTTCGCCAAAATCCGAAAAAGTATTTATCTATCAGATTTAGGTTATTTTAACGTGAATTTTGGATAAGGAAATTGCCCGACGGAACGCCGTCATCCTGACGGCACAGCGTTTGAAAAACGCTCACACTGTTGGGTTATCTGACAAGTTTTAAGAAAAGCGCGACAAATTACACCGCTTTCAGCGGCGTGTGCCGTCAAGATGACGGCGTTCCGCTCTTATCTATGATTGACTTTATTTTAAATTTGAATTTTTCCGGTAATCTCTGCAATTTTAAGATGTTTCGCCAATCAAATCACGAAATGCGTTATTTAAATGCATTTCGTGATTTTTGCAAATCGGGATAGTCGTGCGAAGCATACTTTGGCTAAAATGCAGTTTTCCGTCGAAATAATGCAGACCTGTCGGAATTGTCACGGTTTTTGAGGTTGAGAAGGTGCATTGCACTTTGAAGCCGTTAACCACCAATTCACTGCCGCATTGCCGGCGGTTTGTTATTTCTGCAAATAATAAATTCATATTTCAATCTCAGTTTAAGTTTAAAAAAACAATAATTCCGGGTCTGTGTGTTTTCGCGCTTAGGAAGTTTCTATTTATTTTTTATTTGTGCTTTAACGCACATACAAATATTTTTAACGAGCTAAAATTATTATAGGATAATTTTTATTAAACAATATTTGAACACCTTTTCAAAGTAACATCAATTTAGTGCGCTGTGTTAGATAAATTCTTAAATTTCAGAGATTTATCCGACTTTTAATACAGCTGATATTTTTCAAAGATGATGCTTTTATTTGGTAAAAGATTTGTTGAAGGATTAAAGATATGAAACAAACTAAACGGCTCTCGGTGTTGTATGCGGAGGATAATGAAGATTCCGGGGTTATGTTAATGACATTGCTCGGATTATCGGATATTGATGTTTGTTTAGCGCGTTCCGTCAAAGAGGCTTTTCAAACGGCACAAAACAGAGATTTTGATCTCTATTTGCTTGATTGTATATATCCCGACGGAAGCGGTTTTGAGTTGTGCAAAAAATTACGGAAGTTTCATCCGCAAACTCCGATTGTGTTCTATTCGGCGGCGGCTTACGAAACCGACAGGGAAAAAGGTCTGAATGCCGGTGCGAATGCCTATCTGTTCAAACCCGAGGTCACCACCGTTGCCTCGACCATTTTTAACCTTTTGGGACAAATTCCTAAAAAGGACAGCTCTAAAATTCCATCTTCGCGGCTTAATACAGCTTCGCCGGTAGAAATTAGATATACTCTCAACCATTTTGCCCAGCAACCCGATTTATTTGAATTGTCTTGATAATTTCAGACTTTTTTTAATTCTACTTTGTCAGATTAAATTAACTAACGACTGTGCGTAATTAAGTATGTGTCGCTGTAAGATTTAACACTTTCGGAATAGATGATAACTGATAGATTAAGAAATCCCGACTCGCACAATCTCAAATCTCTCAGCTAAGAAGTTGGATCAGATTTGTCATAATCTAAAAAACATCAGTAGAGCGAGCGGTAGCGAGTCTGACTCACTACCCGATTGTCTTTCAGCGGAGCAGACTCGCTACCGCTCGCTATAGCGATTACCAACGGATTGAGATTCGTTTATTTCTGTCCAACTACTTATCATCTATCAGCTATTCCGAAGGTTTTTCGCTCTTTTTGAATTATGGCACAGTCTTCATTTAATTAAACCGTAAAACTTGCCGCTTCGGCTTTGATAATTGCGTAACACTGACAGGCTTTCATTTCCAACCCTCGCCGATTTGTGATCGTAATGTTACCGCGACTGTAAGTAATCAAATTCTCTTGCTGAAGAATTACCGCCGATTTGTTAACTGCTTCGCGCCGCACACCCAGCATATTCGATAAAAATTCCTGCGTAATCGGAAATTCGCCGGTTTCCATCCGGTCGGATGTCATTAAAAGCCAGCGGGCAAGCCGCGCTTCGATCAGGTGAAAACGATAACAAACCGCCGATTGCGAAATCTGCGTCAGCAAAGAATGTGTAAAGCGATTTAGAATTCGCGGCAGCGTTCCGCCGTTCCCGCATTCGATCAGAAAATCTTCCGCTTTCATTCTCTTTGCCGAGCCTTCTCCCTGAACAATCGCCTCATTGTTGGAAATTTTAACACCGAGAAAAACGGGAAGCCCGACAATTCCCTCTCTGCCGATGATCCCGACTTCGAGCGTCGAGCTGTTTCCGACGGAGGCGAGCATAGAAATTATTCCGCTGTCGGGAAAATAAACGTCGCTGATAATTTCGTTGTATTTATAAATATTTTCGCCGTAAATTAAAGGTATTTGTTCCAGTTTCGGAAACAAGTTGCGGTATTCTCCAGCCGGCAAAGCGGCAAGTAATCGGTTATAAATCGGAGCGTCTGAGGTTGTGATTTCGGTCATTTAATTTTAATCCCGTTCGTTAATTCGATTTAACAGACTTTTATCTGTTTAAATGCTTGGTGAAATTTATATTGAATCCGTCAATAGTATGCAACAATGCAAAACGATTGTCCGTGCGTCAACACGCATACCGCAAAATTAGATGAATTAAAAGTGGTGGTTCAGAGAATTGATTAGATATTCTTCGAGATATATTTTCCGAGCAGGCGGTCGTATTCTTCTTTGACGACTTTGTAACATTCGCAGGCGGCGGTTTCCAAACCCTCGCGGTCGAGCATCGTGATCGTGCCGCGCACATATTTGATCAATCCGCGTTTCTGCAAATGTCCGGCAGCAATCGAAACACCTTCGCGGCGCACGCCAAGCATATTGGCAATCAGATCGTGCGTCATAATCAGTTTATTCGTTTGTAGAAGATCGTGATTGATCAAAAGCCAGCGGCACAGCTGCTGTTCGACCGAATGCAGACGGTTGCAGACGGCGGTTTGCGAAATCTGGGTCATCAAATACTGCGTGTAGCGTAAGAGTATTTTTTGAAACATTCCGTTAAGCCCGAACTCGTATTGGAGCGCTTTTGTCCTTAATCTGAAAGCGTTGCCCGCACTCTGCACGACTGCCCGGTTCGGTGTCGTGCTGCCGCCCATAAAAAGCGCGACGCCGACTAATCCGTCGTTGCCCGCCATCCCGATTTCGGCGGTCGAACCGTTTTCCATGATGTACAGCAGAGAAATAATCGCCGTCGTCGGAAAATAGACATATTCCAACAGCTCGCCCGATTCGTAGATGACCTTGCCGAGCGACAGCGAAACCGGCTCTAAATTTTGTTTGAGGCGTGTAAATTCATCCTCGGGCAGCGCGGCGATCAAATGATTCAACCGCGCATCATCCTCATGTTTGACGACGGACATGATACTTTCTCCGAATAAGACTCAGTAAATTATTATTAATTTCGAGTGCCGTATCAAAATTTTACCACAAACTTCAGTTTACTATGTGCGCTAACACACGGATAAAATATATTTTTCTATATATGCGATTCCGAACAGACAGGCGTTTTTCAATCGGGTTATGTTAACTGTACTCCTAAATCATTGAATAAAATCGATAGATTTTGCCTGATTTAATAAGTTCAGCAAATTTATGATGAAAGTCGTCGGTGACATAGCAAATGAGAAAGGGGAAATATTATGAAATCAAATACATTAAAAATCAGAACTCCAATGAACTTTTGGTTTTTAACAGCAGTAATCCGCCCGGCGGGGTTTTAAATATAATTTTATATAAACGGACATGAATTGGAGTTAATTATGAAAAAGCAAATTTTGTTAAACTGGATGGTTGTTATAGCGGTTCTTTTATGCGTCGGTGGCATCGCCGCTCAAGACGGTAAAAAGATGGACAAAGACAAGATGAAAAAGGACATGATGATGGATATGGCGGCAATGAAAAAAAGCCCGCCGCACATGATCATGATGGCTTACCGGCAAAATGTGTCGGCGTTTGCCGCCGCCCTGCGCGATATGACGGCGGGCGGCAAATTGGAAGATATTGAATTGGCGCGAAACGCTTTTGCCGAAATAAAGCGCAGTATGGAAAACATGGACGATATTCATAAAGCGCAGATGAGCAAAATGAGTGCGGAAAAGCTCGAAATGATGAAGCCGATGATGGAGAAAATGCAGGCGGAAAATGCTTTAATGAAAGAACATATTCTCGCACTGGAAAAGGCTTTACAGGCTGCGGCACCGGTTGCCACGGACGTTAATGCACACGCTGCCGCGCTGGTTTTGCAGCTTGAAAAGATGGAGAAGTCCGACAAGAAAATGAAAATGTAGAATATAAAAAAGTTTAATCCGAATACGACGATTATCTCTGGTAATTACAACAAAAATGGATTTTTTGTTGGCTCCCGAACAGATACAAATAAAAAATTCTATAAGTGCGTTACCACACGGACGAATATTTTTTAATGCGGTAAATTTATTTCAGGTCTGAGTCATTGAATGTTTTGAGTACCCCCAAATTCTTTCTCCGAATACGAATGAACATATGCCGGCTATTTTTAACAAAAGGCTTATTCGACAGTGAAAATTGCTTTCACGGTTTATCGTAGCGAAAGCTACTTTAAAAGGACGGTTTAACCCTCTATATTAAACCGTCCTTTATTTTTTTCAATATTTAGAATCACAATTTACCTACAAAAATATGCGAAAATTTTCAGAGATATATAATAACCAATATCAAAAAGACAGCACTTCACACGCCGCAATCCGGCAAGAAAAAAATATTGCCGGTGCGGTAAACAGATGGATTTCCGAATATCGTGAAAACCGCCTTGCTGAAAAATCTTTTTCAGACGAAAGGATTTCAGCATGGAAAACTGTTTCTTCACCCTCTGAATCCGACTAAATTTCTGAACCTGTCAGAAATCGTGTCAAATAACAAACATTTTCCGCGATATTTCAACTAAATCTAAGCAGACAACATAGAATTGATTCCTTCTATTCGATGCCGGCGATGCGGTTAACTTCCTTTTCGTTTTGCAAAATCCTCTGACTGATTTTTATTTTTAAAAGTGATGTTTGTATTTTTTTAATACAGCTCAAATCAAAATATTTTTTTTACAAACATCACTTTATAAATCTTTTCAAAACCCCAAAACCCAACAAAATCAAGCATTTTATTCAATAAAACAAGCCGGAAAATTTTGGAACGCCATTTGCAATTAGCCCTTATGGATATTCTCTTCTGTCCAAGTTTATAAATTATTTGGAGCTTTTTAGATATGGCTTATACAGCGAGAAAAATTTATCCGTTTGAAATTAATGGCGAAACATCACAATTTTTGCCCGCCTCATTGCCGCGTTCGTCGGAATATCTGTTTAACCGCGATTTGAGTTTGATCGAATTTTTCAGACGCGTTTTAGAAGAGGCTTTGGACAATTCACAGGCTCCGCTCGAAAGATTAAAGTTTCTGGCGATTCTTTCGTCAAATCTCGACGAATTTTTTATGATTCGCGTTTCGGGTTTGAAGGATTCGCTCGGGACTAAATCCGCCGCCGACGGAATGGACATCGAACATCTTTTGGCTGAAATTAAAACACGCGTTACCGAATTGATTGATGAACAAACAAAATGTCTCTATCAGGAAATTTTACCCGAACTGGCTCACCACGGAGTCGAAATTTGCAGTGTTGATTCGCTGAACGAAAACGAACGTGAAAGTTTAACCGAATATTTCAAACAATGTATCTATCCGATCATTACGCCGCAGGCGGTTGATCCGTCGCACCCGTTTCCGTATATTTCGGGCGGCAGTTTAAATCTCGCGCTGATGGTCAGACCGAAATTAAACCGCCGGACGGAAAAAGCCGCCATCCGGACGGATAATTTTTTTATCAGAATCAAAATTCCGTCATCAATCAAAAGATTTGTTCCCGTTAGAGAAGATTCGACGCGCTTTGTTTTACTCGAAGACCTTGTCGCTTCAAACGTCGGAATGCTCGTTCCCGAAGCGCATCCGGCGATTTGTCATACGTTTCGGATCACCCGTGATGCCGACATCGAACTCCGCGAAGCCGAAGCGTCGGATTTGCTTGAAATGATGGAGAAAAATCTCAAGCAAAGAAGATTCGGCGATGTTGTCCGTTTGGAAGTTTCTCAGACTATGCCCGTCGAGATGGTCGGTTATTTGACGGAATCGTTGCAAATTTCGCCGGAGGATGTTTATCAGGTCGAGGGCGCGATCAAGGTTTCCGATTTTATGAGTTTGTATAAACTTGACCGACCCGAATTAAAGGAAGCCCCGATTGCCGTTTCGTGTCCGCCGCATCTTAACACGAACGAATCAATGTTCGACATTATCAAGCGCGGCGATGTTCTGCTTCATCATCCGTATATGCCTTACAGCATTGTCACGGATTTTATCAGGCAAGCGGCGGAAGACCCGGACGTGCTGGCAATCAAAATGTGTCTTTACCGGACGGGTGCTGATTCGCCGATTCCGCCGATTTTGATTGATGCCGTCGAACGCGGCAAACAGGTGACGGTTTTGGTCGAACTGAAAGCGCGTTTCGACGAAGAAAACAATATCGAATGGGCGAAGAAATTCGAACGCGCCGGCATTCACGTCATTTACGGTTTGCTCGGACTGAAAACACATTGCAAAACGACGCTGGTCGTCCGCCGCGAAGATGATAAACTGCGCCGCTATGTGCATCTGGCAACGGGCAATTACAATCCCGAAACCTCGGCAGTTTATACGGATTTGGGATTATTGACGACCGACGAGCAAATCGGCGAAGACGCGACCGAATTATTTAATTACCTGACTGCCTATTCGCAAAACGAATGTTTCCGCAAACTTCTCGTCGCGCCGCTCAACCTGCGTCAAAGAATGGTCGAAATGATCGGGCGCGAAACCGAAAATGCGCGAAACGGACAGCCGGCGCGAATTATCGCTAAATTCAATCGTCTGGCGGACGTAGAAATTATCCGTGCGCTTTATGAAGCGTCGCAAGCCGGAGTCGAAATTGATCTGATCGTGCGCGGAGTTTGTATGCTTCGTCCCGGAATTCCGGGTTTGTCGGAAAACATCCGCGTCCGAAGCGTCGTCGGACCGCTTCTCGAACACAGCCGCGTTTATTATTTTGCCAACGGCGGCGAAGAAGAAATTTATATCGGAAGTTCCGATTGGATGCCGCGAAATCTGGATCGCCGTGTCGAGGTTATCGCGCCGGTCGAAAACGCGAATCTTAAAAATTATTTGAAGAATGAATATCTTTCGGCTTATCTGCGCGATAACGTAAAGTCGCGCGAGCTTACGCCGGACGGATTTTACAGACGGGTGATGCCCGAAGCGAATGAGATGGAATTTAACTGTCAGCTCTCGTTTCAGAACGGCGCGAAGGTTGTCAGATTCGATTCAAAGCACTAAAACAAGGAGGGTTAAATTTAATGTTAATCAAGGGAAATTTATTAAAACTTTTTACTTTTTTTACTATTTTTACATTTTCGTTGACGTTTGCTCCGGCGCAAAAAAAATCAAAGAAGTCTAAAAACGCGGTGCCGCCGGGCAAAGCCGTGATGTGGGAAAAGGTCAACATCGCCCGACGCGATACGTTTTACGGTCCGGGCGGACGAGAAATGCAGCCCGATTTGAGCCGCATCACTTTTATTAAGAAAGAAACCGGCGGACACAACACGAAATACCGCATCAAGGACGGTTCGGGAAAGGTTTGGGTCGCCAAGCTCGGACGCGAAGCGCAGCCCGAAACAGCCGCCGTGCGTTTATTGTGGGCATTGGGTTATAAAACAGAGATCGTTTATCTTATACCGACGCTAACCATTCCGGGCAAAGGAACATTCAAAAACGTCCGCCTCGAAGCGCGTCCCGAAAACTATGAAAGACTGGGAAATTGGGATTGGCGAAATAATCCGTTCAAGGGAACAAACGAGTTTCAGGGACTCAAAATTATGATGGTTCTCCTGCATAATTGGGACATTGTCAAAGTTAATAACACGCTTCTCGGCACGATCGGCAGAAACGGTCGAGAGGTTCAATACGTTGTCGGAGATTTGGGAAGAACCTTCGGCAGACTCGGCAATAACAATCTTCCGGTTATTTACCGGCTCGGTAGAACAACAGGCAGACCGCAGCAATATGCCAAATCAATTCTCGTCCGCGACGTTGAAAACGGCAAGATCGAGCTTTCATATAAAGGAAAACTGCGCGACATTTTCAAAGACGTAACCGTTTCAAACGGTCGCTGGCTGGCTGATTTGCTGCTTCGGCTCGAAGACCGCCAGATCGAAGACGCATTTCGCGCCGCCAACTATTCTCCAAGCGACATTGCAATCCTTAAAAATGCGGTGAAAGCGAAAATTGACGAATTGGACGAGGCGACGAATCAAAATCTGGCGATGAGATAATATGAGAAAATTCAGATTGACTCTTATTTCGATAATAACTGTTGCAATTTTGATTTCCGCTGCTTTTGCCATTTATTTTCTTTCTAATCGTCAAGTAAACAGAAACGCAAAAATCGGCGCGGGCAATGCGAATGCCGCACAAACCGCGCCGACCAACGAAAATTCCAACGTCAGCGGAAACCCGTTTTTGTTCGGATTGGACACGAATCCGCAAGCCGCTGAATCGTCGGAAGTCAATGCGCTCGACATACTTCTGAGGCTTTTTCTGGCGGTTCTGCTTTCGGCAATTCTGGCATTTCGCCCTCGCAAAAACGCGCCGCTTTTCGGGCGCAACTTATCCGTCATCCAGACGCAGATTCTGCTGGCGGTCGTCGCGGCGGCTTTAATGCTGATCGTCGGCGACAACACCGCGCGCGCCTTTGCGATTTTTGCGGCGGTTTCGCTGGTTCGTTTCCGCACGAACATCCGCGACCCGAAAGAGGTTACGGTTTTGTTGATCAGCCTCGCGCTCGGTTTGGCAACCGGTGTCGGGCGTTGGGATTTGGGCGCGATTCTCTGCGGTTTCGCGGTCGTTTTGCTGTGGTTTCTCGAATTAAACGAGTCCGAAAAGGTTTTACGTTCGATGGAACTTACCGTTAAATCGCGCAACACGGAAGTAACCAAAAAGCGGCTCAAGAAAATTTTTGACAGATACAAACTCGAAGCGGAAACCCGCCAGATTGACCCGCCGGACGAAACTAATCCGGTCGGCAGTATTATGTATTATTTGAATATGCCGCTTAATCTCAGCACCGATTATCTGAACGACCGCATCTTTGCTCTCGATTCCGAAAACATTGACGGAATTCAATGGGAACAAAAGAAAGGAAATTCTTCTATTTATCAATAAACGAAATGGATTTGCCTAAAAAAAGATTAAGCAAATCCATTTCAAATTTTAAGTAGCTTTAATTCTCTTCTCTAAACCGTTTATAGGTTTCAATTTGTCCGTCGGCTCTTTCCAAGACATCTTTTTCCGTTTCCTGCCAACGCTCATCGGTTTTCGGAATAGTTTTGCCGTTTTCAATCCAGGATGTCAGTTTAGAATCGGTCAGATAAAATTTTTCGACGATTTTGAGCGGAATTTTCGCGCCTTTGATCGAGGTTTTATAATACTTTTTGGGAAACGTGTATTTGACGAAGGCGATTAATTTACCGTCCTTGAAAAAATAATCTTCGGCGCGAAATGTCGGCTGATACGAACTGCTCCAGATTTCGCGCACTTTGACGACTTCCGCTTTATTGGTATAAACCAGATAATCATAACCGCTCGAAGCATCTTCGCCTTCGGCAAATTTTTCGAGCTTGTATTTGGATTTGTTATTCTCAAAATCACTCTCGATTGAAGTAACCTGCGCGAAATTGGCAACCGCACAAAGCGCGATCAGAAATACCGCCGACACAAATTTCATATTTTTTTAAGTTCCTGAAATATCTTCATTCAGCCCAATAATACTTTTTGAAACGTGTAGGATTTTTCTCAGGCTGTTTTTAATCAACCCAGTTTTCAACGTCTAAATTTGGAAATTGTTTGAAATGTTTGACGTTTCGCGTAATCAAAACGGCACGATTTGCCAGACAAATACTCGCAATCAACAAATCAGCGCGTCCGATTTTACGGAATTTGCTGTTTTGTCGCAGTTCATCAAACTTCTCCAACGATTCTTGATTAAAGTCAATAATTGGAAACTGAGCAATAAGTTTTTCGCTCTCAAAAAATAACCTTTGTGCTTTTTCAAGACTTTCAGAATTATCTGCTTTCAATAGAAAATCAATTCTTCCTCTTAATGTTTCACCTTTGGTAATGAGCGTTAATCCGACTAAATCATTTTGTTCTAATTGCTTTAAGACATTTTGATTTTTTCGTTGAAAATGTGTGAAAGTATCTGTGTCCAGAATGTACATTAAGAAATGGCTTCGACTTTATCGGTTTCAGGTCTTCCTCTTTCCTGATAAATTTTGCCTAGGAGTTCTTCACTCATTTCATCATCTTTAAGCGCACCGAATTGATGGATTAAGTTCGCTACATTCCTAGCATTTGCAATGCGAACAATATCATCTTTTGTAAGTTGGCTTCTATTGTCTGAATTCTTCCATTCAACCACCATTCGGCGATAAATAGTTAGCATCGGAAAATGTGAATCAACAAATTCTTTAGTAAGTGTCTGATAAATGGATCTTGTTCTTATTAAATATTCGGCGTATGAAAATTGTGATGATTCGTGGTCTGCATCAAATCCCGAAAAAGTAACTTTGGATTTCTCAACTTCTATATCTCCTAAATCTTCAAAGCTATTCCGAATTTGGTGAAACATTTCAAGTATATTCAAAACTTCTTCGCCTTCTCTTTCAGTCAAAACTTTCCTATCAATTTCCGGCACTAAATTGACATATTCAGACTCAAAACCACCTTGTATGATTTCTAAGCTATTAGAATACGTTTTTTTCACTGCGTCATCATCAGTTAAGGCGATTAAAAGCGTATATTGATTCGCCAAAATCAATCTGTCTTTGATTGTTAAATTCATAAAGCCTCCAAATATTTTGATATAGCGATTTTACTATTTATCATTCAGCGCTTCAACGCCCGGAAGCGCGTCGCCCGCGAGGAATTCCAGAGTTGCGCCGCCGCCGGTCGAGATGTGCGAGATTTTATCGTCGAGTCCGGCTTGATTGACCGCCGAAACCGAATCGCCACCGCCGACGATTGACGTTGCGCCTTTTTCGGTCGCTTCGGCAACCGCTTTGGCAATCGCAATCGTGCCTTCGTCAAACGGTTTTTCCTCGAACATTCCCATCGGACCGTTCCAGACGATGGTTTTCGCGCCTTCGAGCGCGTGCGCGAAAATCGCTGACGTTTCCGTGCCGATGTCCAGACCAACTAAGCCTTTGTTCGTAAATTCGACCGGAATAGTTTTGCGCGAATTGAGCGGGTCGTAAGAATCAACGACCTGATGATCGGTCGGCAGAATCAGCTCGATGCCCGCCGTTTTCGCTTTTTCCTCGATTTCCAAAGCCTGCGGCATCATCTCGTCTTCGACCAGCGATTTGCCGATTGTCAGACCGTTCGCCTTGAAAAACGTGTAAGCCATTGCGCCGCCGATCAGCAATTTATCAACCTTGCGCTCGATCAGCGATTCGATAACCGGAATCTTGTCGGAAACCTTTGCGCCGCCGAGGATGGCGACAAACGGGCGTTCGGGATTGTTGAGTGCTTTGCCCAGAAAATTCAATTCCTTTTCCATCAAAAGTCCGGCAACCGCGTCTTTCACGAAATGCGTAATGCCTTCGGTCGAAGCGTGTCCGCGGTGCGCCGTGCCGAATGCGTCGTTGACATAAACATCGGCAAATTCGGCAAGCTGTTTCGCAAAATCTTCGTCGTTTTTCTCTTCTTCTCCATGCAGGCGCAGGTTTTCCAGTAACAAAACATCGCCTTCTTTTAACACTTCGACGGTTTGCCGAACTTCTTCGCCAACACAATCGTTTGCAAATTTCACATCCGTCGCAAGCAATTCCGCAAGTTTTTCGGCGACGGGTTTCAACGAATATTTCGCCGCGTCATACGGCATTCCCTTTTCTTCAGCCTTTTTCTTGTCCTTCAAAGGTCTGCCGAGATGCGAAGCCAAAATAACTTTCGCGCCCTGTTCGACCGCATAGCGAATCGTCGGCAAAGCGCCCTGAATACGCGTGTCGTCTTCGATCTGCCCGTTTTTGATCGGCACGTTGAAATCTACGCGGATGAAAACTCTTTTTCCTTTAATATCTATGTCTTTGATAGTTTTTTTGTTCATAAAATAATAAAAAGCGTTTGAAATAAGTGCGATTTTATCATCATTTATCGCCCATCTTCCAAACGCTTTTTAACGAATAGCCGAAAACTTTATTTTACATTTGCCTGAACTTTGGAATAGACCTTTTCGCCCATAAAAACGACCGAGATGAATTGATACTGTTCGCCATCCCATTTATACGTTTCAACTTTATATTTACCTTCGCCGGAACTCGATTGCTGTGTTCCTTCACCGCCGAGGATGTCAGAAACTTCTTTATATGTCATTCCGTTTTTTATCTGGTTGTATTTCTCCATCGTCAAACCGGTTTTACTGCTTGACGGCGAAGAACTTGTCGGGCTGTTCGAAGTATTTGCGACATACGGAGTCGAACTTGGCGGAGTTTTCCCCTGATCCGAAAATTCGCGCAATCTCTGACAATTGCAGCCCAGAACGACCAAAAGTAAAACCACAAAACCGATATTGTATAAATTTTTCATTTATCTTCTCCCCAATTTTTGTTGCTTTGAACATTACACCAGTTTAATTTGCGATGTCAAAAGAATTTCGAAATAAATAACAAATACAGGACTTTCCTATGAAAATAAATTGCCTCAAACTTCAGTTGGAGATTATCTAAGTCAACAAATAAAGGCTTTAGCCGAACTCTTTAATTTT
>JALHNX010000120.1 GCA_022843305.1 Pyrinomonadaceae bacterium | reverse complement strand
GACTCTCGACTCTCGACTCTCGACTAATTTTTAGTCTAAATCTCGTCCGCCCGAACCGGGAATCGGATTGCCTTGTTCGTCAAAATCCATTCCGAAATCCAAACCCATACCGTGCAGCAGGTCTTTGATTTCCGTCAGCGATTTTTTACCGAAATTTTTGGTGTTGAGCATATCGCGCTCGCTGCGCTTGATCAGATCACGAATCGAACGAATGTCAGCGTTTTTCAAACAGTTGTACGAACGAACCGAAAGTTCGAGTTCGTCAACCGAACGATCGAGCAGATCGTTGCGAAGAAGCGGCGGACGCGCGATGTCTTCGTATTTGAATTCGTCTTCTTCTTCCTCAAAATTGACGAAGATTGACATATGATCCTTGACGAGTTTCGCCGCCAAACCGATTGAATCATCAGGTTTGACCGAACCATCCGTCCAGACTTCGATGGTCAATTTGTCGTATTCGGTGTTTGAACCCATACGGGTTTTTTCGACGTTGTAATTAACCTTTTTAATCGGCGTGTGAACCGAATCAATCGGAATGTAACCTAAGCTAAGGTCGTCGTCGTTATTAAATTCGGCGGAAACGTAGCCGCGTCCCGATTTGAGCCGCATTTCGATACTAATATCGCCGCCCGCGCCGATGGTCGCAATGTGAACTTCCGTGTCCAGAATTTCGACATCGCCGTCAGCTTCAATGTCCGCGCTGGTTACTTCACCCGCGCCGGTTTTGCTGATCGTTAAAGTTTTGGCGGTTGTGCTGTGCAGTTTGAACGGAATTTGTTTGAGATTCAAAATTACGTCCGTCGCATCTTCGACAACTCCTTTAATGGACGAAAATTCGTGTTCTACGCCTTCAATCTTAACTGCCGTGATTGCCGCACCTTCGATTGATGAAAGAAGTGCGCGCCGCAAGGAATTTCCGATCGTTGTTCCGAAACCTCTCTCAAAAGGCTGTGCGTAAAACTTTCCGTAGCGGTCGGTCAGAGTTTCTTTTTCAACTTCTAACCGGGTTGGCATCTGAAAATCTGTCCAATGATTATTTTGTGTCATATTCTTTACTTTTAAAAAAGTCTTGAGTCCGGAGTCGAGAGTCTTGAGTCAGTAGGTCAAATTCATTGACTCTCGACTCTCGACTCTCGACTCCAGACTAATAAATTACTTGCTGTAGAGTTCGACAATAAGCTGTTCGTTAATAGTTTTATCTATGTCGTCTCGTTTCGGAAGCGCCGAAATCGAAATGCTCAACTCTTCACCGCCTGCTGAAATCCAATTCGGGCGACCGCGACCGCCGGATGTCTGCCACGCACCTTCGACGTGAACGTTTTTTACGCTCTTGTCTTTAACGGTTATCACATCGCCGACCTTCACCTGGAACGACGGAATATCCACTTTTTTCCCGTTGACCAAAATATGTCCGTGATTGACAAGCTGACGCGCCTGTCGGCGTGATGTCGAAAAGCCTGCGCGATAAACGACGTTGTCAAGTCTGCGTTCAAGCAAAAAGAGCAGATTTTCGCCCGTTACGCCTTTCTGCCGCAGAGCTTTGTCGAAATAATTGCGGAATTGTTTTTCAAGCACGAAGTATATGCGCTTGACCTTCTGTTTTTCCCGAAGCTGTTGACCGTAACCGGCGAGCATTTTGCGCCGTGCCGCGCCGTGTTGTCCCGGCGGATTCGTGCCGCGCTTCTCAATCGCGCACGACGGTTTGTAACAACGGTCGCCTTTCAAAAATAATTTTCCACCTTCGCGGCGGCACAAACGGCACACCGCATCTCTATATCTAGCCATAATATTTTTTGCTTTCAGCAAAAATGATTTCGGATTTCAGATTTCGGATTTCGGATTTTTCAACCCAAAATCACGAATCAAAATCGCAGCTCATTATTTTGCAGAAAAGTTTACAGGAATGATTAAAATCCCCTTCTTCCTTTGATTATTAAATTAAAATTTTCAAATTCGAATAGATAAATCCGAAATCCGAAATCACCAATCCGAAATCAAACGCGGCGGCGTTTCGGCGGTCGGCATCCGTTGTGCGGAATCGGCGTAGTATCACGAATCGATGTGACGCGAATTCCCGACTGGTTAATCGCGCGAATCGCCGATTCGCGTCCGCCGCCCGGACCTTTCACACGAACTTCGGCTTCACGCATTCCGGCTTCGATTGCCTTGCGGGCAACTTCCGAAGCGGCTTGCTGCGCCGCGAACGGCGTTCCTTTACGCGAACCGCGGAAACCACGCGCGCCCGACGACGACTGTGCAATCAGATTGCCCTGCGTGTCGGTGATCGAAATGAGCGTGTTATTAAACGAAGCCGCGATATGAACGATTCCGTATGGAATATTCTTTCTCTCTTTCTTTTTGTAAGTTTTCTTACCTTTTGCTGGTGCTTTTGCCATATTTCTTTAGTTCCAAGTTCCAAGGTTCAAGGTTCAAGTCAAAACCAAATTTTTAACTTGGAACCTGAAACTTGGAACTATTAACTTACTTCTTGCCCGGTGCTTTTTTCTTCGCCACGGCGGCTTTGCGCGGACCTTTTCGGGTTCGTGCGTTGGTGCTGGTGCGCTGTCCGCGAACCGGCAAACCTCGACGATGACGAAGACCGCGGTAACAACCGATGTCCATCAAGCGTTTGATGTCCATTTGAACACGTTTCCGCAAATCGCCCTCGACATCGCCCTGCGTGTCAATGATGGTACGAATCCGCGTCAGTTCATCTTCGCCCAAATCCTTAATCTTTTGATCAATGCTGATTTGCGCTTCCTCTAAAATCGCCGTCGCGCGAGATTTGCCGATGCCGTAAATATACGTCAGACCGATCTGCGCTCTCTTGTTTGGCGGTAAATCAACTCCTGCTACGCGAGCCATAATTTCTCCAAAAAAATAAAATTAACCTTGACGCTGCTTGTGTTTCGGGTTTTCACAGATGACCCGGACAACGCCTTTCCGATGAATAATTTTGCACTTATCGCAAATTTTCTTTACTGATGGACGAACTTTCATAATTTTGTCCTTCTCTTTTCGCCGCGCTCACACGGCTAACTATCCTGTAAATTTAAAATCTCAAATATGAAATTTACTTGTAACGATAGGTTATTCGACCGCGATTCAAATCATAGGGCGAAAGCTCGACAAGAACTCTGTCGCCCGGCAAAATCCGTATAAAGTTTTTTCGCATTTTGCCTGAGATATGAGCCAGAACCTGATGTTTGTTGTCTTCTATCTCGACTTTGAACATCGCGTTCGGCAGAGTTTCAAGCACGGTTGCCGTAACCTCTATCGCTTCTTCTTTCGACATATCTAACAGATAACTTACAGAGCTAACTCTGTCCTGGTTGACAAACTGCTTATGTTACCTTTTTAAAGCCGATTTATCAAGTTACGCCGCGACGGTTTCTTTTTTACCGTTTTTCAGCGCGGCTTTTTGCTCTTTGGTCAGCGTTAAAATCTCGGGACCGTCCGCCGTTATCGCAATCGAATGCTCGGCGTGTGCGCTCGGCTTGCCGTCTTTTGTGACGACCGTCCATTTATCTTCCAAAGTCTTTGTTTCCTGCGTTCCGAGATTAAGCATCGGCTCAATCGCAAAACAATATCCGGCGCGGATTTTTTCGCGCGTTCCCGGTCTGCCGTAATTAGCGATCTGCGGTGCTTCGTGCATCGCGCGTCCGATTCCGTGTCCGGTGTAATCGCGGACGATTCCGTAACCGTATTTTTCGGCGTGCTGCTGAACGGCGTGACCGATGTCGCCGACGCGTTTGTTCGGATAGCATTGTTCAATCGCCAGTGCCAGACATTCTTCCGTCACGCGGATCAATTGCTTGAGCTCGTCCGTAATTTCGCCGACCGGCGCGGTAAACGCCGTGTCGCCGACAAAACCGTTATATGTCGCCGCCATATCGAGCGAAACGATATCACCTTCCTTGAGCGGAATATCGTTTGAAAATCCGTGAACGATCGCCTCATTGACCGAAGCGCAGATCGCAAAGGGAAACGGAACCATGCCGTGCGGTTTGTAACCGATAAAGGTCGGCGTCGCGCCGGCGTCGCGCATCATCTTTTCGGCGACCGCGTTCAGTTCGAGCGTCGTAATTCCCGGCTCGATCATTCTGCGCAATGCCTCGCGAACCTCGGCAATCAGTTCGCCAACCTCGCGCATCCGGTCTAAATCTTTTTGTGATTTGGCAATAATCATTCTTTTACCCAATAAAACTTGGCTTAATTTACTAAAAAAGCTGCCGATCTTTGAACTTTCCATGATAGATGTCAGATGTTGGATATTAGATGTCAGTTACCTTTAACTGCTAATATCCAACGACCGACCTCTTAAATCAAACTTTCCAACTCTTTGTAAATCTCTTCCAAATCGCCTTCGCCGCTGACCTTTTTGAGGCGTCCCGATTTTTCGTAATAATCGAGCAGAGGCTTGGTCAACTCATCATAAGTCGCGAGCCGCGTCGAAACGCTTTCTTCATTATCGTCGGCGCGGTGCGTCAACTGCGTATCGGGATGAAAATCGCAAACATTGTCGGTTTTCGGCGGCTTTGAATAGATATTATAAATCTCGCCGCAAACCGGACACGAACGGCGACCGGTCAGCCGCTTCATCAATTCGCCCCGATCAATAAAAACCTCGATCGCCTGAATTTCCTTGCCTTGCTCTTTTGCTAAGTTTTCAAGCTGTTCGGCTTGCACAGGCGTTCGCGGATAACCGTCAAGAATATAAGTTCCGCCGCAATCTTTACGCGAGGTTCGGTCTTTAACGATTTGATATGTTAAGTCATCGGAAATCAATTTGCCGGAAGCCATAATTTCCTGAACTTCCCGCGCGAGCGGCGTATCGGCTTTTTTCATCTCGCGGAACATATCGCCCGTCGAAATTTGCGGAATTCCTTTGCGTTCTTCCAAAAGCCGCGCCTGCGTTCCTTTTCCCGCTCCCGGCGCACCGATTAAAACTATGATTTTAGTCATAAAAATAAATTACGAATTGCGAATTACGAATTACGAAATGTCTATCAAATTCGTAATTCGTAATTTGAAATTCGTAATTGAATTTCTAACTTCTTCTGCCTCGAAGTCTTGAACCTGCGCCGAGAAAACCCTCGTAATTTCGCATCACGAGTTGCGCTTCGATCTGCGAAACCGTATCCATCGCAACGCCGACCAAAATCAGCAAGCTGGTGCCGCCGAAAAAGAACTGGTAACCCAAACCTGTCGGAATCCAGCTCAGTCCGGGCGTTGACGTGAAAAAGTTGTCGAGACCGGTGCCGATAAACGGCAGCCGTGCAACTTTGAAACCGGTTAAAACCAGCTGCGGAGCAAATGCGACGAACGCGAGATAAATCGCGCCGACCGTCGTCAGCCGTGTCAAAATCGTGTTCAAATATTCCGCCGTCGGCGCACCCGGTCGAATTCCCGGCACGAAGCCGCCGTGCTTTCTCAAATTGTCCGCCACTTCATCCGTATTGAAAACAATCGTGATGTAGAAAAATGTGAACAGAACAATTAATGAAATAAAGACAAACTCGTAATACGGGTCGCCGCCGTGAAATAATTGGAAGAAATTATAAATCTGCGTCCAGGTCGAATTCGGATCGTAACCCTCGGTTCCCTGCTGGGCTGGCGGAAAAGCCGAAAAGAACGTCTGCGGCATTGCCAGCACCGACGATGCGAAGATCACCGGAATAACGCCGCCCATATTGATTTTCAAAGGCAGGCTGGTTTCCTGTCCCTTAAACGTCTGGTTTCCGACACGGCGGCTTGCATATGAAATTGCAATATTTCGGCGTGCCGATTCAACGTAAACGATTAAGGCGATTAAGGCGACGATAACCACCCCCAGAAAGATCACGCCAAGCGTCGTCATCGGATCACCCGCGCTGATTTTTTCTTTGATTTGCATCAAGCCGCTCGGCAAGCCGATCACGATACCCGCAAAAATAAGCAACGAAATTCCGTTTCCGACACCGCGTTCGGTAATTTGTTCACCGAGCCACATCACGAAAACCGTTCCGGTCGTTAGGGTTACGACAATCAAAATAGTTGCCCACCATTCGGACCCGATAATATTATTTTTGCTGAGCCAGGTCGCCACGAAAAACGTCTGAACCGTACACAGAATAACGGTTAAATAACGCGTGTATTGATTGATTTTCTGCCGTCCGACTTCGCCTTCTTCCTGAATCTTCTTAATCGGAGGGTAAAGCACCGTCATCAACTGCATGATAATCGAAGCCGTAATATACGGCGTTACGCCGAGCGCAAAAACCGAAATCGTGCGAAAGTTTCCGCCGGAAAATAAATCGAGAACGCCGAGCAGTGTGCCGCTGACCTGCCCCCAAACCAGTTCGAGTTGGGCTTTGTTGATGCCCGGTGCGGTAACGTGCGCGCCCAAACGATAAATCGCCAAGAGTCCGAGCGTGAAGAGAATTCTCTTCCTCAGCTCGGGAATCTTGAACATATTCTGAACGGCGGCAAAAAACTTTTCCATAACTCTCCTAAATCGCTAAAATTCTATTTGCCTTGTGCGGCTTGCGCTTTTTCAATGACCGTCGCCGTTCCGCCCGCTTTTTCAATCTTGTCTTTCGCGGTTTTAGTGAAGCGGTGCGCGGAAATGTTCAAAGCCTTCAAGATTTCGCCCGTTCCCAAAATGACGACATCGTGTTTCGCTTTTTTGATCAAACCACGTTCGTGCAGAATTTCGGGCGTTACTTCGTCGCCGACGCTGAAACTTTCTTCAATTTTCGCAAGGCTGATCTCGAGCCATTCTTTCTTGAAAATATTCGTAAAACCGCGCTTCGGCAGACGGCGCTGCAAAGGCATCTGTCCGCCTTCGAATCCGGGACGGCTCGAATAACCCGAACGCGATTTTTGTCCTTTATGACCGCGTCCGGCGGTTTTTCCCAAGCCCGATCCGGGACCGCGCCCGACTCTTTTTTTCTTGTGTGTCGAACCTTTCGCCGGTTTTAAATTATTTAATGATAAAGCCATTTTCTTTTCCTCTTAAATGGTAAATCGTGAACGATGAATCGTAAATAGACTATAAAATTTCTGTTCAGAAAAATCTATTCACGACAAACGATTCACGATCTACGAATCTTATTCGACAATTCTCAAAAGATGCGGAACTTTCGCCACGATGCCGCGCATCGCCGGATTGTCCGGTCGCTCGACCGTTTGATTGAGTTTGGTGATGCCCAAACCTCTGACGATTTCTTTCTGCTTTTTGGAATAACCAATCGTGCTTTTGTAATACTGGATTTTGATTTTTCCGCCGCTTGTTGTTTCTGTTTTCTTTGCCATTTTCTTACATTTATCATTTACCATTTATCATTTACCATTCGCCTTTTGATAAATGGTAAATGATAAATGTTCAATGATTATAAAAGTTCGTCCACTTGTTTGCCGCGAAGTCTGGCGACTTCATTCGGATCTTTCATTCTCAAAAGTCCGTCGAAAGTCGCACGAATGACGTTGTGCGGGTTGTTTGAACCTAAGATTTTCGTGCGCACGTTGTGAACGCCCAAACTTTGCAGAACCGCGCGCACCGCGCCGCCGGCAATAACTCCGGTTCCTTCTTTTGCCGGTTTCAGCAAAACGCGTCCGGCACCGTATCTGCCGATGATTTCGTGCGGCAGCGTGCCGTCAATCAGTCTGACTTTGATCAAATTCTTTTTCGCCGCTTCGACCGCTTTTTTGATCGCGTTCGGAACTTCCTTCGCTTTTCCCGTGCCGAATCCGACGTGTCCGGATTCGTCGCCGATGACGACCAACGCCGCAAACGAAAGGTTTTTACCGCCTTTGACGACCTTTGTCACGCGATTGATCGAAATAAGCTGGTCTTTCAAATTCAAACTTGATGCAGAAATGCTTTGTTTATTAGTTTTCATTGCTTTCTTCTTTTACTTCTTCCTGCGGCGCTTCGCCTTTGTTTAATCCTGCTTCGCGGGTTGCGTCCAAAAGAGCTTTGACGCGTCCGTGATAAAGATAACCGCCGCGGTCAAAGACGACGGTTGAAACGCCCGCTGCGAGAGCGCGTTCGGCAATCGTTTTGCCGATTTTCTGCGCCGCTTCGATGTTTCCGCCGGTGCTTTCTTTCAAATCTTTCTCGGTCGTCGAAGCCGATGCCAGCGTTTTGCCGCTTACATCGTCAATCACCTGTGCGTAAATATG
The DNA here is from genome assembly GCA_022843305.1 of Pyrinomonadaceae bacterium. Lineage (GTDB taxonomy): Bacteria > Acidobacteriota > Blastocatellia > Pyrinomonadales > Pyrinomonadaceae > JAFDVJ01. The sequence goes on along the minus strand of JALHNX010000120.1, from coordinate 10,156 downwards.
ATTCAGACTGCGAAACACCGCCAGGCGCGGACGCTCAGCCGTTCCGCTGACCTTTTTGCGGATGCGCGTATGAACTCCGCGACGAATATCTGCTCTGTTTTTCTGTGCCATAATCTTTTCATTTATCATTTACCATTTATCATTTACCATTCAATTTTTGATAAATGGTAAATGATAAATGTTCAATGATTATTTGCCGGTTTTGCCCGGTTTCAATCTGTAATACTTATCGGCGTAGCGAACACCTTTGCCTTTGTAGGCATCGGGTTTACGCAGACGATTCAATTCCGCCGCTACTTGTCCGAGACGTTGTTTGTCAATGCCGGTCAGCGTCAACGTCAACTGATACTGGTTGATCGTCGTTTTCGTATTGACTCTTTCCGCTTTGGCTTCGATACCGGCGGGCAGAAGGTATTCGACCGGGTGTGAATAGCCGAGCGCGAAGACAATTTTATTGCCCTGCACATCAGCTTTGTAACCCACGCCGACCAAATCCATTTCCTTTTTAAAGCCTTCGGTTACGCCGACAATCGCATTGTTCGCCAAAGCGCGCGCCAATCCGTGAAATGCGCTCAAATCGTCGTTTGAACGTTCGGCGGTTAAAGTGCCTTCTTCCTGTTTGAAGGTTACGCCCTGCGGAATCGGAGATTTCAGCGTTCCTTTCGGACCTTTCACTTCCAACTCGTTATCGTTAATCGTAACGGTTACGCCTGACGGTATCGTAATCGGTTTTTTTCCTACACGAGACATAATTCTTTTGTCCTTTGTCCGTTGTCCGTCGCCAGTCGTTGTCTTTTACAACGGACAACTGACCACTGACTACTGACGAAATTAATAAACTTGTGCCAAAATTTCGCCGCCGACTTTTTCCCGACGGGCTTTTTTTCCACTCATCAAACCGCGCGAAGTGGAAACGATGTTAATTCCATAACCGCCGAGAACGCGCGGAATCTCGCCTGCTCCGACATAAACGCGCCGTCCGGGAGACGAAACTCTCGACAAGTGCGTGATCGAAGAAACGCCTTTCGCGTCGTAACGCAGAAAGATACGGATTGTGTATTTTGTGCCTTCGCCTTTGGTCACATAATTATTGATGTAACCTTCTTCTTTCAAAATACGCGCAACTTCTAATTTCAACTTTGAACCGGGCATATCCACGCGGGTGTGATTCGCGGCAATCGCGTTGCGAATTCGCGTAAGCATATCGGCTATCGGATCTGTCATTCTTCTTTAACTCCGTTTAATATATGCGGCGGTTCGGATCATTCCGCCTGCCGCATTCCAAAAATTTACCAACTTGATTTCGTCACTCCGGGAATTTGTCCCTGGAGCGCTAATTCGCGCAAAGCAACGCGCGACATTCCGAATTTTCGCAGAAAACCGCGCGGACGACCAGTTTGCGAGCAGCGATTGCGAACCCGAATCGGGCTGGCATCGCGCGGCTGTTTTTGTAATTTCATCACCGCCGCGTCAACTTCCTCGACCGTCGAAGCCGGATTGTTGATGATTTTTTTCAACGCCGCGCGACGTTCCGCATACTGCGCCGTCAATTTCTTGCGTTTGTTGTTTTTTACGACTTTACTAATCTTTGCCATATTTTTATCAATTACGAATTTCAAATTACGAATTACGAATGTTTCTGTTAATTCGTAATTTGAAATTCGTAATTCGTAATTTTACTGTTTGAACGGCATTCCGAGAGCTTTCAAAAGCGCGCGCGCCTGTTCGTCGGTGCTTGCCGTGGTCACGATGGAAATATTCATTCCGCGTGTTTTATCAACCTTGTTAAAATCAATTTCCGGAAAAATCAACTGCTCACGGATTCCGAGCGTGTAATTTCCGCGCCCGTCGAAAGCCTTGCCGGAAATTCCGCGAAAGTCGCGGACACGCGGCAGAGCGACCGAAATCAAACGGTCGAGAAATTCATACATCCGGTCGCCGCGCAGTGTAACCATCGAACCGATGGGCATTCCCTGACGAAGTTTGAACGCCGCGATTGATTTTTTCGCTTTCGTAACGACGGGTTTTTGACCCGTAATCGTGCGCAGTTCTTCAACCGCCGCATCGAGAATCTTGGCGTTGCCGATGGCTTCGCCGACACCCATATTGACGACGATTTTTTCAACCTTCGGAATCGCCATCGGGTTTTCGATCCCGAATTCTTTGGCGATTGCCGGAGCAATCTCTTTTCTGTATTTGTCTTTTAATCTAGCCATTGTTTTCTCTCTTTTTGGGACCCTGACCCTCGCTTCGCTCGCAATTACGAATTTCAAATTTCAAATTTCAAATTTTATATCTCGTTGACGGATTTAATTTCGTAATTCGTAATTTGTAATTTGTAATTGCATCCCGAAGGATGCCCGTTACCAAATTATAAAATCCTACTGCTGCTCGTCTTCAGTCGTTTTCTTTTCGCCGCGCGTCCATTGCGGTGTCGGAATGACCTTTCCGCTTTTCGCCACGCGAACTTTCTGACCGTCGCGGTCTTCGTATTTCACACGCGTCGGCTTGCCTGTGTCGGGGTCAATCAGCGCGATGTTCGAAACATTTACCCACGCTTCTTTTTCCTTGATTCCGCCTTCGATATTCATTTGCGGAACAGCCTTCTGGTGTTTTTTCACGAGCATCGCGCCTTCGACCTTAACTTTTCCGTTAATGGGATCAACCGCGATAACTTTTCCGCGAAGCGGCTGGCGTTTTTCGTTGCTGTCAAAGCGGTTATATTCTTTTCCCGCGATAAAAACGACCTGATCGCCGCGTTTGATCTTGCTTCTAATTGTTCCTTTCTTTACCGTTTTCATTGCTTTACCTTGTATTAAGTTAAAAGCTGTCAGCAAAATTTTGCCTTTTTACTTTTTACTTTTTACTTAAATAACCTCCGGCGCGAGCGAAACGATCTTCATAAAGTTCTTTTCGCGCAATTCGCGGGCGACCGGACCAAAAACACGCGTGCCGAGCGGTGTGCCGTCGTCTTTAATGAGAACGGCGGCGTTTTCGTCAAAACGGATATAAGTTCCGTCCTTGCGGCGCACTTCTTTGCGCGTGCGGACGATGACCGCATTATAAACTTTACCTTTTTTTGCCGTGCCGTCGGGCGAGGCTTCCTTGACGGTAACTTTGATCTTGTCGCCCAAACGAGCAATTTTACCCGTCGAACCGCCGATCGGCATAATCATTACCACACGTTTCGCGCCTGAATTGTCTGCGACCGCTAACGAGGTCTGCATTTGAATCATTGCTTTTTCACTCCGTTCAAGTAGAGAGTAAAGAGTGGAGAGATAAAACTTTTACTCTCTACTCGCTACTCTCAACTCGCTACTATTTTTCTGCTTTCTGAATAATCTCAACCACACGCCAGCGTTTTTTTGCTGAAAGCGGGCGGGTTTCTATAATCCGAACTTTGTCGCCGATGGTCGCGCCCATTTCATCGTGCGCCATAAATTTCTTGCGGCGTTTGATATATTTGCGGTAAATCGGGTGTTTCACCTGACGCTCGACTCGCACGGTCACTGTTTTCGTCATTTTGTCGGATGAAACAATGCCGATTCTTTCAGCGCGCTTTGAAATCTTTTTATCTTCTTCGTCTGAAGAACCGGTAACGGCTGAAACAACAGTTGAAACACCTGCGCTAATCGTTTCGGCAACCGTTTCGACCGCTTTTGCCGCCGTTTCAAGAACAGAATCAACAATTGATGTTTCTTCGTCCGCATCGGTTGCTTCGGCTTTCTTCTTACCGCCTTTCTTCGGCTTTTCTTCGTTGTCGGCACTTGCCGCTTCAACAGGTATTTCTTCGGTTTCGGCTTGTGTTTCAAGCGCCGCTTCCTCGGTTTCCGCTGAGGCTTCAGCCGCCGGCGTTTCTTCGCCGGTTTCGGCTTGCGATTCGACAACAGTTTCTTCGGTCGCGGTTTCCGTTTCTTCGGTCGCTTCGTTGTTTGCTGTTTCGACTACTTCTTCTTCCTTCTTTTTTGGCATTTTCCTATTTCAACCTATTTTGCTTCGACTTCTTTTTCACTGATCAGCGTATAAACGCGAGCCAAAGTTTTCTTTTCGCGGCGGATGTCGCTGACCGTTTCGCCGACTCCCAATGTTTTTCTGAACTTCAAGCGAAACAGCGATTCTTTCAAGCTGTCGGCTTGTTCTTTGAGTTCATCCAAATTCATTTCACGGAGTTGTTCAAGCTGTTCTTTGCGTTTCATTAAACAATTCCTCCTTCGAGATCGGCGCGGCTCACGAATTTCGTCTTGACCGGCAGTTTCTGCGCCGCCAGACGCATCGCTTCACGCGCCAGTTCTTCGGGAACACCTTGAATTTCATACAAAATTCTTCCCGGTTTGACGACTGCAACCCAGTGATCGGGTGCGCCTTTTCCGCTTCCCATACGGGTTTCAGCCGGTTTTTTTGTAATCGGCTTATCGGGAAACATCCGAATCCAGACCTTTCCGCCGCGTTTGATGTGGCGGGTCATAGCGATACGAGCCGCTTCGATCTGGCGGTCGGTAATCCAACCTGCTTCTAAAGTTTTGAGTCCAAAATCACCGAAATTCATCTTTTCGCCGCGTGTCGCTTTTCCGCGCATACGACCTTTCATTACTCTTCGGTGCTTGACCTTTTTCGGCATTAACATAGCTTTATTGTCCTTTGTCCGTTGTTAGTTGTCCGTTTTTGTCTGCTGTATCAGGCGATTTGTTTTTGCAACTGACTACGGACAACGGGCAACTGACCAAATATTATCTTCTATTGTCGTTTCTGTCGCCTCTGTCGCGGCGCGGCGGTCTTCTGTCTCCGCGTCCGCCGCCCTGAACTTTCGGTTCGTTGATCGGGTCGGTTGTCGTTCCGCGCGCCATCGAAGCATTCGGGTCGAGAATTTCGCCGCGATAAATCCAGACTTTGACGCCGATGATTCCGAATGTCGTTAAGGCTTCGGCAAATCCGTAATCAATGTCGGCGCGAAGCGTATGCAGCGGCAGACGACCTTCCAGACTCCATTCCGTACGGGCAATTTCCGCACCGTTCAAACGTCCGGCGCACATTACTTTCACGCCCTGCGCTCCGAATCTTTGTGATTCTTCCAGAATCTTTCTCATTGCGCGGCGAAAAGCGATACGTTTTTCTAATTGCTGCGCGATCTTTTCGGCTTGCAGCTGCGCGTTGAGTTCCGGTTTGGTGATTTCCTGAATCGAAACAATTACTTCGCGTCCGGTTGATTTCGACAAATCTTCTTTCAATTTCTCGATCTCTGAACCTTTGCGTCCGATGATGATGCCGGGACGCGACGTGTAAATAATGATTTTCAAACGATTGGCGGCGCGTTCAACGTCAATATGTGAAACTCCCGCGCCCGTGAAACGCTTTTTCAGATCGCGCTTCAGCTTCAAATCTTCCGCCAGAAATTCGGCGAATTCTTTTTTCGCATACCAGTGCGAGTGCCAATCTTTGTTATATCCGACCCGAAAGCCGTATGGATGAACTTTTTGTCCCATAATTAAACTCTTTTACTGTCTTTCCAGTTCCTCGTTTTTATCCAACTGCGCTTCATCCGCAGGCTTTGTTTCGTTCTTTTCAGCCGGAGTTTGTGAAGTTGCGTCTTTCGCATCCGCCGCTTCCGCTTCATTCTTGGCTTCCTGTTCGACAAATGTTTCGTTGGTGGCTTCCGGCGAAGTATTTTCCGAAGCTTCGACCGGGGTTTCGGTTGTCGCTTTTTCAACATTCTCGACCGGGGTTTCAGCTGCCTTCGGCGCCAATTCTTCAATCGGCGTTTCCTGTGTCTGCGCTTTTTTCGCTGCTTTCGCGCCCTTCAACGGCTTTTCGCCTGAAGACTTATCCCCTTCTTTACCATTCTTCGACTCTTTGATGTCTTTCACATTCGGCTTTTCATCGCTCGAAACCAGAATCGTGATGTGGCAGTAATGTCGCTGTTCACGATACGCGCGACCTTGCGGCGCGGGACGCATACGGCGGCGATTCTTGTGCGCACCCATATCAACGAAACAGGTTTTTACCCATAAATCGTCCGGGTCAATCGCAATATTTTGCTGTTCCGCCTGATAAGTCGCGTTGGCAATCGCCGAACGCAGAGTTTTGGCAATTGGGTCAGCCGCGCGTTTATCGGTAAATTTCAAGATGTTCAACGCCTGCGAAACATTGCGCCCGCGAATCAAATCAATGACCAATCGCGCTTTTCGCGGCGAGCCTTTCAAATGTCTTGTTTTTGCTATCGCTTCCATAATCTTTTAGTGAATAGTGAATAGTGAATAGTGATTAGTGAATGATTTTATTTTTCACTTTTCGTTATTCGTTTTTCACTACTTTCTCTTTGCCATTTTCTCGGCTTTCGTTCCCGGATGTCCTTTAAAAGTGCGCGTCGGCGAAAATTCCCCGAGTTTGTGTCCGACCATATTTTCGGTGATGTAAACCGGAATATGACGTTTGCCGTTGTGAACGCCGAAGGTCAAACCGACCATATCCGGCGAAATCGTCGAGCGGCGCGACCATGTTTTGATCGCCTGCGGTTTGTTTCCGCCTTCACTGATCTTTCTCAAAATTTTCTGGACACTTAAATCAATAAAGGGTCCTTTTTTTACTGAACGTGGCATATCTTTTAATTTCGGATTGCGGATTGCGGATTTTTTGTAATAAATCTTGCGTCCGTCCGCGTTTTATTCTTTCCTTTCGGGAAGTAATTTGTATTGCTTTCAAATCCGCAATTCCAAATCCCAAATCCCAAATCCTATTTGCTTCTTCTGTCGCGCACGATCATATTCTGCGTGCGTTTGTTTTTACGTGTCTTATAACCGCGCGTCGGTTGTCCCCAAGGCGTAACCGGATGACGACCGCCCGAAGTTTTACCTTCGCCGCCGCCGTGCGGGTGATCAACCGGATTCATCGCCACGCCGCGAACTTTCGGGCGTTTGCCCATCCAGCGCGAGCGTCCGGCTTTACCTAAAGAAACGTTTTCGTTTTCAGTATTGCCGACCTGTCCGACGGTTGCCATACAAACAACCGGAACGCGGCGAACTTCGCCCGACGGCATTCTCAATTGCGCAAAATCGCCTTCTTTCGCAACGAGCTGCGCGAAACTTCCTGCCGAACGCGCCATCTGTCCGCCTTTGCCGGGGCGCAGTTCGATGTTATGAATCTGTGTTCCGAGCGGAATATTCTTGATCGGCAAAGCATTTCCCGGCAGAATATCGGCTTCCGCGCCGCTCACGACCGTTGAACCGACCGTCAATCCGACTGGTGCTAAAATATATCGTTTTTCACCGTCAAGATAAGTGATTAAAGCAATATGTGCCGAACGGTTCGGATCGTATTCGATCTGCGAAACTTTGCCCGGAATACCGACTTTGTTGCGCTTGAAATCAACGATGCGGTAAAAACGTTTGTGACCGCCGCCGCGACGGCGAACGGTAATACGTCCGTCGTTGTTGCGTCCTGAAATTCTTATTTTCGGCTCCAGCAAAGATTTTTCGGGTTTTGCGTTCGGAGTCAATTCATCCCGCGTCAGATAGGTTTGATAACGACGCGCGGGCGATGTCGGTTTTAATCTTTTAATTCCCATAATTTTATTTGTCCTTTGTCCGTGGTCAGTTGTCCGTTGCTTTTATTTCTAAAAGCTGCTGACTATTCAATCAACAACGGACGACGGACAACGGACTACTGACTAAATAGCTTCTGCGTAATCAACCATCGGTTCACCCGCTTTCAAAGTCACGTAAGCCTTTTTCCAGCTCGCTCGGCGACCTTCGTGGCGACCGCGTTTTTTCATTTTGCCTTCGTAATTGACGGTGCGGATTTTAGCGACCTTCACACCGAAGATTTCTTCGACGGCACTGCGGATTTCGTCTTTACCGGCTTTGCGGTCAACGCGAAACGTTAAAACCTGCGCATCGCCTTCCTGACTCGTCGCTTCTTTCAGAAGAACCGATTTTTCGGTCACAACGGGCGACTTCAAAATATCCCAGGTGCTTAATTTATTCATTGTCTGCCGCCTCCTCATTATTTACGTTATTCTCAGCCGTTTCTTCAACCTTTGTCTCTTCGGCTTTTGTTTCCTCGGCTTTAACTTCTTCCTTTTCGGCTTTCGGTTTTGCTTCTTTTTTCGCTTTCGGTTTTGCTTCGGCTTTCGTTTCAACAACGGCTTTCGTTTCAACAACGGCTTCCGCAACTGCTTCAACTTCAACGCCTTTTTCACGATTCGGGTCGAGCAGATGAGTTATTTCTTCAACTGCCGTTTTCGTCAACACGAGCTTTTCGTGATAGATCAAATCGTAAATATTCAAACCGTAGCTGTTCGTCACTTTCGTTTTCTTGACGTTGCGCGACGACAAAATCAAATTTGCGTTATCGAGTGAATCAACGATCAAAGTTTTCGCGCGTTTTTTCGCATCAGCCAGACCGAGCGTGGTAAGCGCCCTTAAAAACTCTTTCGTCTTCGGATTTTCAAACGTGATTTCATCAATCACGATGATGTTTCCTTCGCGCAATCTTTCCGAAAGAGCCGAGCGTAGCGCACCGCGCCGCATTTTCTTCGGCAAAAGCGAAGACCAATCGCGCGGCTGCGGTCCGTGAACGTTGCCGCCGCCTTTCCATAAGGGCGACCGAAGCGAAGCGATACGCGCGCGACCCGTTCCTTTCTGCTTCCACAGTTTGCGACCTGAGCCGGAAACATTACCGCGAGTTTTCGTCGCCGAAGTTCCCTGACGCTTGTTAGCCAGAAAATTTTTGACTGCCGTGTGAATTAACGATTCGTTCAACTCGACACCGAACACAGCGTCTGACAGCGTTACTTCACCGACTTCTTTATTACTTAAATTGCGAACCTTTACGGTAGGCATAATCTTAAACTCCGTTTTTGAGTCGCCGGTCGCCAGTCGTCAGTCGTCAGATTTTTCACTCTCGACTCTCGACTCTCGACTCTCGACTATCTTGATTTCTTAACTACAACCAAACTTCCATTCGGTCCCGGAACTGCGCCGCGAACCATAATCAGATTGTTTTCAACATCAACCCGCGCTACCGTCAAACCTTTGACTGTCACGCGAGCGTCGCCCATATGTCCCGACGATTTCGTGCCTTTAATAACACGCGACGGGTAAGCCGACTGACCGATTGAACCCGGTGCGCGAACCGACATCGAACCGTGCGATTCGGGACCGCGATGAAACTTGTGACGTTTGATCGTTCCCGCGAATCCGCGACCTTTCGATTTACCGACGACTTCAATTTTGTCGCCGTCCGTAAACAAATCCGCTTTCACCTGATCGCCGATGCTGACATCAGCTTCGTCTTCGAGACGAATTTCCTTCAAAATGCGGGTCGGCGGCGTGCCGCCTCCGGTCTTTTCAAAGTGTCCGCGCAACGGCTTCGTGACGTTTTTCAACTTGATCGGATTGTCCTCGACAAGCCCGAGCTGAACCGCATTATAGCCGTCTTTGCCGTTCGCCGTTTTCGTTTGCACAACAACGCAAGGTCCTGCTTTGATGACGGTTACGGGTGTTACCGTGCCGTCCTCCGCGAAAATTTGCGTCATTCCTACTTTTCTACCGATGATACCGTTAATCATCTTTTTCTCCAGTTTCGATTTCTAAGTGTGGAGTTTTGAATGGTTCTTACTCTCCACTCTCTACTCTTTACTCTTTACTAATTCTTGCCGAATGCCTTGATTTCAACATCAACACCGGCAGGTAAATCCAATTTCATCAGCGCATCAACCGTTTCGGCGGTCGGGTCGAGAATATCCATCAGACGCTTGTGCGTTCTGATTTCAAATTGCTCGCGCGATTTTTTATCAACGTGGGGCGAACGCAAAACCGTCCATTTGTTTTTGATGGTCGGAAGCGGAATCGGTCCCGCAATCCGTGCGCCCGTGCGTTTTGCCGTCTCCACGATTTCCTGTGTTGACTGGTCTAAAACGCGGTGGTCGTATGCTTTAAGCTTGATGCGAATTTTTTCGTTTAACATAAAATTCTTGTCCTTTGTTCGTTGTCCGTTGCCCGTTGTTATCTGACAACGGACAACGAACTAATGACTATTCTACAACTTCGGAAACAGTTCCTGCGCCGACCGTGCGACCGCCTTCTCTGATCGCAAAGCGGAGTCCTTTTTCCATCGCAATCGGGGCAATCAGTTCGATCTCCATCTGAATGTTATCGCCCGG
>JALHNX010000119.1 GCA_022843305.1 Pyrinomonadaceae bacterium | reverse complement strand
ATAATTCAGACAAAGAACTTCTGCCCGCGAAAGACACGAAACAAACGAAAATAATTTCTTCCGCGCATTTCGTTTGTTTCGCGGGCAAAATAATTTGGAGATTCATTAATGAAAATTTTTCGCTTGAATTTGTTGCTTTTGCTTTTTATTTTCACGCTTCCCGTTTTCTCTCAAAACGTTCGCGTGACGATTCTGCACGTCAACGACGTTTATCAATTTATGCCGGTCGAAGGCGGCAAACGCGGCGGTCTGGCGCGCCTGATGACGCTTAAAAAACAAGCCTTGCAGGAAAATCCGAACACGATCTTTACGCTCGGCGGCGACACGCTTTCGCCGTCGGTCGAAACGCGCACTTATCGCGGCGCACAGATGATTGACGCGTGGAACGCGGTCGGGCTTGATTATTCCGTTTTGGGCAATCACGAATTCGACATTAAAACCGAAGAACTTTTAGCGCGGATTAAGGAATCGAAATTTACATGGCTCGGCGCGAACGTCATCGACACGAAAACAAAAAAAATTTTCGCCGATCTGCCGCCGTATGTCGTGCGCGATTTCGGCGGCATAAAAATCGGCATCATCGGTCTGCTTTTGCCCGAAGCCAAAGCAACTTCTTCGATGGAAGACTCTCTTCAGGTCACGGATTTTTGCGCGACCGCGAAAAAACTGGTCAAACAGATGCGAAAAAAAGAAAAGGTCAGCGCGGTGATCGGTTTGACGCATCTTTTTATGGCGCAGGATAAACGCCTGGCGCAATGCGCGGATTTCGATCTGATTCTCGGCGGACACGAACACACGCTTTTGCAGTCTTCGTCAAACGGTACACCGATCTTTAAAATGACGGCTGACGCGCGCGAAATGGGCAAATTTAATCTGAATTTTAATGCCGCAACGAAACGGTTTGAAAGTATGGATTGGGAAATCATTCCCGTCACCGATCAGATCGCCGACGACAAGGAATTCGAGCCGGTTTTTCTGAAATACAAAGACCTTCTCGAACAGCTTGCCGTGCCGGTCGGCGCAACGGCGGAAACGCTGGACGCGCTTTCTCTGTCGAACCGGACGAAGGAAACGAACATCGGAAATTTTATCGCCGACGCTTACCGCAACGCGGCGAACGCCGATGTCGCTTTGGTCAATGGCGGTTCGATTCGCGCCGATTTATTATATAGTCCGGGCATTCTGACCAAACGCGACGTGCTTTCGATGCTGCCGTTTAACAATCCGATTGTGAAGATCGAGATCACGGGCAAAACCCTGCGCGAAACGCTCGAACACGGCGTTGCAAGAAGCGCGGCAAACGAAGACAACGAACCGGGACGCTTTCCGCAGATTTCGGGAATGAGCTTCAAATTCGACACGACGAAACCCGTCGGAAGCCGTGTGAGCGATATTTTAATCGGCGCACAGCCTTTGGACGAAAATAAAACTTACACGCTGGCGACTTCGGATTTTCTCGTTACGCGTTCGGGCGACGGCTACGTAATGTTCAAAACCGCGAAGGTTTTGATCAATGCCGACGCGGCGGCGAAGGATTCCGACGTTTTTGAAAAAGCCATCAAAGATTCGCCCAATCAGACAATCGCGCCGAAGCTCGAAGGCAGAATCGTGAGAATAAAATAAAAGTTTGAAAATAAAGCCCTGTGCGTGAGTGCGGGTTAAATCAAAAATTCGCGTAAGGTGAGAGCTTAATTGTATTTTGACGTTCTCCTATAGCTCGCGCTACACGTTTGCGTCCGCCTACGCGGACTAAAAACTTTTCAAGCGGTGGCAAATCTTCAGATTATTTCATCAAAATCCACCACCGAAAAAGCTGAACATTTCGTCTTTTGCCGTTTCAATCGCCGGTAAATCATCGGTTTGGCGAAGTTTGATATTGATTTGCTGAGTAAAGGAGCGCAGCATTTCAAAAAGCATCTCGCTTTGGACGCGGATTTCTTCGGGACGCACACCGAGTTTTCGCAGATTTTCGACTAAATGATAGGGAATATTTTCATTTTTTTTCAAAGGGTTTTCTTCCGGTTTGACCAGTTCAAATGCAACGATCATTCCTTGACTTGCTTCGGTAATCAGCAATATTTTCGGGAAAAACGGGCGTTGATTTTTTTCGCGGACAGGCATCGGAGAATAACCGAAATCTATTTCCAAAATCAAGCCTTTCTGTTGCGGGAAGTTTTTCAGTTCGCTGATAATTTCTTTCGGAGCGTCAACAAAAACGGTAAATTCTTCGGGCGGCGGAATATTCATAATCTCATCCTGCCAAACGAGTTTTCCGCCTTGTTTTTCCGAAACTCTGACCAAATACATATCTTCATCAGGGTCAGCTAATAGGTTTTCATTATCCCGAATTCGCGGCGCGGTCTCCAGAGTTTGTTGCAACGCATAAATCAAAAAACGCGCTTCTGCCGCATCCACAAAATAGGGCATAAAACCGGGTCTGATGCTTCGAAAAAGCGGATAATTTTGACTGCCGCGAAATTTCAAGCCGAGTTTTTTGATGACATCGCGGTCTTGTTTTTCAAGTTGTTCGCGGTCTTCAAACGAGGCTTGCAGCTGCGGCACGTCAAACAAAGCCAGCGGATTATTTTCGAGTCCGGTGGCAGGATCGGAAATGTTCCAATAGCCATACAAACCTTCCGCCCCGCGATATACGCCCATCGAAAGATGTTCGCCAAGCAATCCCATAATGCTGATAAAGCCGATTTCATCCGTTTCGGGATTTTTCACACCGAAAAACTCAGCCTCTTCCATCCATTCCCAAGGAGCGAGTTTTCTCAGCTCGGCGGCAAGTTCGTAAAGTTGTTTCCATTCTTTGTCTGTTGGCTGTTTAAATTTAGTCATATATTAATAAAATTGCCGTTAATGTCGCTTTTCTTATTTTTACAATAGTTGTTTCAACTTCAATCAAAACATCGAGGCATTAACCGCCGCCCGCGATGCGTCCGTTTTTGATTCGTGTTTTCATAGTTTTTAGTTTCGATTTGCTGTCTTCTCTAACGATTTCTTATTTCTTAATTTTCTTTTGCGGCTTTTTTCTTAAAGGTTTTGGCGGACGAATAATATTTGATGAACAGGGATATGGATTTTGCCCTGCCGTGTTAATCATATTTATTTCAGCCTGCGGTCTCGGAAAATTCAGCAGGTAGAGATTTAACTGTTTGGAAATAACTGCCGCGTTTTTCATGGAGTTTTTACCGCAGTTGCATCCTTGCCGGTCTTTTTTCGGGACAACGTGATGAACTTCCGCCTTATCTTTCGGATGCGCGGTTTGTTCGAGAAAATCAGGCTCAATACACATTTGCGGGTTGTTCGGGTCGGCTTTTACGCAGTTTTCATTGGCGGGTTTCGGATACGAGAAACCTGCCAAATCGGATTTTAATTTCCCGTTGTTGTTATCTTTATTTGTTTTCTTTATACGATTTCTTTGAGTAGTCGTAAAATTTAATCCCCGTTTTGCCTCGCTGAAAGACGTGCCGCAAAAAGTAAACTGATCGGAGCAGTTGCGATACGGACCGTTAATTTCCATGTCGCAATGAGATTGATGCGGGAAAAAACTGACGTTCTCGCGCCATACCGTATCTTGTTCTCGTCCGCTGATTCCTTGTATTTTATAATAACAAGTCAAAGCGTTGGGATCGGGAGAAGTTTGCAAAACTTTTACATACGTCGCCTGCAAATTCGGATGATATTTGTTCCAATCTATAACCAATGCCTTACAGGCAGAAACGGCACTACTCCAATAACAGGTCAAACCGCCGTAGCTGTTGTCACAATTATTAGGAAACAGACTCAAATATTCTGTCGGAGTTTGGCTGTTCGCACGTTGAAACGTCCATTTTCGGCAGGGCAATTCAGTTGTTAAAGCTAATAATTTGCAATCGGGAAGCTGAGCCGCGATTGGCAATACGCCAAAACTCAGAAAAAGCACACCTAAAACCACAGTTATTTTCAAAGAAAAAGTATTTAGTTTCCGCATCTGGTTCCTCCTTGAATGTTCACTTTCCAAATGTTTGCATTAATCATCAACCGCCGCCCGCGATGCGTCCGTTTTTGATTAGTGTTTTCATAATTTTTAATTCTGGCTCACAATATCGCCTTTGACGGGCGAATAATCGGTTTTCGATTTTGAAGATCAGACGGCTTATCTGATCTTCAAATTTGGCTCATTATAACTGCTTTTGGCGGAAAAGTTTATTGTTTTTTCGAGTTTCCCGGCGGTTCGATGTCTCTATCTTTCGTTTCTTCGACCGGCGCGATAATTGAAAGTGTTTCGCCGGTTTCGGGCGGCGAATCGGCAGCTTCTTCCTCGTCCTCATCATCTTTGCTAATCTGATCGGCAAGCACCGTGTCGGCGGCATCGGCGAGGCGGTCTTCGATTTTTTCGCTCGGTGCTTGCGAAGCGTGAATATCGCCCGCGTGATAAAAGTATGTATCCTGATAAAGCTCGCGCACGAATTTCAGAAAAACCTTACCGATGGCAATTCCCGGAATCGCCAGCACGATGCCGAGAATGCCGAACAATTTTCCGCCGACCAGCAGACCGAGAAAAACTGCCATCGGATGCAGATTCAAGCGTCCGCCCAAAATCTTCGGTGTCAGCACGTAGCCTTCGATAGTCTGCACGATGACGAAAACTAACGTCACGCCGCCGATTCGCAACCAACTGCCGCCATCGGCAAGCGTGAAAGCACTTGCCAGCACGAATCCGAGAATTGTTCCGACATACGGAATCGCGTTCAAAAGTCCGGCGATGAGCGCGATGCCCGCCCACGCCGGAACGCCCAAAGCCCAAAAACCGACGGCGTAGAAAACCGCCATAATTATCCCGATCAGAAGCTGTCCGCGCACGTAAGATTCGAGAATCCGCCCCGATTCGTCGAAAAGACGGCTGAACGGTTCGCGGAATCGCGGCGGAAACAATTTTTCGAGCGAATCGCGCCACTGCTGAAAATCAATCAAAATATAAAACACGAAAAACGGCACGAGCAGCAAGTCGAGCGAAGACACGAACCAGGAAAATATTACCGAGCCGGTGCCCTTAACCACCGTTTTTCCGTCATCGTCAATGGTTTCCGTGGTTGACAGATTTTCGTCGTAAAACTTGCCCGGATCGGCTAAGAACATTTCGATCTTATCGCCCGCCACTCTGTCGAGCGCGGGTGAAAAGCGACGCAGAAAATCGCGTTGCCGCGCCGCGTTTTCGGGCGTAAAACTTTCACTGATGGCTTTACCGGCTTTCGAGCTTTCCGCCCATAAATCCGGCACGACATACGCCATAAAAGCGCCGATCACGACGCTCACCAGCACAATCGCGGCAGCCGACGCGACCATCCGCGAAAGCCCGAGCCGTTCGCCCCTGTAAACCAGCGGATTGAGCAGATAAGCGAGTGCGAACGAAGCCAGCACAGGCACGATCACGACCCTGCCGACGACGTATAAAAAGTAAACTACAACCACCGCCACAATGACTGTCGGAACCCATCGCAGCCACCAGAAAGGCAAAGATTCTTCGGGCGGTTTCAATCTCAACCACGAATTCTCACTCATTGTTTAATATTACCGCAAATTCGATTTTCCGAACGCATTTATTTCCAAACAACGGCGTTCAGAGTCCACGCTTTAGCGTGTTTCCGCCAGCGAAGCGCGACGGAATGCAAAGTGCGTTCCGCGTTTGAACCCTGAACGCAAATAAAAACTAAAGCGTGAACTTTGAAGGCGGCTTACGGTGCGATGACCAGTTCGACCGACGGCGAATAATTGCCGACCGCGTCGTTGCCGATCAAATATCTGCCGCGCAGATAGATTTGTTCGGGTTTGCCGTCCGCCACAGGGATTGTGACGATTGCCGGACTTTGAAAAAATCTGCCCAGATCGAGCCAGCCCTCGCCGTCGGCGCGGCGAAAATAGAGATTAATTAATAACGCCGTATTTTCCCAACCAAAGATAATCACGCCCGCTTAATTCTTTCTCATATCTTTTTTGATAATCGTCTAACGACTCGTAAACATCGGGGAACAGTGATCTGACTTCATCTTTTGTTTTCCCGCGAACCAATTCATCACGATTCCGGTCTGCCGGAACCGCGTGGGAAATGATGTCTGAAGGATACGGATGAAGACCTTTTTTCCAAAGGTAATACCTCAATAAAAAGTTAGAGAAGGATTTTTTTGCCCAGCCGCTCCGCGAAACACACGAAAGATACGAAATAGTTTGATGATTTAGCATATTTTCGTTTTTTTCGTGTGTTGCGTGGGCAGATAAAACTTTTTATTGAGGCATTACTTCCAGAGAATATACCGCAGCGAAACGTCATCCGTACGGTTATAAAAATGAGCAAAAAGCCCGCTCGAAGCAAAAGTGAAAAACGCGATGGCAATCAACAAAATCTTTTTCATAAAACTGCTTATGCCGCTAAATCAATTTCCACAGATTCTCCCGAACCTTTTCTTGATTTCATTCTTTTGAGGGCAAGTTCTGTCGCTTCTTCTTTGCTTAAATCTTGACGCAAACCTTGTCCGATATAAAGTTTAAGCAAGGCTTTCAGCGGCAAATCTTTTCGCTGTGCAACCTTTTCCAAGGCTTCGATAGTTTCGGGCGGAATACCGATTGAAATTTCCGGCGTTTTATTCTCCAAAGTTTTTTTCTGCATAATTATTTCTTTCCTGCAAAGTTGCCGGACGCGCCGAAATTATTCGTGTCCGCACATTGCGTTCGATAAAAACAACAAACAACACTTCCGCCGAAAATGTAAAGCCCGTGACACTTACTCTTTGCTCTTCTTCAACTGAAGCATCATCGTAAATACCCAATGGGTCAAAGAAAACTTCGGCGGCTTCTTCAAATTTTACTTTATGCTTCCACAGATTGGCAGCATATTTTTCTTCGTCCCATTCAAATTTGATGCCTTCAAGCTCGAAAGTTTGATCCATAAATTACACGGTCGCAAAACCTTTATCGAGCGCGGCAATCATCTCGTCAACATTGTCTTTCGTTGAATTGAGCATCATTCCCGTGCGGATGACATTGCCGTAAAGACCGCCTTTGCCGATCAGAACGCCTTGCCGCCGTGTTTCTTCAAAGACTTTGAGAACGGCTTCGGGCGCGGGTTCTTTGGTTTCACGGTTTCTGACAAGCTCGATGCCCTGCATCAAGCCCATTCCGCGAACGTCGCCGATAACTTCGTATTTTTCCTTCAATTCTTCGAGCTTTTCGCGCAAATATCCGCCGACCACGCGGGCATTGGTGCGTAAATCTTCTTCTTCGATGAGCTTGATAACGGCGAGCGCGGCGGCGGTCGAAACGGGATTTCCGCCGAACGTCGCAAACGTCAAGCCGGGGAATTTGTCGGCGACTTCCGAAGTGGCAATCGTCCAGCCAATCGGCACGCCGTTCGCCATTCCTTTCGCGGAAGTCATAATGTCCGGCACGACATTCCATTGCTCGATGCCGAACCATTTATCGCCTGTTCTGCCCCAGCCGGTCTGCACTTCGTCGGAAATGCACAGTCCACCGTAATTTCGCGCGATCTCGTAAGCGCGCTCGAAATAACCTTCGGGCGGCACGATAAACCCGCCGACGCCCAAGATCGGCTCCGCCATAAATGCCGCGATCTCACCCATCGTCGTCGTTTGGATCAATTCCTCGATGTCGTTGGCGCAAGCCAAACCGCAATTGTCGGGCGTGGCTTTGAACGGACAGCGGTAACAATACGGCGCGTGTGCGTGAACCATCCCGGCAACCTGCGACGGCAGCGGTTTCCACGTCGAATGTCCGACCGCGCTCAAAGCCGTCGCGCTTCTGCCCGAATAACTGTGGCGCAAAATGACGATCTCGTGCCGTCCGGTCGCCAATTTCGCCGCAAAAATCGCCGTGTCGTCGGCTTCCGTGCCGCTCGACGTAAAAAATGACTTCTTCAAATCACCCGGCGTAATCCCGGCGAGCTTTTCCGCTAAATTAGACTGGTTCTCGTTCGCGTAAAGCCCCGAAGTATGCTGAATTTTGTTCGTCTGCTCGATAATCGCCGCGTTAATCTTCGGATTCGCATGCCCGACGCTGACCGTCAAAACGCCGCCGAAACAGTCTAAATATTTATTGCCCGCGTCGTCCCAGACATATTCGCCTTCGCCCTTTACCAAAGCGACAGGTTCCTGATAATAAGTTGCGACCGCCGGAAAAAGAAATTCTTTATGCTTGCGGACGGCTTCGGAAACGGTTGTTTTTTGTTCTGCCTGATTCATAATTTTTTTACAAAATAATCAAATAAAATTACCCGAAACGCTCTTTGAAATAAAGTTTGAGAAACCTCAACAGGTGCGCTAAAATATACGAAAATTGCCCGCAAAAAGCAACAAAAACACGACAGCTTTACTTTAATCACGGCGAAATAACTCGACTATCGAATCCGCCCTTGCTCACGCAAGGGCTTGCGGCTATTGTATAGTTTTTAAGTAAAAACTATGTCAGCAATCGCTAAACGATGCCCGGCAAGCTGCAAATTACGGATTATGAATGAAAATATACGCAAATTATTTCCCGCGACGCGAGAATATATATATTTAAACAGCGCGGCAGTTTCGCCGATACCGACCATTGCGGTCGAAGCCGTTTTGTCGCAGTTAAAAGACGTTTCCGAAAACGGCTCAACGAATTATACAAACTGGATTGCGACCAAAGACCGCGCGCGCGCGCTGATTGCCGAAATGCTTAATGTCCGCGCCGACCAAATCGCGTTTATGCGGAATACTTCCGACGGTTTTGCTTCCGTCGCCAACGGTTTGCGTTGGGAAAAAGGCGATAATATCGTTAGTTTCGAGCGCGAATTTCCGGCGAATTTTTATCCGTGGCGAATGGTCAGAGATAGATTCGGCGTCGAATTGAGGCTTTGTCCCGAACGCGAAGGTCGAGTTGATACGGACGAATTTATCGCGCTGATTGATGGAAATACGCGCCTTGTTTCAATCAGCGCGGTGCAGTTCGCTTCGGGTTTTCGGGCAGATTTGGAGCGCATCAGCGAAGCGGCGCGTGCAGTTGACGCGCTATTTGCGGTTGATATTATTCAGGGATTCGGCGCAATGGCGTTCGATTTTCCTGCGCAGGGCGTTGACATCGCTTCGGGCGCGAGCCACAAGTGGCTTTTTTCGCCCGAAGGTTGCGGAATGCTGTATCTGTCGGATAAAGCGCGTGAACGTGTCCAGCCGACGCTTGTCGGCTGGATCAGCGTCGAAACGCCGTGGGATTTTGAAGACACCGAACAATCCTTTAGACCGACCGCCTTGGCGTGGGAATCCGGCACGGGCGGCTCGTCGCTTTTTTACGGCTTGGAGCAGAGCTTGAAGCTGATTCAAGAAACAGGCTTAAAAAATATTGAAAATTATCTCGGAGAATTAACCGATTATTTATGCGAATTAATTTCGGGTAAAAACTACGAAATTATCAGCTCGCGGACGAACGGAGAAAAATCGCAGATTGTCTGCGTCAAACATCAAAACGGTTTGACTTCAAACGAGATTGCGAAAATATTGGAAGAAAAAAAAATCATCGTTTCGCCGCGCGGCAACCGTCTGCGAATCGCACCGCATTTTTTCAATAACCGTGCGGACATCGAAAAACTGGCGGAAAATCTCCCGTAATTTCCCGCCGGTTTCCTGTCGAACAAACAAAATTTCACAAAATAGTTTCGTTTGTTCTGTTTTTTTCTCGAAAATTGTTATTTCGGCGCGTTTTTTGCAGACAACTCGTTTCTAATATGAGGTAAAATTAGGTTAAAATATTCAAAAAACGATAAACTTTTTTTTTAAGGTCGGCATCTTAGGAAAGCGTTTCCTGAACATTTCATCAGAACACAATTTTGGAGGATTCTTATGTTTCGTAAAAATTATTTAATAGGTTTTTTAACAATCACTTTATTTTTGATCGGTAATGCTGCGGTTTTTGCTCAAACGACGGCACCGGTTCGCGGGCGGGTCGTATTAAAAGGGGCGGACGGCAAAGTAACACCTGTGCAGGGTGCCTTGGTCGAGGTTTTTCGCACGGATGTCAAGTCTAAATTCCCGAGCGATACGACCGACAAAAAAGGCAATTTTACCTTTGCGGGTTTACCGCTCGGCGGGGTTTTTATTTTGTCAATCAGCGGACCGGGAATTGCTCCTGAAATTATTCCTAATATAAAATCGGGAATGGAAAATTTGGTCATTGACGTTTCGCCCGGTGACGGTAAAAAATGGACGGAAGAAGAAGTCCGCCAAGCGGTTGCCAGCAACAGCGGCGGCGGTTCAACTAATCAGAAAGCAGAATTAACCGCCGAGCAAAAGAAACAACAGGCGGAACTTGAGAAAAAAAGAGCTGAAATAGAAGCGAATAACAAAAAAATTGAAAACCAAACCGCGATTGCTAAAAAGGCTTTAGATGAAGGAAATGCGGCATACACCACTGAAAATTACGATGTCGCGGTCGTCAAGTATGAAGAAGGATTTCAAGCCAACCCCGATTTTGTCGGCAGCGCGCCGGTTTTTTTGAATAACAAAGGCGCGGCTTTGAGACAACGCGCAACGAATGTTTTTAACAAAAACAGCGGTAATACAGACCCCAGTGCCAGAACTGCCGCAATGGGCAAAGTCCGTCAGGATTTAGCCGATGCCGCCGATGCCTACAATAAATCGTGGACGCTTATAAAAAATGCGCCGACCGCCGATATAAACGATCCTAAAACTCATGAAGCTAATAAAGTTAACGCTTTGAACGGCGCACGCGAAACTTTTCGGATAATGGCGTTTACGAAACTGGTTGATACCGGCAAAACCGAGATAGCTAAGACAATGCTTGGCGAATATATGGCTGGTGAAAGCGATCAAGCCAAAAAAGCCGAAACGCAGAGAATCTTGGGCGATATTTATCTCGCTACTTACGATTACGAAAACGCAATTGTCGAATACAAAAAAGCTTTGGAAATTAACCCCAACGACCCGGATGCTTTAGCCGGAACCGGGCTTAGTCTGGTTACGATAGCGTTTGTAACGACAGAAGGCGATCCGGAAAAAAATATTCCCGCTAATCCGGCGAAAGGTAAAGAGCAGTATCAGGAAGCGGCTAATTATCTTCAGAAATTTATTGATGTCGCTCCGGCTACCCATAGATTGCTGACATCGGTTAAAGAATCAATGGCAGATCTTAAAAATACACAAAACGTCGCTCCGCAAAAAGGAAAAACGACCACAACGACAAAGAAGAAAAACTAAAAACAGCATTTTGCCGAGTAAAAGGGCTGCGCTTGAAATTTAGTAAATTTCAAGCGCAGCCCTTTCTTTATTCCCTTTAAATTTAATTATTTGCCAAAAGATTTCTTGACACTAAACAGTTAAACCTTTATTATGTTAATTCAACGATGATAAACATCGTTGAATTTGTCTCTCAGACAATAGAATCAATAACTAAAACTTCTTAGAACTCCTCCGAACCGGAACACAGAAAAGGGTAAATTCCGAAAGAATAATGTCAGCAAAACTTGGGGAAATTCTTGTCCGCGAAAACCTTGTTACTTCGCAACAACTGCGCGAAGCGTTGGAATATCAGCGCACGAACGGCGGTCGTTTAGGGTCTAATCTGATTAAGCTCGGAATAATTTCCGACGATGTAATTACGGCTGTTTTGTCGCGTCAATACGGCGTTCCGTCAATCAATCTGGAACTTTTTCAGATTGAAGAAGAAACCATTAAACTGATTTCTCACGAAGTCGCGCTTAAATATACGGTTCTGCCGATTTCAAAAGTCGGCGCGACTTTGACGTTGGCGATGGCTGACCCGACGAATGTTTTTGCGATGGACGATATTAAGTTTATGACCGGACTTAATGTCGAACCCGTGATCGCTTCGGAATCTTCGCTGCAAATCGCCATTACCAAATATTACAGTTCGTCGAAAGCGATCGAAGTTGTCATGAACGGAAATGACGACTTTAGCAAGATCGCCGCCAAGCTGGCGCGAAACGGCAACGGTAACGGCGCGAAAGCCGGCGAACGGCTTTCTGAATCCGATTTAAATGTTTCGCTCGATAAATTTACTTTTGAAGCGGCGACGAGCGAAGAACTCGAAGTCGTCGAGGAAAACGAAGAAATTGATCTCGCGTCGCTCGCGCAGGCGAGTGAAGACGCGCCGGTTGTGCGGCTGGTGAATGTTTTGCTGGTTGACAGTTTAAGACGCGGTGCGTCGGACATTCACGTCGAGCCATATGAGAAGGATTTTCGCATCCGTTTCCGTATTGACGGGGTTTTGTATGACGTGATGCATCCGCCGATGAAGATGCGCGACGCGCTGCTTTCGCGTTTGAAAATTATGTCGAAGCTCGACATTTCGGAAAAACGTCTGCCGCAGGACGGACGCATCAAGATCAAGGTCAAAATTGATAACCGTTCGCGCGAACTGGATTTCCGCGTTTCGACCTTGCCGACGCTGTTCGGCGAAAAGATCGTGCTTCGTCTGCTTGATAAAGACAAACTGATGCTCGATATGACCAAACTCGGTTTTGAACAGCAGAGTTTGGAATTGTTTCAGCGCAATATCTCGAAGCCATACGGAATGGTTTTGGTAACAGGACCGACCGGTTCGGGTAAAACCAACACGCTCTATTCCGCGTTACAAGCGTTGAACACGTCGGAAACGAATATTATGACGGCGGAAGATCCGGTCGAATTCAATTTGCCCGGCATCAATCAGGTTCAGATGAAAGAGCAGATCGGGCTGAATTTTGCCACCGCGCTTCGTTCATTTTTGCGCCAGGACCCGAACATCGTTCTGGTCGGCGAAATCCGCGACTTTGAAACGGCGGAAATTGCCATCAAAGCCGCGCTGACAGGTCACCTTGTTTTATCAACTCTGCACACCAACGACGCGCCTTCGACGATTTCGCGGATGGTCAATATGGGGATCGAGCCTTTTCTGGTGGCAACATCGGTCAACATTATTCAGGCGCAGAGACTTATCCGCCGAGTCTGCAAAGACTGCAAGGAAGAAGTTCACGTTCCGGTCGAAGGCTTGATCGAAATCGGCTTTTCGGCGGAAGAAGCACCGGAAATCAAATCTTATAAAGGAAGAGGCTGTCAGACGTGCAACGGCACGGGTTATAAAGGACGCGTCGGTCTTTATGAAGTAATGGAAGTGACGGACGAACTGCGCGAACTCATCATCATCGGCGCGAGCGCGATTGAATTGCGCAAAAAAGCGATTGATTTAGGAATGATAACTTTGCGGCAATCGGGACTTTATAAATTACGCGAAGGAATTACAACGATTGAAGAAGTGGTCAAAGAAACGGTTTTGTAAAAATTGGAGGAAGTATGATTAGGGCAATTGCATTATCTTTAGCTTTGTTATTAGGAATCGGCATAATAGTTCCGCTCGCCACGGACTATGCCGAAGCGGGCGCGAAAAAACAGCGCAAATACGCGAAAAAGAAAAAGAAAGTTAAAAAATATTCAAAAAGATGGTGGCGGCAATACCGCGCCCGTGTGAAGCGCAATAGATCTATGCAGGCTCGCAAACGCGCTCTACATCTGCGCCAGCTGAGATTGGCGAGATTGCGTCAGCAAACCAATAATGTGCCGACGGTTAAAAATTCCAAACAAGCGGTGCAGAAACAGGTGAAGGAAGACAATTCTCCGGCAATTTTGCCGACCGGCGACACCGCGCCGCGGACGTGGAAAAAGAGCCAGTCAACGCAAGCCGAACTGCAATTTAATGTTGCGGACGAAAACGGTTCACAGCTCGGTCAGGCTTCGATCTCGGTCGTCGGTCCGACAATGGGCGCAGATGATAACAGCGCGAAAACCAAAACCGTCGGCGGCGTTCCGACCGTATCATTACGCCGCAACGTGATTGACCGGATGATCAAGGAAAACGGCTGGGTCGTCAATGATTATCAGAAAGAAATCGGCGGCAAAAAGGTTTATGTCGTCGTCGCGCAATCGGAAGGCGCGGGCGGACGAATCCAATCCAGAGTTTTCTACTTTGCCGAATCCGACGGACGAATCTACAGCGTTTCGACCAACGCGCCGAACGATTCATCCGAAAAAATCGCCGCCGAGTCGGAAAAGGTCATCAATTCGCTGGTTCGCAGCCGCCAAAATCCTCAACAAGCCGGACTTAAATAGTTAAAAGTGAAAAGTTGATAGTGGAAAGTTAAAATCTTTTCACTATCAACTATCAACTATCAACTATCAACTAAACTTATGAATCTCGAACAACAAAACCCGGAAAATCAAATCACGCTTCCCGATCTTTTGCGGAAAATGACCGATGCGGGCGGCTCGGACTTGCATTTGACGACCAATTCGCCGCCGCAGGTTCGCGTTCACGGGCATCTTTCGGCACTTCCGGGCTATCGTCCGCTGACACCGGCTGAAACAAAACAGCTTGCCTATTCGGTTTTGACCGACGCGCAAAAGCATCGTTTTGAAGAAAATCTCGAACTCGACTTTTCGTTCGGCTTGAAAGGAATGTCGCGTTTTCGTGCCAATTTGTTTAATCAAAAAGGCGCAGTCGGGGCGGTTTTTCGCGCGATTCCTTACGAAATCAAATCGTTTGAAGCGTTAGGACTTCCGCCGGTCGTTTCGGATATGTGTAAAAAACCGCGCGGGCTTGTATTGGTGACAGGACCGACCGGTTCGGGAAAATCAACGACGCTTGCGGCGATGATCGATAAAATCAACATTGATCGCCACGACCATATTTTGACTATCGAAGACCCGATCGAATTTCTTCATAACCACAAGAACTGCATCGTCAACCAGCGCGAAGTCAACGCCGACACGCACGGTTTCGGCGCGGCACTTCGAACCGCGCTTCGTCAAGACCCCGACGTTGTGCTGATCGGCGAAATGCGCGACCTCGAAACAATTGAAATGGCTTTGCGCATCGCTGAAACGGGGCACTTAACTTTTGCCACGCTTCACACAAACTCCGCCTATTCGACAATCAACCGTATCATTGACGTTTTCCCCGCCGGACAGCAATCACAGGTTCGGACACAACTTTCGCTTGTTCTCGAAGGAATTATGTGTCAATCGCTTTTGCCGAAGGCATCGGGCGACGGACGCGCGATGGCACTCGAAATTCTGATTCCGAACCCGGCTATCCGTAATCTTATTCGTGAAGACAAAATTCACCAGATTTATTCGATGATGCAGACCGGACAGGATAAATTCGGGATGCAGACGTTTAATCAAGCTCTTGCGTCGCTTTATCACAAACGCGCCATCACGCTTGAAACCGCAATGGCGCGAAGCTCGAACGCCGACGAACTGAAAGAACTTATCGAACGCGGTTCGGGCATCAATCAATCATATGGCGGGCAGGCAAAACCGGTAACCGGACAAGGCAGTCCATATGCGCAAGGTCGCCCGATCGGACAGCGTCCGCCGGTCAGATAATTAAAAAATTCAAGATTCAAGATTGCAGATTGGAAACTAATCTTGAATCTTGAATCTTGAATCTTAAATCTTGAACAGAAAGAGGAGCTAGAAGAGAAAATGCCAACATTTGTTTTCAAAGGTCGTAATCGCTTAAACGAAATGGTTTCCGGCGAAAGAGAAGCCGCCAGCCAGGACGAACTCCGCGCACTTTTGCGCCGCGAGCAGATCGTTTTAACGCAAGCCTCCGAAAAAGGACGCGAAATCTCCATCCCGAAACTCGGTCGCAGCAAAAAAGTAAAAGCGAAAGAATTAGCCGTTTTTACGCGTCAGTTTTCCGTTATGATTGATGCCGGTTTGCCGCTCGTGCAGTGTCTCGATATTTTGGCGGAACAGCAGCAAAACGCGTTTTTCAAAGACGTTCTGCGGCAGGTTCGCCAGAATGTCGAAGAAGGCGCGACGCTTCACGCGGCGATGGAAAAACATCCGAAGGTTTTCGACGGGCTTTATTCGCATATGGTCGAAGCCGGCGAAACGGGCGGTGTGTTGGATTTGATTCTCCAGCGTCTCGCAACGCTGATCGAAAAGGTCGTTAAGTTAAAACGCAGCATCATTTCAGCTTCGATCTATCCGGCGGCGGTTATTTTCGTGGCAATCGCGGCGGTCGCCATTATTATGATCGTCGTCATTCCGCAATTCGAGGCGATCTTTATCGGTTTGCTCGGACCGGGCGAGGTTTTGCCGCTTCCGACGCGAATCGTTATGGGAATCAGCGGTTTTCTCGCCGGTTGGGGCGGTCTTGCGCTTCTCGCAGCCATAATCGGTACGGCAATCGCCGTTCGCGCCTATTACAAAACAGAGAAAGGACGCTGGCAAATTGACGCTTTACTGCTGAAACTGCCGATTTTCGGAAGCATTCTGCGAAAAATCGCCGTCGCGCGATTTTCGCGTATCCTGTCAACGCTGCTGTCATCCGGTGTCCCGATTCTGCAATCGCTCGATATTACGGCGAAAACCGCCGGCAACGTCATCATCGAAGACGCGATTTTGAAAATCCGCACGGGTGTCGAACGCGGTGAAAATTTTGTCGAACCGCTCAAAGCAACCGACGTTTTCCCGCATATGGTCGGGCAGATGGTCGGTGTCGGTGAACAAACCGGTGCGCTCGACGCGATGCTCGGCAAAATCGCCGATTTTTACGAGGACGAAGTTGACACGGCAATCGCCGACCTTCTTGCAATGATCGAGCCTGCCTTGATTGCCTTTTTGGGTGTTACCATCGGTTCAATCGTTATCTCGATGTATCTGCCGCTTTTCACGCTCATCGGCAAACTCGCTGGCGGAGCAAAATAGCCGGACTTGGTGTTTGTGTTTTGCAAATAAAGTCGCGTATTAGTAAATAAAGTTCCGTAGTAGGAAATAAACTTGCGTAGTAAAAATTGACTTTGTTAGTAGACCTAAAACCTGTCAAATTTGTAGTAATCCTTGGAAGTGGACTTCATATGAAGTCCACTTTTTATTTATAAGATTTCAAGAGTTACCGAGAATTTTTCTTAATTCTTTAAAAGACTGATCAATAGCTCGCTGAACTTTCTTTGATTCTTCAGAGGTTTGGTTTCTCACAACAGCTTTAGTTTTGAATTGTAATTTTGTCGGAATTCTACCTTCTTTCAAAAAATCTTCTTTTGCCCACTGTACTTTTCGAATCATAAAATCTTCAAGCGATTCAAGATTTTCATTAATTACTTTGCTAGTTAAAGGTAATTTTCTTTCTCGTTTTTCAATCCACGATTTATGTCCAACTCTCTTTATTATTTCAGTGATACATACTCGAACAGGACGCACCTCTAGATTAAGTATTTCATTACAGGCAATTTCCACTTTTTTAGAGAGGTTTTTATCAATTTTCTTCCAATCCAACAAATCTTGTTTTTTCCCAAATGTTTTTCGCTTCGGTAGATTTTCTTCTATCCACTCAGCATCGTATCTCTTTAGCCAAAGAGATAAAAAGTTAGCCGTATCCGCTAATTGTTTTCGGGCTAAATCAGGATGGTTTTGCCGGAATTTTAACCACTCTTTCCGGTAATGCCCACGCATTTCAGAAAAAGATTTGTTTGGATTTCGATGACGATTAAAACCTTGCACCGTTCTTGTGCCTTCAATATTCATTGGAAGATTGAGCCTAATAGCATGTCTGGCAATTAAATGGTTTGTTGTGCCAAATCTCCGCCCGATTTCCGATAATGATAAATCTAGGTTTGCCCAATGATCTGCTAATTTCCTCTCCCACACATCTCCATATTGTCTGACAGAATCAAATCGGAATTTATCTTCATCTGATTTATCAGGTCCAAGCCTTTTATAGATAAATCCACAAATACAACTAAAAATTCCAACCGGAATACCCTGTTTATTAACATCTTTGCTTATATTATCCAAAATTTTACACTCTTGAATTTTCAATTCTCCATAATGATTAGAAGCAAGATTTAAACAAGGATAGGGTGGATTACAGAATGGTTTAGACTCTATGTATGAATTAAAAAATTCCTCCGCAGATAAACCTAAAAAGGTTATTAAAAGAAGGTGTCGAATCGGATGATAGGTTACATTTGTATTGCCCTTTTGAATTAACTTTATGAGCCAATCATCCTTTTCAGAGATTCGACCTACCATTTCAAAGAGTTTTCGAGAGAAGATTCTATTGCTCACCTCAAGAAATTTATGGGGCTTTAAGTTTCCATTGTAGTAAGCAAATCCAAGTTTAAGTAATTGATTGAAATATCTAGCTCTAACAATTTCAGTACCAAGTTGTAGCTTTTTCTGAGAAAGAAGCCACTGAGCATCTTGAGAAATTTTAAGAAGAACTTTGTGATCTTGGTTTTCTTCATTTAGATATTTTGGAGAAGTATTTACAACAAACTGTTCCGCAGGATAAAACTGGTATCCAACTTTTTTATCCCATTTCAAATAACTGTCTTCTAAAAAAAAATAATCCTTTGTACATAAAAAAATACAAT
>JALHNX010000118.1 GCA_022843305.1 Pyrinomonadaceae bacterium | reverse complement strand
GATCGTCCGCCAAGCCGACGACGATTTTCCTGAAATGCGCTCGGTTCTCAGAAATCGTCCGCTTTTTTTGAGTTTCGCTTTCACGGTTTATAAAACTTTTAACCTGTTCTGCAAAGGCTTTATGCGGCTCGAAGTTCAAAACATCGAGCATCTGAAAAGCCTCGAAAAACCGTTTCTCATTTGCCCGAATCATCAGAGCTTTCTCGACCCGTTCGTGCTTTGTTCGACTTACGATTACGAGCGATTCAGCAACACTTTTCACGTCGGCGCAAGCTATTTTTTCCAAAATCGCTTTATGAAATGGGTCGCGCTGATGCTGCAAACCGTGCCGGTTGATCCCGACACGCAATTGATGAAAGCGATGAAAGCGGGCGCGATCGGTTTAAAACACGGCAGGATTTTAAACATCTATCCCGAAGGCGAGCGCGGATTTGACGGCGAGCTTCACGATTTCAAAAAAGGTGCGGCAATCTTAGCGACAGAATTAGATTTACCGATTCTGCCCGTCGCGCTTGACGGTCTGCACAAAGTTTGGGCGCGGCGCACCTGGCGGATTCGTCCCGCGAAAGTCAAAATCCGTTTCGGCAAACCTTTCTACGCGAAGGAAATCGTCACGGCGGAGATGAACGACGAGCAGAAATATGAAGCCGTCATCAACCATCTGAAAAACGAAATCGCCGAAATGATCGAAGATTTGCGAAACCAAAATATTTAAAAGCAGGATAAAGCGTTCTTCGTCGGGAGCGCAGGCAGCCTTGCCTGCAACGGTGCGGAAGCGGCGTAATAGCGACCCGGTTACTTAAGAAGTTGAAAGAAATCGAACTAATTTCAGCGTTTTTGAAACGCTTGCGGGCAAGGCTGCCCCCGCTCCCGGCAAAGTAATTTTCTTGTTTATGAAAAACATTTTTATTGACATTCAACTGTAGAAAAAGATAGGCAATAACAAATAAAAAAGGAGAATCCCGAATGAAAAACAATCTGCGAATATTTTTGACAATTTCCGCGTTTTGCCTGATTTTCGGCTGTGCGATTTCCGCTTTCGGGCAGATCAAAACGGGCGGATATAAATCCGTTTCCGTCTCGGATGCCGGAGTCAAAGAAGCGGCGGATTTCGCCGTCGAACAAAAAGCCTCGGAACTCGAACAGGAAATCACGCTCGAAAATATCCACAAAGCCGAACGCCAGACGGTTGCCGG
Organism: Pyrinomonadaceae bacterium; assembly: GCA_022843305.1. Taxonomy (GTDB): domain Bacteria; phylum Acidobacteriota; class Blastocatellia; order Pyrinomonadales; family Pyrinomonadaceae; genus JAFDVJ01. Next base: position 17,248 of record JALHNX010000118.1, on the reverse strand, counting down.
AACAAACTACCGCCTGTGCCTCGAAATCTACGCGCCCCCGGAAGAAGCCGAAACCGACGGTGTTACGCTCTACATCCGGGCGGTAATTTACAAAAACCTCAAAGGCGAACTAAAAATCACGAGTTGGGAAGAAACCGATTGCGCCGAATAAAATAAAAATTTTTCTTGAAAGCGATAAAATCTGACGCACTCGAAATGTGTTTGAGTGGTTAGGCTTGTGCTTTTTTTTGTGCGGGCGGGCGTTACTTGTCGTTTAATAACTGCAAACTTAAAAAGCGTGGAGTTCAAATTTTAATATTAAAATTTGAACTCCACGCTTTTTCAAAGCATAATGCCCGAATGAACAATTTTAAATTTTCCGCTTTTTTGGTTTCGCTTTCGGTTTTGTTTACCGCGTCCGCCTGCTTTAGTCCGGCGGCAAATTCTTCGAGAAGTTCGACGACAACGACGACAACTTCTTCGCCGAACGCCGATAAATCCGTTCAATCCACACCTTCCGCGCAAAATTCGCCGACGAAAAGCGGTAATTATCAGCAAGCGTTAAACGATTACAACGCCAAAAATTTCGACAAAGCCGAAGCCGGTTTCAAGGAAGTCATCGAATCCGACCCGAAAAACGCCGACGCGCATTATTATCTCGGCAATATCTATTACGACCGCAAGCAATACGAAACTTCGCTGCCGCATTTCGAGCAAGCCGCGAAACTAGATTTCAAATCAACGGATAAGATCATGGCTTGGGGCGAAGCCCAGCGCGCTTTGAAACAATACGACCGCGCCATTGTGCAGTATCAAAGAGTGATCGGTTTCGATCCGAACAATGCGAATGCTTATTATGCTTTGGGTTTGACTTATATCGGGCTGAACAACAAGATCGGGGCGAGTCAGCAATTGCGTAAACTCGAACCGCTCAATAAGGCTTTGGCAGAAAAATTGTCGAAGGAAATTAACGCGGCAAAGTAATGTCAGTATTGGAAAAGATTGGAGCGCGGTTGGCTCGACCGCCACGACGCGAAGCGGCGTAAAAATGCTTTAATCTCCATTAAAGTTTGAGGCAATCGAAGCGTTTTGAGCGCGTTACCGCGCTTGCGGACGAGCCGACCGCCCTCCAATTAAGTATTTAAATCTTTAGGCGGCTTTTTTGGCTTTCGGTTTGGTCAGATAGCTTTCCCAACCTGTTCCGGCGCAGGTCAGACACGGACTGATCGTGCTGACTCTGCCCTTGCCATCGCATTGCACACATAAAAGCGGCGGCTGACCGACCGCGACATTTCCCTTTCCGCCGCATACTATGCACGAAGCGCAGAGTCCCGGAGCTACATTCCATTCGCCCGTTCCGCTGCACCACGCGCATTTTGACGGCGGGTAAATTGTTGTTTCTTCACTCATTTTTATTTCCTCAAAATTACTTTTCCGAAACCGCTGCCGCGCTGCCGTTTTGTTTGGAAAAGACGGTTTTGTTTGCGATATATTCTTCGCAGCGAAGCAAACTTGCCTGCGCGACCGCTTCCTCGATCGTCATCAGTTCGCCTTCATCGCCTTTCACGCGAACGCCGCTCGAACGCATTTCCCAGTTATCGAAACCTTTGTATTTAAGCCGGTTAAATGTTTCCGCCGCTTCGTAACCGCTGATCGCCGTCAATGATTCGAGCATTTGTTCGGTCTGATTTCTTTCCCGCGTCGTGATCTCGACCGCCGAGCGGATCGCTTTTCTTACTTGTTCCGTAAGTTCGCGCGCGAGCGGCGAAGTTTGCTGTTGAAGATTGATTTCCGGCGAGCTTCGCAGTTTATAAAGTTCGTCGCGGTATTGGTTGAGCAGTAAAAGATATTTCCGGCAAAGTTCGACAAGGTTTCCGCTGTCCGCCCGACTTAAAGCCGTTTCGGCATTGAGAAGATTTTCGTTGACGAGCAATTTCACCATTAACATAATACAGCCTCATTTAACCGACCAACGCTTGATCGAGTTTTCCCGTCGTGACATCGGTTTCGTTTGTTTCTTCGGAAACCGCGCTGAAGCTGTTGACGGCTTCGGTTTCATCATCGAAAACATCAAAAACCGTCAGAAGTTTGGTTATCATCATCAATTCGTGAACGCGTTCGGTCAGGCGCAGAATCTTTAATTCCCCGCCGTTTCTTTGCAGAGTCGTGTAACCCGCGACCAGTTCGCCCAAACCGCTCGAATCTATATTGGTAACATTCGCCAGATTGAGCAAAACTCTTTTTTCGCCTTTTTCGACCAGAAAACGAAGTATATTGTGGAGTTCGATGCTGTCCTCGCCGAGACGGATGTTGCCCTGCAAATCCAAAACGGTAACATTACCGTTCCGGCGTTCGGTGATATTCAGATTGTTCATTGATTTTCCTCTGTTGCAATTAGCTGTTAAATTCAGGTGATCCGGCTAATTCCAGAGAATCTGAGAAAAGAATAAGCTATGTTCTTTACCTTTTCAGAATACTCCCTTGCCAAACTATATGCAAACAGGTTTTATTCCGCCGCACAGCGCGGCAAAAATAAGCGGTTTAAATATTTCAAAAGAATGCTAAATTAACCGCTGTTCTATTTAGAATCGGCTTTTTTAATTTTTCCCGTTTCGTTTTTCCCGCCAAAATTTGCTATTTTGATTAAAACATCTATTTTGTGAGGTTAAAAAATTATGCCTTCAACGGCGATTGGTTGCGGATTAGCTTTAATATTGGTTGGAATTGCGGGCTATGTCTGGGGAATGCTCGGCGACCGGGCAAGTATGACGGCTTTGATCCCGGCGTTTTTCGGTCTGGTGATCGCTCTGCTCGGCGCGTTTGCAAAGTCGAACGAATCTTTGCGGAAACATCTGATGCACGGCGCATTGCTGGTCGCGCTGATCGGTTTTATCGTTCCGGCTTACCGTCTGCTTTCGATGGGCAGCGCACTTTCGCTGTCGCCGGCGGTCGTTTCGCAGGCGGCGATGGCTCTGCTCTGTCTGATCTTTCTGGTTCTCGGGATTCAGTCGTTCGTTAATGCCCGCCGTTCACCGGAAGTTTGATTTCGACCTGTAAACCTTTTCCCGTGTTGCGGGCTTTGATCGAGCCTTTGTGCGCAAAAACGGCGCGTTGGGCGATTGCCAAGCCAAGTCCGACACCGCCGGATTTGCGTTCGCGGGCTTCGCCGACGCGGTAAAACGGGCGAAAAAGTTTTTCGAGTTCGGCTTCGGGAACACCGCCGCCGTAATCCTTGATGTTAATAACCGCGTCGCCGTTCGCGTTTTTGAGCGAAACTTCGACCGTCGTTTTTTCGTCCGTGTAGCGCACGGCGTTTCGCAAAACATTTTCGACCGCGCTCCGCAAAAGATTTTCGCTTCCCATAAAACGGCTGTCTTCGATTGCCGTAATTTTGACGGCTTTATTTTTCGCCTGCGCTTCAAAATCCGCGTCCGCGACGATTTCTTCAACCACTTTTTTCAGATTGACCTTTTGCATTTCGAGTTCCTGTCCGCCGCTTTCAAGTTTTGAAAGTATCAAAAGCCGCGAGATCATCTCGTTCAAACGGATAGATTCCTTTTCGATGCGTTCCAGCATCGCCTGCGATTCAGGATTTACTTTTTGCTTGGCAATTTCGAGCGCGACATTCATCCGCGCCAGCGGCGAGCGCAGTTCGTGCGAAATATCCTGCGTCAGGCGTTTTTCCGATGTCACCAAAGATTCGATTCTTTCCGCCATTTCGTCGAAATCCCGCGCCAATTGCGAAAGTTCGTCGCCGCCTTTACTTCCCTTTTTACCGACCCGCGTTTGCAGATTGCCTTCCGCCAATCTTTTTGTCGCCCGCTGAAGTTTGACGATCGGCGATGTCAAATAACGCGCCAAACCGTAACAGACCAAACCGCCGGTTAAAATTACGGCTAAAATTCGCCAGATCCAGGTATTGCGGTCGGGTGCGCCGACCGGTTGATAACGCTTTAACTGAATCAACATCACATATTCGGAGCCGTCGTTCAGCACGATTTTTTTCGCCGCAAAGGTTTCGTCGGGCAGACGGTCGAATTCGACCGCCTCGCTTTGCAAAGCCTGATCGAATAATCTCAGTCCGTTCGGCGAAATTTCTTCGCCCGAAATAAGTTGTCGGTTTTTATTGTAAACGCCGACCGCCGAAACTCTTTCCGAGTTTCTTAATCTGGCAAGGTATTCATCCAAACCCGCTTTCTGTTCGTTTTGATAGATTTGTCCGGCGGTCTGAACCTGAAAATTAAAACTTTCGGTAAACAAAATTCGCCGCTGACGCACCAGCGGCTCATTCTGCGTCGTCCAACTGACAAAGCTGAAAACGCCGATCAGCAGAGCAATCGCCAGCCAGAACCACAGAAAAATTTTTAAGAATAAACTCATTTCATTTGGTCATTTGTCGGTGGTCAGTTATCCGTTGCGTCTTTTAACTAACAACCGACAACTGACCACCGACAACTATCAAACAACCGTATAAATATAACCGACCGAGCGAATTGTCTTGATTCTTTCGCTTTCGTCTTCGCGTAGCCCGAGTTTCTTTCGCAGATTGCTGACGTGCATATCCAAACTTCGGTCATATGGCGAAAGCCGGCGGTCTAAAACCCGCTGGCTTAAATCTTCTTTTTTGGCGATTTTGCCTGCCTGTTCGAGCAAAGCGACGAGCAGATCGAATTCGACCGCCGTCAGATTCAATTCCGTGCCGCCGATTTTTGCCGTTCTTCCCGAAAGCGAAACTTCGATGTCGTCAACCGCAAAAGTTTCGGGTGCGACCTTTTTTTCTTCGCCGTCGCCCACGCGGCGCAAAACGGCGCGAAGCCGTGCGACCAGCTCGCGCGGGTTGAAAGGTTTCGGCAGATAATCGTCCGCGCCGATTTCAAGCCCGACGATGCGTTCCATATCGTCGCCCTTGGCGGTCAGCATCAGAACCGGAAGTTTTGAAGATTTCCGCAACTCGCGCAAAACGTCCAAGCCGTTTTTCTTCGGCAGCATCACGTCTAAAATCGCCAATTCATAATCGTCCGAAAGTGCTTTTTGCAAACCGCTTTCGCCGTCGTGAACGGCTTCGGTCGTAAAACCTTCGACGCTCAAATACTCGCTCACCAGCTCGCAAAGCTCTTCATCGTCATCAATTATTAAAATTTTACTCATACCCGAAAAATATTTTACGCCAAAATACTTTTCGATGCCCAAACATTTACATTTCTTTGCATAAAACCCCGATTTATTTACGTTCGGCACCGAAAATATTTCGTTAAACACCCTGAACGCGGACAGAAAACGCGAAATATTTTGGAGATATAAGTTAGGAGTAACAATGAAAAAAACAACAATCGCAATCTTGGCAGTCGCCGTTTTGGTTTTGGGCGGAATATTTATTTTCGCCCAGAAAGGAAAACGCGGCGGAATGGACAAAATGGGTTTCGCAGGAAAAGGTTTCGACCGCATCGCGGAAAAACTGAATTTGACCGACGAACAGAAAACTCAGGTCAAAACGATCATGGATGAGTCGAAAACACGCGTTAAACCTTTGATGGAGGCAATGCGCGAGAATCATAAACAAGCCGAAAATCTCGGTTTGGACGGCACGTTCAACGAAGAACAGGTCAACCAAATCGCTAATATCCAATCGGAAACGATGAAACAAATGTTCATCGAAAAGGAAAAAACGAAAGCTCGGATTTTCGCGGTTTTAACGCCCGAACAACGCACAGAAGCGGCGAAAATGAAAGAGCAGTTCAAAGGAGATTTCCGGGGCAAAGGCAAAAAACGCCGCGGCGGCGGTCGGGAAGAAGTTCCGGCAACCGAGGAATAACGTTTAAAGCAAAAACTTACGCATTGAAAAGCGCTCTGATTTTGAAGCCTCAGGGAAAAACTTGAAATTGTCTGTTACAGACCCTAATCACGCTTTAATGCGCAATTCTAAATAAACCGCACAGTTTGAAAAACAATCCGTGCGGTTATAATTTTACATTTCGATAACTACTTCAAACGTTCCCGCGTATTGACATTTACCGGATAAAACCTTTATACATTTAAGTTAATGCCGACAAAAATTACCGAACTCGAAGACACGGAACGCGGAAAGACGATTTTACGCATCGAAGGTTCGCTGATGCAGGAAGACGCGATTTTGCTCGAAAAAATCGCGCTCGATCTGCGCGAACAGCGCGGCAGAAATATTACGCTCGACCTTGCCGACCTCGATTTTCTCGACTCCGACAGCGCACCGATCATTAAACGCATCGAACGCGAACACGGTTTTGAGATCGAAGGCATCGAATTTTTCCTTCAAACAATTGTCAACGAAGCCGAAAAAAATCATAATTGACGAATGAAACTAGCGGAAATAGCTGAATTTTTGCAGGGAAAATTGGACGGCGACGGCAATTCGGAAATTCTGCGCGTTGCAAGTTTTGAAAAAGCATCTGAAAACGAAATTACCTTTCTTGAAAAAGCCGATAATTCCAATCAAACCAATGCTTCCTGCCTGATTGTTCATGAAAATTTCGATGCGAAAATTTCCATTCCCATAATCAAAGTAAAAAATCCGAAGCTCGCTTTTGCGAAAATCGCGGTGGTTCTTCATCCGCCGAAAAAGCGCGAAACGATTACTCATAAAACCGCCATCGTTTCCGCATCTGCAAAACTCGGCAAAGGTTTATTTATCGGCGCTTATGTAACAATCGGCGAAAATTCGGAAATCGGCGACCGGACGCAGGTTCGCGCCGGCGCCAAAATCGGCGATAACGTAAAAATCGGCGCAAACTGCACGATTCATCCGAATGTTTTTATCGAAGACAATTGCACAATCGGCAACAACACGATTTTGCATTGCGGCGCGGTGATCGGCGCGGACGGTTTCGGCTATGTCCGCGACGGCGCGAACGGTTATGTCAAATTTCCGCAAATCGGAACGGTAACAATCGGCGACGATGTCGAAATCGGTGCGCATACCTGCGTTGACCGCGGCGCACTTGGCGAAACGCGCATCGGTAACGGCACGAAAATAGACAATCTCGTCCAAATCGCGCATAACGTCCAAATCGGCAAGCGCGTCGTCATCGCCTCGCAAACCGGAATTTCCGGCTCGACCGTCATCGAAGACGACTGTGTGATCGGCGGGCAGGTCGGTTTCGGCGATCACGCAACCGTTAAATCAGGCGCGGTCATCGGTTCGCAAGCCGGAGTTTTGCCCGGAAAAATCGTCCGGGAAGGAGTTTGGTGGGGAACACCCGTTCAGCCGCTCGACGAATACAAACGCCAAAACGCGCACGTCAAAGGACTGGCGCGTTTGAAGGAGGAAGTCAAAGAAATAAAAAAACGACTTAAAGAAAAATCAGAATAATTCAGGTATTCGGTAATAGTTTTGAGTCCCTGCTTGAGCAGGCAGCCGCCCGCGAAGCGCGGCTGAAAGCCGCCTAAATGCATGACTCGGAACAATTGAAATATTTAGTAAAGTAATTATTTTAATAGGTTTAAAATAAATTCCGCCGCCCGTTTCGACGCGCCGCCGTGTCCTAATTTGTCGGTCGCCGCTTTCAGCCGTTCGCGCATCTTTTGATTTTCGGCGGGTTCAAGCAGCCGAAAAAGTTCCCGCGCTAGAGTTTCCGGCGTAAAATCATCCTGAATTAATTCTTTGGCAAGCCGTTCTTCGGCAATCAGATTTATCAGCCCGAAATGCTCGACCGAAATCAAAGGGCGCAGTAATTTATAATTGAGCGGCGAAGTTTTATAAACAATTGCTAACGGCGTTCCGATAATCGCGGTTTCGAGCGTCGCCGTGCCGCTGGTAACCGCCGCCGCATCCGAGGCATTTAAGGCTTCGTGCGTTTCGCCTTTCACGACCGTAAAAATTTTCGGCATTTTTTTTGCCTTTGCCTTTGCTTCTTCAATTTCTTCCAAACGGCGCGTTGCGGCAAGCGCGACAACGAACTGCAAATCCGCGTTTTGCTCTTCCATCAAGGCGGCGGTTTCGAGCAATTCGGGCAAAATCCGCACGATTTCTTTATGACGGCTTCCGGCAAGCAGCGAAATTATCGGCTTTGACGAATTGAGGTTGTGTTTCACGCAAAATTGTTCTTTTGTTAGATTTGAATGAATTTCTCTGACTGTCGGATTGCCGACGTATTCGACATGCGAAATTCCCTGCCGTGCATACCAATCTTTTTCAAAAGGCAGAATCGCCAACACCAAATCAACATATTTTTTGATCGTTTTGATTCGGTATTTGCGCCACGCCCAAAGCTGCGGCGAAATATAATAAATAATTTTTAAGCCTTGTTTTTTGAGCGATTTGGCAAGTTTCAGATTAAAGTCGGGAAAATCAACCAGAATAACAACATCGGGTTTTCGCTCCTTTGCGGTTTGTTTTAATTTCTTGAAATCTTTCCAGAACATCGGCAATGCTTTGGCGATCTCGGGTAAACCGACGACCGAAAAATCGTCGGCGTTGACAATTTCTTCGACACCTGCTTCGCGTAATTTATGGCTGGTCGCCCCGAAAAACCCGAAATCTTTTTCAGGCGCAAACTCGCGGAGGGCGCGGACGAGTTTTGCCGCGTGCGCGTCGCCCGACGCTTCGCCCGCGACAATCATTATTTTACATTTACCATTTACCATTTATCATTTATCGAATTGACTGAAAGATTAAGTTTTTTGATCCGCTCAAGAAATTCCCGATGATAAATGGTAAATGATAAATGATAAATGTTATATGTGAAACGACAACCAATCCGGACTTTTGCGGCATCAAAGCAGTTGTTTTTCAAACACATTTGCAATTTAAACTTGATACTTGCTTGCAGAACGCATTTTTTACCTTTAAAATGCAATCTTTTGTGCTAAGTGCATTTATTTGTTTTTAATTCTTTTTTACGCCCTCGTAAAAATATAAAATTCGGAGGATTTTGTGAAATTTCACATTTTCGTTTTACTTGCAGTCATTATTTTACTCAACAGTTCTTTTACCGTCACAGCTCAGGTTGATTCGGTAATCGGTCAGGTTTCATCGTCCATCAACGATTCGTTTGCGGGCGGCATTTCGGGCGATGGTCGGTTCATCGTTTTTGAATCAGCCGGCAATCTCGCCACGGAAAATCCGCGCAACGCGGACGGAAACATCGAAATTTTTCTGTTTGATTATGCGCAGCGCCGTATTTTTCAAATTACCGATACCAAATCTTTATTAAACAACACGGCAAACCCACCGAATCAGCAGGACAATATTAAAGTTAATATTGTTAATATTCGCCCCGTAATCAGCAACGACGGACGCTGGATTGCTTTTAGTTCAAACGCGACCTGCGCGTATCCGGGAAACCCGACGGCGAACCCGCCGATTCCGGCGATTGTCAGCGCAACCAATCCGGGAAGTTTCAATCCCAATGCGACCACTTCAAATGATTGTCTGGTCGGAACCAGTCCTAATCAAACCAATAATCTGGTCAATGACGGCAATACCGAAATGTGGTTTTATGAAGTTCCCGCCGCGCCGCCGGTTGCCGATTTATCCGCCGGTGATGAAATTCCTTTGGCTGAATTGACGGGCGGCGCTTTTACACGCGTAACAAATACGACTCCGAGCCGTCTGCCGGTTGCCGGTTCGTCAACGATTTTTCCGATTATCGCCGACGATAATCAAAATTCGAGCATTGACGATACCGGAGCCGCGATCAGCTTTACGTCAAACCGCGATTTGGTTCCCTGCCCGACAGCACCGACGGCAACCTGCGGAAACGCTGCGCCGAGTTTTGACAACGACGAGATTTATTCTTTTGTCCGCGTCGGCGCGACTCTGACACAGCTGACAGCGACAACCCGCGGCACGATTGCAAATCCGATTTATAACATCAATTCGACTATCACGAATCTGACCGCCGGCGGATGGCGGGTTGCTTTTATGAGTAACGGAAACAATCCGATTCCCGGAATGACCGGAAGCAACGCGGATAATAACGAGGAAATCTTTTACGCCGATCTGGACGCGGCGGGAGCCTTGGGCGCGAACCGCAAACAGGTTACGACCACCACCCGCACTAATCTGGGCGATGTTGTCAACGTTTTAAATTCCGGCAGACGGATGAGCCGCGACGGTCGGTATATTGCCTTCGATTCACACGCCGATTTGCAAAATGAACACAGCGGAGTAAATCAGCCCGGTTTTGCAACTTTTATTTACGACACGACATTAGCGACAAATTCTTTTCAACGTGTTTTACCGCGAAGTGATGCTGACAGCGGCACATCGGGCGGCGATATTCAGCGGTATCCCGGTTTCACCGATTACAACGCAAGCCGCACACCGCAAACCATCGTTATGGAAACCCGAATGAACATTCGCGGTTCGGACGGAACAATTCCGACCAATGCCGATGAAGGATTGAATAATGTCGCGGCGCGTCCGGCGCAGATTTATTCGACAACCCCGATTGTTGTACCGACGACTCCCGCAACTCCGCGACCCTTTAAACGCCTGACAAAACTTCCGGTGCCTGCCTTCTTTCTGGCTTCGATTCAGCCGATCCCGAGTAACACCGTTGATCGAATGACGTTTAATCTTTCGCAGACCGAAACCGGAACCGGAAACAGCGATTTATCGAGCGAAGTTTATTATTATTTGCTTCCCGATGTGCAAACCGAATCAGCCGCCGCTTTTAATTTTTCGACCGGAGCAAGCCGGATTGCGATTTCGCCGTCGCCGGTTCCGACACCTTCACCGACTCCGACTCCGTCGGCAACGCCTACTCCGTCGCCGACCCCGACCCCGACCGGAACGCCGACGCCGACTCCGTCCCCCTCGCCAACCCCGACTCCGCAACAGCCGCCTGCTGTTCAAGGCGTATCGCCCGGACTGTTAGCGATTTTGGATTACAACTCGGGCTTGAATCAGCCGATTATCGCCCGTACCGCTGTCGGCTCAATCGAACGACGCTTTACGCTTCCGATTGAATTAAGCGGCGTGACGATGACTGTTAACGGAGCAGCAGCCGGATTAAAATCGGTCGGACAGCGGCAGATTGTTTTTGTGGTCCCGCCGGGATTAGCCGGTTCCGATGCAGGAACGGTCTATCCGGTAGTTATCAACAACAATGGTGTCATTTTCAGAGGCAGTATTACGGTTGTCCCTGCCAGACCCGATATTTTTACGAATTTATTATCTCCGGGACCGGGCGGACGAGCCAGAATTTTCAACGCCACAAACCGTGTTCTGACCACCGAACCGTTTACCGTCAGAACCTTCAGACTGCGCGGAAGCAGACTCGTTCCATCGGTTTTAAGAGTATATTTAACAGGTGTCACCGAAAATCTTTCAGCCGGTGCCATCACAATTAAAATCGGCGGTCGGGAAAATATCGGCATCCTCGCTGCTCCGAGGCTCGTCGAACCCGGCGTTTATACGATTGATTTCGCAATGCCTCCGGAATTAGCCGGAGCCGGTGATCAACCGATTATAATATCAGTATTAATAAACGGCATCATTTATCGAAGCCGTCTCGACGACACCGCGCCGCGCTTATTTATTTTATAAATTTTACCGTTTGACTTGATGAGGGTAAAAGTTTTAGTTATTTTCAAATTAACTGAACTTTTACCCTTTCTTGCGAAACCGCCTGCCTTATACTATCCTTAAATGTATGCTATAGAGACAGACATTTTTTCTGAAAATTCGTTTGTTTAGTTGTTTTATCTTTTAGAATCTTCAAATTCATACCCATTTTAAGGAGTCTTTATAAAAAATTATGTCAACAAAAGATGTTAATACTTTGCGGATTGCGCCGAAGGTTTGGCGCAATGGTGAACTGATTGATTGGAACGATGCCCGCGTTCACGTAATGACGCACGCGATTCATTACGGTTCGAGCGTTTTTGAAGGCATTCGCGCCTACGAAACCGTCAACGGAACGGCAATCTTTCGTTTGACCGAACATATGCAAAGGCTTATGAATTCGGCAAAAATCTATCGGATGGATCACAAATTCACCCGTGAAGACTTTTGCAAGGCGGCGGTTGATCTGGTTGGCGACAGCCAATTGGAAGCCTGCTATCTGCGACCCGTCATCTTTCGCGGTCTGAACGAAGAAAAACCCGCGTTCGGTGTAAATCCTTTCCCGAATCCGGTTGACGCATACATCGCCGCCTGGGATTGGGGCAAATATCTCGGCGAAGAAGCGCTCGAAGCCGGGGTTGACGTTTGCGTTTCGAGTTGGACGCGCATCACGACAAATTCCCTGCCGGCGGTTGCCAAAGCCGGTGCGAATTATATGAATTCCCAACTTATTAAAATGGAAGCGATATTAGCCGGATTTTCCGAAGGCATCGCGCTCGACGACCGCGGAATGGTGTCGGAAGGTTCAGGTGAAAATCTCTTTATTGTCAATAACGGAACATTGATCACGCCGCCGCTCGGATCTTCGATTCTGCCCGGTATTACGCGTGATTCGGTTGTTGAAATCGCTCAGGAACTCGGCATTCCGGTCAAAGAAACAACCGTCCAACGCGCCGCACTTTATCTGGCTGACGAACTTTTCTTTACCGGAACAGCTGCCGAAATCACGCCGATTCGTTCGGTTGACCGCATCACCATCGGCGAAGGCAAACGCGGCGAAATCACCAAAGTTTTGCAAGACCGTTTCTTCGAGATCATTCGCGGCGAACGCCCTGCGCCGAACGACGCGCCGTGGCTGACCTACGTCAACGAAAAAAAAACCGCTAACGCTTAAATAAGCAGGTTTTGAGTCCCGCCTTCAGGCAGTTTAAACGGTTCAACAATAAAAGTTGTAATGAAACGCGAAGCTGCCTGAAGGCGGGACTCAAAATTATATACTATGAAATTTACGGTTGAAGAATTTCGCGCCAAACTTCCATTGCCCGCCAACGAAAAATGGACGGAAGGCGTTTGGTTTACAAACGCTTTTACGAAAGGCGATCTTGAACTCGAATTTTTCGCGCCGCGCGGAAACGATTACCAAACCCCGCACGAAAAGGACGAATTTTACATCATCGTCAGCGGAACGGCTGATCTAATAAAGGAAAACGAAAACATCAATTGTAAAATCGGCGACGCGCTTTTTGTCGCGGCGGGCGAAAAGCATCACTTTGAAAATATCTCTGACGACTTTGCCACCTGGGTGATTTTCTTTTAATTTTCACCACAAAGTCACAAAGAACTCAATAGAAAATTTTAAAAATCTACGTGTCCTTTGTGCCTTTGTGGTTAATTTATTTCAATTTTGCCAGCAGATCCTGATAATCCGCCATTGCCGCCCTGATTACTTCATAAGACTGTTCGCGCCCGTAATTAAAAGCGATTTCACATTTTGCCACTTCGCTCGGAAGCTGTTTGTAGGTTAAAAAATAATGTTCCACGCGGTTGACGATGCCTTCCGGCAGATCGGAAATATCGGCGAAATTGTCGTAAACCTTATCGCCGACGAGGGTCGCAATGATCTTGTCGTCCGCTTCGCCGCCGTCAATCAGACAAAAGCCGCCAATCGGACGCGCTTTGAGGATAATGTCGCCGCGCGGAATGTGATGTTCGGATAAAACCAGAATGTCGAGCGGGTCGCCGTCGCCGTCGCTGATCTCAAAACCTTCCGCTTTTTCGCGCGCCAGATTCGCAATCCGTTCGGCGCAGTAAGTTTGCGGAATAAACCCGTAGTTTGCCGGAACGACGTTTGAGTATTGTTGCGGTCGGTCAATTTTCAGATAACCCGTTTCCTTGTCAACCTCGTATTTGACCGTGTCACGCGGGACAATTTCGATAAAAACCGTTAATTCATTCGGCACTTTCTCGCCAATCGGGATGCCGTGCCATGGATGCGCTTTATTGATTCTAAACATTAAGCTCTTTTTTACCTAGTTTTATAATATGTTATAGAGTGGTATAGGGTAAATAAGTTTAAAAATTCATTCACTCTGCAGCATTCAAAAACAATGTGTAATAAATACATTTTCAGATACACTGATTGAAAATGCAAAGCAGGTTTGTAATATGGCTATTGCTTGATAGCTTATTCGGTTTTCAAAGATCGAAGCCTTTGGTTTGTCAGAACCGAGAGCTTTTTAATTTTTCTAAATATGAACGGTTCGCTCAGGATCAAAAGTATCCAAAGGGATGCGACCATTACTGGCTTTTATAACGACCGGGTATATCCCAAGAAATTTGACCACCTTTAGCTTGTAGAGCAAATGGCTGGTCGATATATCCGGAACCACCACTTGAATTCGGTCCGTTAAGAGTAATAAATGAAAATAATGTAATGCCGTAGTATTCAGACGCTTTATCGCCAGATTTATGCAAATATATGTCTAAATGATTGGCATCACTGGTTTCAATTCCCTCTTTGAAATCGCCTTTCGCGCGCGAGTACCAGACATCGCCTTTTGAAGGGGTAATATAACCCTGTTCTAAAGTTTCCCAGTCGCCGCCGCCAAACAATCCACTCGGGCGCCAAAGTCTATTATTACCATTCCTTTTTAATTCAAAAGCAAGTCTAACAAAATTACAGGTATCGATTTCAATGACAAATGAATTGCCTGCTCCATCGCGGATTTTTACTTTTTCCCCAAACATTTTGCACCTCCGTTAATGAAAACATTGATTAGGACGTTGACACTTTTTTCTTTTGCCTAAAACCTATGTTTTTTAAACATAATTTCAAAAACATAGTATTCTATCGCTTTACGCCGCGCAACTGTAAAATGTCCGACGAATATAAGTTAGCCGCTTTTGCCGCATCCCTTAACAAACTGAAGTTTGTTGTGCCAAACCAATTAAGCTAAAATTTTCCTGTGAACAATGCCCTAATTGTTGAAAACATTTCGGAAATAACCGTCATCCGGTTTAACCGTCCTGAAATCCGCAGTCCGCTTTCGATTTTTGTTTTGGAAAAATTAGACGAGCTTCTCGACCACGAAATTTCGGAAAATCAAACACCGAAAATAATTTTTACCGGCAAAGATGATGTTTTCGCGTCAGGCGCGGATTTGCGCGAAATCAAACAAGTTTTGAGCGAAACCGCACGCGAATTCGCTTTGTTTGGGCAAAGTTTGATGAACAAAATTACTAAAACAAATGCGGTCGCGGCAATCAACGGTTATTGTTTCGGAGGCGCTTTGGATTTGGCTTTGGCTTGCAAAAAAAGAATCGCCGCGCCGAACGCGCAGTTTTCGCACCCGGGCGCACAGCTCGGAATTATGACGGGCTGGGGCGGAACGCAGAGATTGCCGCGTCTGATCGGTCAGGGCATCGCGCTCGAAATGTTTTTTACGGCGAAACGGGTTTCCGCCGATGAAGCTCTGAAAATCGGCTTAATTGACGACATCTCTACAAATCCGCTCGAAACTGCGTTAGAATTGTTGGCGGAATAATCTTTCGCCAAACTGCAATCTATGAATCTCAAAACCGAACTGCGCCCTTTGATCTTGATCGCGCTCGTCGCCTTCGTCGTTTTCGCAAACTCGCTCGGCGGCGATTTTGTTTACGACGATAATCGCCAAATTCTGCGTAATCCTTTGATTCAGGATTCCTCACTTTACGGAAAAGCGCTCGTTTCCGATGTTTGGGCATTCAAAGGCGACGGCACGATTGCGGCGAGCAATTATTACCGTCCGACTTTTGTTGCGTGGCTGATTTTGAATTTTAAGATTTTCGGCATAAGTCCTTTCGGCTGGCATTTATCAAATCTTTTGCTGCATATCGGCGTTTGCCTGCTTTGCTTTTTGCTTTTGCGACGCTGGAACGTTTCACAAAACACCGCGTTTGCGATCTCGCTGATTTTCGCGGTTCATCCGGTTCACACCGAATCGGTCGCCTGGATTTCAGGCTCGCCCGATCTGCTGTTTGCACTGTCGTTTCTCGGTTCGCTCTGGTTTGCCGATAAATGGGCAGCGGGCAAAAAATCGCTTGATTTAATATTCGCGATCGCGCTTTACGCCGTTTCGCTCGGCGCGAAGGAAGTTGCTTTACTGTGCGTCCCCGTTTATTTTTTGATTTTTGCCGAACGAAACAAAACGGCGGAAAAGTCCGATAAAACCAAGAATTTTTTAGATTCGTCGGTAAATTCGACCGCGATTTTCGGCGCGATTGCCGCCTTATTTTTCCTTACGCGTTGGGCGGTTTTGGGGAAAATCACGCAGCCGGTCGAAGACGCGACAAATTTCTCGAACGCGATTTTAACAGTGCCGGCGGTTTTCGTATTTTATGTAAAACAGATGTTTTTGCCGCTCGTGCAGGGCGTAAATTATCCTCTGCGTCCCGTTACCGAAATCGGTTTTGCAAATTTCATTTTGCCGCTGATTATTTCGCTTGCGATAATCGCCGCGCTCGGGTTCGCCTGTCGAAATTCTTTTTTGCGAAAGATCGGCGCGGCTTTGTTTTTGCTGCCGCTTTTGCCCGTTCTGAACGCCGCTTCGTTTCCGTTCGACCAGATCGTTCACGACCGTTATCTGTATCTGCCGCTTTTCGGTTTGCTGATAATCGTTTTTTCGCTTCTCGAAGATTTGCTCAAACGTCATTTCGCGGAAAAAGCGGACGGCATAATTTTGGGTTTGGCAATTTTATTGAGCATTCCGTTGAGCATTCAAACTTATTTTTACAATCAAACGTGGAAAAACGATTTTGCGTTGTGGTCGCATAACGCGAAAATTGACCCGACTTCAGCCAATACATTCGTCAATTACGGCGCAGAATTATCGAACACCGGAAGACCCGGCGAAGCGGTTGAAGCCTTTAGCCGGTCAATCAAAAACCGCCCGAACGCCCTTGCCTATATGGGACGCGCCCGAAATTTGATGGCTTTGAAACGGACAGACGAAGCACTCGCTGATTTGCAAACCGTCATCAAAATGCCGCCCGAAAATCTGAATGCCTACACGCTTTATCAATCTTACGAAACGCTCGCGCTCATTTATTCAAACACCGGAAATCTCGCAAAAGCCGAAGAAAGTTTGCGCGAAGCCCGCAATCGTCTGCCGATTTACGCGGCGGCTTTGACCGAAAAACTCGCTGTCGTTTTGTATCAAAAAGGCGATAAAGCGACGGCTCTGCGCGAACTCGAAGCCGCCAAACAAAAAGCCAAAACCGAACTTTTGCCCGAATCGAAAACCGTTCTTTTGCGGCTCGGAATGCTTTATGCCGAACTCGGAAGAAAACCGGAAGCGAAAGCCGTATTGCAGGAATATCTCAATTTAACCGCAAATTTGAAGGACAATATTTCTTTGAACGACCGGCAACAGGCAGTCAATTTACTCAGAAGTTTGCAGTAATACC
>JALHNX010000117.1 GCA_022843305.1 Pyrinomonadaceae bacterium | reverse complement strand
GGCGCGGTTTATACAGAGCGGCGAAATCGCGCTGACCGACCTCGTTCACGAAGACAAAATCGAGCCGATCAGAGAAGCGATTGTTAAATTTCAAGACATCGGCGCACTTTCGCCGATCAAGGAATATTTAGGCGAAAATTACACTTACGGCGAGATTCGGGCAGTTTTGGCGGATTTTACGGGAAGGGCGAACGCGGCAACCTGCTAAATGGCTTTTTCATCGCAACTAACGGTTAGGAATAATTTTATAAAGTTTCGCGGAATTTCGTTAAGTTAAATTCATATTAGATCGGTGTTAAGAAAACTTTGCTTTTTCAGGGTTTGAATATATATTTTTGTGTAAAAAAACTCTCAATAAATTTTACTTTACAAAACGGCTAAAAGTGATGGTTAAATTTTCAAACGGCAAAAAATACTTGAAATATCAGTTAAAACTTCTGATATTGCTTATCTTGTTCGGAAGTTTTTTGGTTTCGGCAAAAGCGGAAACGCCAAAAGCGCCGGAGTTTTTTTCTTACACGGAATTAAAACAACTTTACGATAACGAGAAACTTTCGGAATCGCTGGAAAGCAAACTCAGCCTGTTATTGACACAACCGTTTGTCAATAATTCTTTTCAAAGCAATGCGCCTTTGTCTTTGAGGAATTCGGAAAGGCTCGGCAAATTTTTGCGCGTGGTTCATTGGAACATCGAACGCGGTTTGGAATTTGATGCAATCGAAGCCGTTTTTCAAAGCGAAGAAAAATTACTGGCTTTGCTCGATAACGAAAGATTTCCGCCCGACAGCGACAAACGGCGCGACCTTTTAGAACAGGCGGCGCTGCTCAGAGAAGCCGACGTGATCGTTTTGAACGAGGTCGATCTCGGAATGAAACGCACCGATTATCGCAATATCGCCGCCGATCTCGCCGCGAAACTCGGGATGAATTACGCCTTCGGAGTCCAGTTTATCGAACTCAGCCCGATTCACATCAATCAGAAAGTGATCGCGGAAAATAAAGATGAAAGCGAGGTTTTGAGTTTGATAGATGTTGACACCGAGCGGTACCGAGGGCTTCACGGAATCGCCATTTTAAGCCGTTTTCCGCTTGAAAATGTCCGCCTTGTGCCGTTTGAAACACAACCTTACGATTGGTATAAAAGCGAGAAAAAAGGTGCTAGTTTACTTGAAAAAGGCAAGCGAGAACTTTCAAAACGAATTTTTCTGGAAAAGATTATGTCCGAAGTCAGACGCGGCGGACGAACATCGCTGATTGCCGAGATTGCCGATTCGCGCCTTCCGGCAGGACGCGTCACCATTGTCGCAACACATCTCGAAAACCGCACAAAACCGTCTAATCGTCAAAAACAGTTAAAAGAATTGCTGGCGCAGATCAAGGAAATTAACCATCCGGTGATTCTGGCGGGCGATATGAACACTTCGACCTCGGACCTGACTCCGACATCGTTCCGCCGCGAATTGACGAAGCGTTTCGGAAGCCCTAAATTTTGGATAAAACAGGGAATTACGATGATGCTCGGGATCGGCTTTCTCGAAGATTTTGCCTTGACAGCGATCACCTTCGGACGAACGCACGCCAATCCGACGGTCAAAAGCATTCCTTTTGTTTCGCCGAATCCCGAACGGCAATTTTTCACGACGCTCGAAAATTTTCGGTTCGCGGACGGCGGCGCGTTTGATTTTCGCGGCGACCCGGCGCGGTCGGTCGGAAAAAAAGGTAAAAAACTTTCAGGCTCGAACGAACGCGGCAGGACGGGTTTTGTTACGACTTATCAGGTTGAACGCCCGATCGGGTTCATCGGAAAATACAAGCTCGACTGGATTTTCGTCAAACCCGCGAATCTGACAAAACCCGACGATCGCAATCAATCTTACCTGTTCGCGCCGCATTTCGGGCGGACTTTGACCGAAATCAACGAAGTTGTCGAAGACCGAATTTCCGACCATCGCCCGATTCTGGTTGACCTGCCGCTCGGCGAAACGCCGTTTATAAAATAACAATGAGTTCGGTTTAAGAATGGAACGCCGTCAGCTTGACGGCACACGGCGCGAATGCGTCGTCCATTGCTTCAGTCTCCGCCAAGTTAAAGGTAAAATAAGGCATTGGAGCGTTTTTCAAACGCTGTGCCGTCAAGAATGACGGCGTTCCATTCTTAGCCCGAACTGACCTTTTTATAAAATGAACTTTACGAAAAACAAAAAAGCGCGGGTTTCATGAAACCCGCGCTTTTTTGTTTTTCTTCAAAAATTATTGGTCTTTAGTCGTTCTGACAAAAACTTTGGTCGGAATTTCTTTGAATTTGTCCGCGATGTTCGACGGGTTGATTTCGTAGCTTGTGATTTCAATCAGCTCGTCTGTTTTTCCGCCGATGGTCTGCGTCCATTTGTGCGGAAGTTGTAAACCGTTGACGCTGCGGAAATCCGAGAATTTGACCTGAAACTCAGCCATTTCCGGCGCTTCTAATTTACGCTCGAAGATTTTGGTTTCGCCGTTCGTGTTCGGCTGATTGTCGTCTTTTTTGATTCTGATGACAAACGGTTTTGCGCCTTGAAAAGTCATCATACGCGGCAAGCTCGTGGATTTGTCGAGATAAAGTTTGATGGTCGAACCGCCGTCGTTGGCGGCGATAATGTCGCACGAAAATCCGTCAACGCTGCCTTCACCAACGTATGTGTAGCTGACATCCATCCCTTCGGGCGCGGTCAAAAGTAGTGAAAGCGTCGTGCGGAAAAGTTCGTTCGAGCGAACTTTATCATTGCTCATCAGACCGTCGGCGCGTTTGATAAAGACCTGTTTGCCGTCAACATTCACGGTTTTGCCGTCTTCCGAAGTCCAGGTCGCGGTTTCGCCGTCGGTTTTCTTGAGGATGATCGGTTCCTTACCGTCAACTTTTATTTCTTCGCTCGTGCCGTCTTTTTTCACGACGGTAACTTTTTTCATTCCGTCGCCGTCGGCGGTTTTCCATTGCAGATTGTCGCCGTCGCCTTTTTTCATCACGATCACGTCAACTTTTTTGTCAACGAGTTGATTACCGTCGCCCGAACCGATCTTCATTTTGCGGCTCATTTTGTTCGGAAGTTCGAAATTGATTTCCCAATCGCCCTGTTCGTTTCGCGCCGCGCCTTCGACTTCAAAAGTTTTCGTCGCTTTGCCGATGATCGTCATACTTCTGACACCGCCGATTGCCGAATCGCCGCCGACTGCCTGCCGCGCTTTTCTCAAAAGCTCCAAAGCCCGCTCGTCGGATTTAAGGGTCGCGCTCGCCTTTTCAATCAAACCGCCCAAACCGATAAAAAACACCGATACACATAAAACTGAAACTATAAATCTTTTCATATTTGCCTCCAAAAATTATTTCTGTCTTTATGACATATTGAAGTTTGGCAGGAATTTTAAGCCGAGAGGTTAAGACGAGGCAAAGAATTTGTTAAGAATGTAAAATGTTTTGTAAAACCATTTACAGAATTGAAAAGATATAAGATGCTAGATGTCGGATGCCGGTAGACCGAAGGCTGAAAGCCAATATCCGACATCCGGCATCTTTTTTATGAAGCGTTCACGATTTCAAATTTTTCTAGTTGTCGGACTTCTCGCTTTGCTCGGCGTGCTGGCGATTTTTCAATACGTCTGGCTCGGGCAGATCAGCGAGGCTGAAAAAGACCGACTGACGCGGCGTTTGCAAACCGACACGAAAAGGTTCGGCGAAGATTTTAACCGCGAAATTCAAAGCGCGTTCGTTAATTTTCAGGCGGACGAATCGCTCTGGCAAAGTAAGGATTGGGCGCGGTTTAACGAGCGTTACGATTTCTGGCGCGGGAAGACGGCGTATCCGAATTTGATAAAGGATTTCTATTATTTTGAAAACAAACCCGATGCGGGCGTTTTGCGTTACGATGCCGAAAAGCGCGAATTTGTCGCGGCGGATTGGACTGAAGAACTTCAAATTATCAAGACAAATTCGGCTGATGAAATAAACTTTCAGCCGGTTGACGATGAACGATTCGCGCTGGTGATGACGGTTTTTGAAGCCGAAAAAACAATTGACCGGATGTTGATTCGTGAAAGAAAACCCGCGCCGCAGATAAATTTTCAACCGATGACGGCGACGAAGATTGATATTCCCGAAAGGAAAGGTTTTCTGGTGATAAAGCTCGATGAAAACACCGTCAAAAATCAGATTCTGCCCGAATTGGCGAAGAAGCATTTTCCCGAAGGCGATTTTAATCTGGCGATTACGGGCAAAAACGGACAGAAGATTTTTCAGACGCGCGAAGTAACTTCTGCCGATTCGAATGCCAAACTTTTCGACCTTTCGCCGAATAATTTAATGTTTTTTGCCAGCCGCGAAATTTCGCCGCGCACACAGAATAAAGAAACAAACGGCATAATCATTAATCAAAATGTGCAAACCCAGTCTTTTTCGACCGTTAAAACCGAAACTGTTTCCGCCGATAAATTACAGGAAAAACAGACGGTCGGGACATTTCAACTGAAATTAAAGGAGGGCGAAAAACCGCGCACTATTATTCAGACCAATTTACGGCAGGAAGGAATTTGGACGCTCAACGTTCAGCATTCCGCCGGTTCGCTCGACCAATTTATCGCCAAAGCGCGCAGACGGAATTTAGGGATAAGTTTCGGCATTCTGGGTTTGCTCGCGGCGGCGATTGTTTTGATTTTCGTTTCGGCGCACCGGGCGCAGGTTTTCGCGCAGCGGCAGGTGGATTTTGTTTCGTCGGTTTCGCACGAATTCCGTACGCCGTTGGCGGTCATTTATTCGGCGGGCGAAAATCTGGCGGACGGCGTGACGCGTGAGGAAACGCAGGTTTCGCGTTACGGAAATTTGATTAAGAAGGAAGGCAAAAAACTTTCGGCGATGGTCGAGCAGATTCTCGAATTTGCCGGCGCGAATTCGGGCAAAAAGAAATACGATTTTCGTGAGCAAAGCGTGAAAACGATCGTCGAAAACGCGATTCGCGATTGCCGGGGTTTGATTGACGAAAACGGTTTTGAGGTCGAAATGGAAATTGCCGAAAATCTGCCGAAGGTCAAAGCCGACGCGAACGCTTTGAAGCAGGCGATTCAGAATTTGATCGGCAATTCGCTGAAATATTCGAACGGCGAGAAATGGCTGAAAATTTCAGTACGAAACGGCGGCGGAAAAGTTAAAATTACGGTCGAAGATAGAGGAATCGGCATTGCGCCAAAGGATTTGAAACATATTTTCGAGCCGTTTTACAGGGCAAAAGCGGTCGTTGACGAACAGATTCACGGCAACGGTTTGGGCTTGAGTCTGGTCAGAGAAACCGTCGAGGCGCACGGCGGGAAAATCACGGCGGAAAGCGAAATCGGAAAGGGAAGCAAATTCATTGTTCATTTACCATTTATCATTTAACAAAATAAGTTGATTTCGATAAATGGTAAATGATAAATGATGAATGATGAATGATAAATGAAAGTTTTACTGGTTGAAGATGAAGCAGGCTTGATTTTGACGCTGACCGACCGTTTAGAGGCGGAAGGTTTCGCCGTCAAATCGGCGGCGGACGGCGAAAGCGGGCTGAATCTGGCTTTGTCGGAAAACTTTGATCTGATAATTCTCGATGTGATGCTGCCCAGGAAAAACGGTTACGATGTCTGCCGCGATCTGCGCCAGAAATCAATCAACACGCCGATTCTGATGCTCACGGCAAAAGGCGAAACGATTGATAAAGTTCTCGGTTTAAAGCTCGGCGCGGACGATTATCTGACCAAGCCTTTCGAGGTTATCGAACTTCTTGCACGGCTCGAAGCACTTCTTCGGCGTTCCCCGAAGACGCTGAATAATTCGCCCGACATTTTCAATTTCGGCGATGTCGAGATTGATTTCAAACGCGCCGAAGTCGCCAAAAGATCGAAAACCGTCGAGCTTTCGGCGATGGAATTCAAACTTTTGCAATTCTTGATCGAAAATCGCGGCGCGGTGCATTCGCGCAATCAACTGCTGGACGAAGTTTGGGGCTACGACGCGATGCCTTCGACGCGGACGGTTGATGTGCATATCGCGTGGCTCAGGCAAAAGCTCGAAGACAATCCGAAATACCCGCAATATATCCAGACCGTTCACGGTTTCGGTTATAAATTCAATTCATAAATCATATAAAAAGCGAAACGACAATGAATATCGTTCCGCTTTTAGAATAATCAACTGTCGGATAAATGTTATTTCTTTTCAGAAATATTTCCCGAAGTTGCGGTAATCGTTACGCCCGTAACATTGCCGGAAACGTCAATGTTCTGCGGCGTGAAAGTATATTGTTTGGCGATGACATTGAGCGTGTAGCCCGTGCCTTGCGGAACATTGTTCAACGTAAAGTTGCCGAAACTGTTCGTTCGAGCCGTTGCGATAACGCCGCTCATATTGCTGATCGTGACAAACACGTTTCTGATCGGAGTGCCGCCGGAAGATAAAACCTGTCCGCTGACGGTCGCCGATGCGGCAACGGCAACTTCGACCGCGCCGATGTCAACGATCGCGTTTTGCGGACGCGTTACGCCGCGCTGGTCGGTTGTTACCGCGACCGGCGGATTGCCGACCGGACAGGACAGATCAACAACGCAGTTTTGTCCGGCGTCGAGCGCGGGTGAACCCGGCTGCGGCAGATGCGTATTTCCCAAACCGCCGTTTGCCGCCAGTGTGCCGAGCAACGGATTGACGTTTTGAAAATCCGAACCGATCCAGCCCGTCGAACCCGTAACATTGCCGATAATGTTGTTGCCCTGCGAGCTGACAAGCCCGAAAGCGTCGGGACTTGCCGCGTTGCCATTGTTGTTGGCGACAATCGTGTTTCGGATGTTGACAGCCGCGGTCGTTCCGGTGCGGTGCAGTCCGCCCGCGCCGTTTAGCGACGAATTATTGACAATTGTCGTGTTTGTCATAGTCAGGCTCGTCGTCCCGTTGAAATAAACACCGCCGCCCGTTCCCGACGGTGCGTTGTTGCCCGAAAAGGTCGAGTTCGTGATGGTCACCGTGCCGTTTGCCTGAAACGCGCCCGCAATTCCGGTTCCGTTGCTCGTATTGTTCGCCACGGTCGTGTTTCTGATATTCAGGAACGAAGTCGAAAAGTTCTGCATCGCGCCGCCCGAACTGCTTGAAGTATTATTCGTAATGGAACAATTGATAATCGTCAGGGTAGCGGGAACCGACGGACTTGTCGAAGCCGCATTATTTAGCGCGCCGCCGTTTGCCGCCGAATTTCCGGTGAGAACCGAATTAGTAATGACCATCGTGCCGCCGACATTGTAGATCGCGCCGCCGCGTCCGGTATTGGTCGTGCCGGCACCGTTTCCGGCAGTAAATCTCAAACCGTTGATATTGACGACCGCATTCGCACTGCTCGACAAAATACGGCTCGTGTTATTGCCGCTGAGGGTCAGCAGTTCCGGTCCCGGACCGTTTATCGTCAAGCTGCCGTTGGCGGTAACTAAAAGTTCTCCTGTCGTCAGCGTGATGGTCTGCGACGTGTTGAATAATGAATCAAACACAATGGTGTCGTCGCCCGCCGCGGCGTTTGCGTCCAAAACAGCTTGCCGCAAGCTGCCCGCTCCGCTGTCGGCGGTGCCGGTTACCGTAAAGGTTGCCGCCGAAGCCGTTAAACCGGAACAAAAAACAAACAAAGTCACCGCAAAAATATTTGCGAATTTAGACATAAATCCCTCCTTTTGATTTCAATTTGTACTGCTTATGGATTAATTTTAGGCACGATTTTTCAAAAAAGGCAATATTATTCAAATAAAATTGTTCTAGCGTGACCCTTTCGTTTGAAACTTTTCGCATTTAATGATAGGAATAGAGCAAAATTTCGGCTCGATTAAAGTCAATTAAAAGTTGACAGATTCAACATTATATTAGAGAGGAGACAGAGAAGAGAAGATGAAAGTTAAATTAATTTCTTTATTACTTATCGGGATTTTTGTTTTTACGAGTATGACGGCATTCGGCGCTGATGCAAGGATTGCGGACAACAAATCGGTCGCGCCCGCTGTTTTAGCCGAATCCAACGCGCTTTTTATGAATTACAACCTGAATATGGAATATTGTTCGGTTGATTTGGCAGACCGCCGAAGCAATCTGAACGTTCGCACCTGGTCAGGTCGCGTTGTCGGCAAACTTCCGCACGGATCGCGCGTCTGGGTCAATGAATATTCGGGCGAATGGGCGCGCGTCAGCGTCAAACGCGGCAGACGCTGGGTTTCAATCGGCTGGGTGGACAGCACGTATCTGCTTTGTTAAATCCGAAGGATTTATTGAGGGATGAGGGATGAATAATCTCTCATCCTTTTTAGTTTTAAATCCAGCCGGACATAAGCAGTCGGACAAAAATAAACGAATCTCAATCTGTCGGCAATC
This sequence comes from Pyrinomonadaceae bacterium, assembly GCA_022843305.1. GTDB lineage: Bacteria > Acidobacteriota > Blastocatellia > Pyrinomonadales > Pyrinomonadaceae > JAFDVJ01. The sequence goes on along the minus strand of JALHNX010000117.1, from coordinate 10,059 downwards.
AGTAGAGCGAGCGGTAGCGAGTCTGCTTCGCTGAGAGACAATCGCTAGTGAGTCAGACTCGCTACCGCTCGCTCTACTGATGTTTTTTAGATTATGATAAATCTGCCAACTACTTAAAATAAATAGTTTTTCAGTAAATTGCCTTTAAACTCATCCCTCATAAGCTGTTTGAAAACTCGAAAGACGATAAAAAAAACAAGCATTATCAATTATCAATTATCAATTAACTTTGAAGGTTTAGATCGTTGTTTAACCTAAAAAATAATTGATAATTGATAAATCAGGTTTTCTTTCCCGATTTTTCTGTGTTTTCAAATAGTTTCTTAAAATAAAACGGCGGAAAAATATAATCATTTGCGGAACGTGATAGAGTAGATATTATGTTATTTTTGGACATTCCGTATGTTGTCGAAAACAACCGGATCGAAAAGGAAAAAGTGCAGAGGGAATTGGCGTTGCTGGAAATTGACGAAAAGGCGCGTAGCGAAGCGTTTGCGGCGGTTTATAATATGCGACCGCGCGGCGTTTTGTTCGAGAACAAGGATTTAAGACAGGCGCAGATGCTCGAAAAAGTTTTTGCCAAGCTCGGAATTCCTTACCGCTTGGCGGAAGTTTCTGAATTTGCCTGAAACCAAACCGTCAAAAACGAGGGATGAACAAAAAGCTCTTGCGCGGCTTTAAATCCATCCCTCATCTTTCATCCCTCATCCCTCAAACCACGGTGTCGTGTAAACGGTCAGAATCTGCGCTTACTTCTCCTAATCAACTCTACAAAACTGATTATTGCATAGCGACTTAAAAACTATTATTAAGATTTATTTTACTTACCTTTACGCTTTGACGGCATACGGGATGACGTAGATAGCGACGGCGAGGAAATGGAAAATGCTGCCCAAAAGCACGAAGACGTGCCAGATGGCGTGGTGGTGTTTGATGCTGTGCCACGCAAAGAAGATAACGCCGATGCTGTAGGCGATGCCGCCCGCGACGACGAGGGCGACGGGCGCAAATCCGAGCGCAGCGAAAAGCGGTTGAACCGCGACGATTCCGATCCAGCCCATCACGAGATAGGAAATTACCGATAAAATCGGAAACCGTTTGCCGAAAAGAAGTTTGCTGACGATGCCGAACAATGCGAATGCCCAGACGAAAATAAAAAGATTCTGCCCGATGCCTTCGCGCAAAACGATCAGCGTGAACGGCGTGTAAGAACCCGCGATGAGTATGTAAATACAGCAATGGTCAACGATTTGAAGCCGTCGTTTCTGTTCGGGCGAAACCGCGCTGTGGTAAAACGTCGAAGCGGCATAGAGAATGACCAATGACAAGCCGTAAAGAACGCCGCTCGTGATATACCAGAAATCGCCCTTGATGCCCGCCATCACGACGAGAAAGATAAAACCTGCGATGCTCAACGCCAAACCGAAGCCGTGCGTGATCGTGTTCGCAAATTCCTCGACCGTTAATTCTTTGAGACGGGCTTTAACCATAAAACTATTCTAAACGATTATACGGCGAACCGTCGCGGTTTGTCAGTAATAGTTTTGTAAGCGTTATAAAACGAAGCGCGGACATTCTTGTCCGCGCTTCGTTTTAGAATTCGCTGTCCTTGTCGGTGCGTTCGCGCCGTGCGACTCCCGAAGCGTAGGCGGCTTCTTCGACTTCGCGGGCGACGGCTTCGCCGACGCGTTTGTCGAAAACCGACGGGATGATGTAATCGGGATGCAGTTCGTCATCGCCGATAATTCCGGCAATCGCATTGGCGGCGGCGAGCTTCATTTGTTCATTAATTCGGCTGGCACGACAGTTGAGCGCGCCGCGAAAAATTCCCGGAAAGCACAGAACATTGTTGATCTGGTTCGGATAATCCGAGCGTCCGGTCGCCATCACGGCGACGTGTCCGGCGGCATCTTCGGGCATAATTTCGGGTGTCGGATTCGCCATCGCAAAAACGATCGGGTCTTTCGCCATATTTTTAAGGTCATTAACGTCAATCACGCCCGGTGCGCTCAAGCCGAAGAAAACGTCCGCGCCTTTGATGACATCGTGAACCGTGCCTTTTTCCTTGTGCGGGTTGGTGTTTCGCGCATACCAATCCTTGACCCAGTTCATATGTTCGGTGCGCCCCTGATAAATCGCGCCGGTCGTGTCGCAGCCGATGATGTTTTTCACGCCCGCCGCCATCACGATCTTCGAGCAAGCCACGCCCGCCGCGCCGACTCCGTTGACAACGACCTTGATGTCTTCCATCCGTTTGCCGACGATTTTTAAAGCATTTATCAAAGCCGCGAGAACGACGACCGCCGTGCCGTGCTGATCGTCGTGAAAGACGGGAATATCTAATTCATTTTTTAATCTGTCCTCGATCTCGAAACAGCGCGGCGCGGAAATGTCTTCGAGATTGATGCCGCCGAAGGCGACCGCGATGCGTTTGACGGTTTCGACGATCTCGTGCGGGTCTTTCGTGTCCAGACAGATGGGAAAAGCGTCAACGCCGCCGAATTCCTTGAAAAGCTGACATTTGCCTTCCATCACCGGCATCGCGGCGGCGGGTCCGATGTCGCCGAGACCCAAAACTGCCGTGCCGTCCGAGACAACTGCGACGGTGTTTTTCTTAATGGTCAGGGTAAAGGCTTTTTCGGGGTCTTTGGCAATCGCTTCGCAGACGCGCGCCACTCCGGGCGTGTAAGCCATTGACAGATCGGAGCGCGTTTTGAGCGGAATCTTTGAAACCGTTTCGATCTTGCCGCCGAGATGAATCAAAAAGGTTCTGTCGGAAGTGTGGATGACTTCAACGCCGTCAATTGCTGAAACGGCGGCGACGATTTCTTTGTCGTGCTGTTCCGAAAAAGCGTTGACCGTGATGTCGCGGATCAGAAAATCCTTGCCGACGGAAACGATGTCAATCGCTTCGATGTCGCCGCTCGCGCGTCCGATGGCGGTCGTGATTTCGCCGAGCTTGCCCGGTTTATTATGAATCTTGATGCGTAAAGTTAAACTGTAACTGGCGTTTGGTGTCGGATTATTAGACATAACTGCAAAAATTTAGAATACCTTTTCAAAATTTGTGAAGCAAATTGCAAATTGCCAAGTTCGGCGAACATTTTCCGCGATTTGCGAAAACGATGCGGCGGCACAATGGAAAAATAACGCGGCGAAAAGATTTCGATTTGTCGGATGTTTATTTGATATTACCGAGCATTAATGAAGGTTTGCGGGCATTCGGCAAAATATTTTTATCAGGTGCCGCAAAATGGCACGCGGCTTGTTTCCCCAAAAAGCGGATGCAAACAATAAAGCATCGAAACTCGGAATCTTAGGAGGGAATATGGAAAATACTACAGTGGTTGTCACGACTTATATCAGCTATGTTGTCATAAGTGTCGTCTTAACGGTTTGGGTCGCGCAAACTTTGCACAAAAACGGCAGAGTTTTTCTGGTTGACGTATTTAACGGCAATGAAGCGCTTGCCGATTCGGTCAATCATCTGCTCGTCGTCGGCTTTTATCTGATCAATTTCGGCTACGTCAGTCTGGCTTTGAAAATGAGCCAGTATCCCGAAAACGCCGCGCAGGGAATCGAGTCGCTGTCGTGGAAGATCGGACTTGTGTTGTTAGTTTTAGGCGGAATGCACTTTTTCAATCTCCTGATCTTTAACCGCATTCACCGCCGTCCGAAACTCGGCAGAAATTACCCGCCGATGCCGCGTGAAAGTGTCGTAGGCTAAGGGATGAATTATGAGGGATTTTTTGAGGGATGAGGGATGAGGGATGAAAAAAACTCTCATCCTTTTTCAATTTAAAGTTCATCTTAAAATCTCACCTTACGCGATTTGATAAAAGTTCGTCTCCTTCGGAGAAAAAACCAACACTGCGTAAGGTGAGTTAAAATTCATTTGAATTAAAACAAAGGGTTTTTGCTTATTGCTTTAAATTCATCCCTCATCCCTCATCCCTCAAAGGAGCGGTCGAATCAAGCCGCGATAAATTCCTTTAATCACGATTTTATCCGCAGGAACTTTGATTGTTTCGTATTTTTCGTTTGACGGGCGAAGTTCGACGTTCGCGCCGTCGCGGTAGAGGCGTTTTAAGATAACGCGGTCGCTGTTAACAATGGAAAGGACAATATCGCCGTCGCGCGCAAATTCGCGCTTTTCGATCAAAGCGATGTCGCCTTCGCAAATATGCTCGTCGAGCATTGCATCGTTCGGCACGCGAAAGGCGCAGAGTTTTTCGGGTTTGTTGTAACCGAGCAAAAATGTCGGAACGAGCAGAGTTTCGTCGCTGAAATCATCAAGAAATCGCAGGGTCGCGGGCAATTCGAGCCATTCGATCTCGCAGACCAGATCCGAAAACGCTTCTTTCGGGAAAAGTTCGAGACTGAAACTGCCGTTTTCGCGGCGGCGCGAGATCAAGCCCTGTTTTTCGAGCGCGGTGATATGTTTGGCGACCGCCGCTTTCGAAGCGAGCCGGAAATGTTTGGCTATCTGCTGGTACGAAGGCTTGTAGCCCCTTTCTTCGATAAAACCGGAAATATATTCCAGGATTTCTTTCTGACGTTTGGTGCGCGGCTGCATAGAATACTAGATTCTATTGGCGGATGTTTCGGCAAGTCAAATGTGAAAAAAACATTGACGCGTCAGTTTAATTAAAGATAGAATTAATTCGGGCGATTTGGCTTTTCACCTCCGAGCATAAAATCTTTTCACCAATACCCGATAACGTCCAAAGAAATAAAAATATGTCGAGCAGAATAGACGATTTACTGCGAATGGCGATGAGCTTCGGCGCATCCGATTTGCATCTGAGAGCTGGTTCTTACCCCGTGATTCGCGTCAACGGCGAGCTGCGTCCGCTGTCGGGCGTTGAACGTTTGAATCAGGAAGAAACGCTTGAAATGGCTTTTTCGATGATGTCCAACCGCCAGAAACAGCATTTCAAAGAAGCCTACGAAGTTGACATCGGCTACGGCGTTTCCGGCTTGGGACGTTTCCGCGTCAATATTTTTCAACAGCGAAACTCGATCGGCATCGTTGCGCGCGTCATTTCAGATCATATCCGCAACTTTGCCGAACTCGGTCTGCCCCCGATTTTAACCAAGATCGCCGACGAACAACGCGGTTTGATTCTCGTCACGGGAACGACCGGATCGGGAAAATCAACGACGCTCGCGGCGATGATCGACCATATCAATAAAACGCGCAACAGCCACGTCGTGACGGTCGAAGACCCGATCGAATTTCTCCACAAAGACAAAAAATCCTTTATCACACAGCGCGAGGTTGACGTTGACACGCGTTCGTTTGCCGAAGCCCTTCGCGGTTCGCTGCGGCAAGACCCGGACGTCATTCTCGTCGGCGAAATGCGCGACCTTGAAACCATCGAAACCGCGCTCGTCGCAGCTGAAACGGGACATCTTGTTTTCTCGACTTTGCATACGCTCGATGCGTCGGAAACTTTGACGCGCATTATTTCGGCGTTTCCGCCGTATCAGCAAAAATCAATTCGCATTCAGATTGCCGGACTTTTAAAGGCGGTTGTTTCGCAGCGTTTGATGAAATCCGCAAAAGGAAATTCGCGCGTTCCGGCGGTCGAGGTTTTAATTTCGACACCGCTCATCCGCGATTACATTCTGCACGAAGATAAAACAACGCAAATCCGCGACGCGATTGGTGCAGGAACTTCGCAATACGGAATGCAGACATTTGACCAATCGCTGTTCTATCTCTATCAGTCTGGCTTAATCACGCTCGAAGAAGCCCTGCGCGGTTCGACCAACCCGGACGAATTTCGTCTGCGCCTTGCCGGAATTCAAAATACTTCAACGATGGCGAAGGAAGAAATGGAAAGGCAATCCGGCGTCGTCGGTTCGGTCAGCGATCTGATTACGCGGATGTAATCAGAGTCGAGAGTCGAGAGTCGAGAGTCAAAAATTAGTTTTTAACTTAATAAGAGTCGAGAGTCCTGAGTCGTGAGTCAAAAAAATTAGTTTTTAACTAATGAATTTACACTCACGACTCAGGACTTTTTTTGCATTTTGACTCTCGACTCCCGACTCCCGACTCCCGACTTCTTTAATTTAAGTGTTAAATTTTACCGATATTTAAAGAAAATCCCTTTTTCAACTTCTCTGTCTTGACAGCAAAGGCTTTTGAAATGTAAATTCTAGTTTTGTCCGGTCAACAGTGCGGTAACGGAATTGAAGCGATAACAGATGCCTTTTTCTCTCTTTTTACATCGAATTCACGGAAAAAAACGGCGGCATAAATTATCTTCTTTCCATCTGCATTGATTAAGGCTATAATTAAAAAATTCGCCGGGTCAATGAATTACTCCTTTGACTGAACAAAATGCGGAATTCGCGCTTATTAAAGTAGCTATTTTAAAAGGAAATTTACAAAAACATAGATGTCTAATGATGTTATAAAAGAAACCGAAGAATCCCCGAACAACGAAGCTTTGGTTTCTGAAGAAAACGAACAAGTAACTTCTGCCGAAACGGCGGCAGATGATCAGCAGGTTTCGACTGAAGAAGATTTTGGCTCAATTCTCGAAAAATTCGAGCAGGATCAAACGGTTTTTCACTCGGGTGAAACGGTTAAAGGCAAGGTCATCGGTATTTCGGATCACGGTGTCATCGTTGATTTCGGGTATAAATCGGAAGGCATTGTGCCGCTCGAAGAATTTACCACCGAAAGCGGCGAACTTTCGGTTAAAAACGGCGACGAGGTTGAAGTTGTTATCAAAAACATTCATCCCGGAGACGCGCCGCCGATACTTTCGCGCCACGATGTTTTGCGCCGCAAAGCCTGGGATATTATTGAAGAAGCCTACAATCAAGGAACGCCGATCACGGGCTTTGTCGTTGATAAAACCAAAGGCGGTTTGCGCGTTGACATTGACGGTGTCGAAGCCTTCTTGCCCGGCTCGCTTGCCGATTCTCGTCCGAACTTTAATCTCGACACGTTCCGCGGTCAGGAAATCGAAGCCAAAGTTATTAAATTCAGCCGCAAGCGCAACAACATCGTGCTTTCGCGTAAGGCTTTGACCGATGAGGTCATCAACCAACAGAAAGGCGAAACCTTGAGCAAATTGGAACAGGGCTACGTGATCGAAGGAACGATCAAAAACTTGACCGATTACGGCGCGTTTGTTGACATCGGCGGAATTGACGGGCTGCTGCACGTCACCGACATGTCGTGGGGCAGATTGATGAACCCGAACGAAATGTTCAGAGTCGGCGATAACGTGCAGGTCAAAGTTCTCAAACTCGACAAAGAAAAGGAAAAAGTTTCGCTCGGCTACAAGCAACTGATTCCCGATCCGTGGTCGAGCGTCGTTGAAATCTATCCGGTCGGCGCGAAGATCAAAGGAAGAATTTCGAGCGTTGCCGAATACGGCGCGTTTATCGAACTCGAACCCGGCGTTGAAGGACTTGTTCACGTTTCGGAAATGAGCTGGTCGAAACGCTCAAAAAGCCCGAAACAAATGTTCAAATCGGGCGAAGAAGTCGAAGTTCAGGTTCTCGGTGTTGATACCGAAGACCGCCGCATCAGTTTAGGAATGCGTCAGCTTCAGCCGAATCCGTGGGAAGCCGCCGCGGGTAAGTATCGTGTCGGTATGACGGTCGAAGGCAGAGTTCGCAACGTCACCGATTTCGGCGCGTTTATCGAACTCGAAGACGGAATTGACGGACTCGTTCACGTTTCGGACATTTCGCGCTCGAAGAAAGGAAAGAAACCGAGCGAAATGGTGCAACGCGGCGAACAGGTCAGAGCCGTTATTACCAGTCTCGATCCCGACCATCAGCGAATGTCGCTTTCGATGAAAGATGCGACCCCGAGTTCGTGGGATGCGTTTACCGCCGATCATAAAGCGGGCGATGTTGTGAAAGGCAAAATCTCGCGCTTTGCCGGCTTCGGCGTATTCGTCGAATTGGCTGACGAACTCGAAGGTTTGTGCCACATTTCGGAATTATCGGACGAACGCATCGAAAATCCCGAAAAGCTTTATAAGATCGGTCAGGAGATGGATTTCAAAATCCTGCGGATTGAATACGACAACCAAAAGATCGGTCTTTCGGCGCGCGCCGTCGGTAAAGAAAACGAGTCGGTTGTTGATTATCGAAGCTACAGCACGGAAGCCAAAGGCGGTATGGCATCGCTTGCCGAACTGGCAAATCTGAAATTCCCTTCGGCAAAAACCGAAGAACCGAAAGAAGAGCCGAAAAAAGCTGAATCGAAAGAAGTAAAAGCGGAAGAAAAACCTGCTGAAGAATCGCAACCCGATTCTTCAGCAGAAGCCGCAAACGAGGCAACTGCGGCTACGGAAGAAACTGCTGTCGAAGAAACCGCAGTCGAAGAAACACCAGTTACAGAATCCCCAGTCGAAGAAACCGCAGTCGAAGAAACTGCGGAAAATACGCAAGAAACATCCGCTCCCGAAGAAACTGCGGAAAATACGGAAGAAGAGGCTTCGGTTGAAGAAACCCCTATTGAAGCGGTTTCGGAAACCGAAAACTCGGCTGAGGAAGCAACTGCGGCAGAAGCGGCGATTGAAGAAAATTCAGCCGAGCTTGAAGAAGCGGAAGAAAAAACAGCTTAAGGCTAATTTATAAAGAACAAGGGGTTTGTTAAAGAGGAAAAGATAAAAATGACGAAAGCTGACTTAGTTGAAAAAGTTGCGAAAGAAGCGGAAATGACGAAAAAAGACGCGGAACAACTCGTCGAAATTGTTTTCGACAGCATTATCGGTTCGCTCAATGAAGGCGAAAAGATCGAATTGCGCGGTTTCGGCAGTTTTCGTGTGCGGGAACGCAACGCCCGCAAAGGTCGCAACCCGAAAACCGGCGCTGCAGTCAGCATTCCGGCAAAACGCGTGGCGTATTTCAAACCCGGAAAAGAATTGAAAGAACTTATTAACCAAGGAAAATAATTCCAAAGTCGAGAGTCCGGAGTCGAGAGTCGAGAGTCGAATGCAAATTTTCAACTCTCGACTCTTCACTCTCGACTCTTGACTCTTTTATGGATGTATTGTGGAGTCCGTGGCGTTACGATTACATAAAAAGCGGTGACAGCGAAACATCCGCCGTTTCAAGCGGCTGTGTGTTCTGCGATATTTTACAAAGTCCGGCAAGCGACGAAGAAAAATTCATTCTTCACCGCGCCGGATTTAATTTTGTCATTTTAAATATTTACCCGTATATCAGCGGTCATCTGATGATCGTGCCTTACGAACATATCGCCGAAATTGACGAAGCGGGCAAAGAAACGACCGATGAATTGATGGATTTGACCAAGCAATGCCAAACCGCTCTGCGCGAGGCTTACGCGCCGAACGGATTCAATATCGGAATGAATCTGGGCAAAGCCGCCGGCGCGGGCGTTGCCAACCATCTTCACCAACACATCCTCCCGCGCTGGATCGGCGACGCGAATTTTATGACCGCCATCGGTCAAACCCGCACGATTCCCGAAAATCTGCAAACGACTTATGAGAAATTGAAAGGGAAGTTTTAGAACGGCGGCATTGACGTGGCGCGAAATATCGAAGAAGGCGGCAGTCTGACGATTATCGCCACCGCTTTGATTGATACGGGTTCGCGGATGGACGACGTTATCTTTGAAGAATTCAAGGGAACGGGCAACTCGGAAATTCATTTAGACCGACGCTTAAGCGACAAACGCCTCTTCCCGGCGATTGACCTGCAAAGAAGCAGAACACGCAAAGAGGAACTTCTCATTGACAAAGAAGACCTCAATAGAATCTGGGTGATGCGCCGCGTTCTCAATCCCCTGTCGCCCGTCGAACAGATGGAAGTCGTGCTGGAAAGATTGTCGAAAACAAAGAAAAATTCCGAGTTTTTGGCTTCGATGCAAAGCTGATTTTAATGGTAAATGGTTAATTGTATATGGTAAATGGGAAGTTAATTTTCATTTACCGAGGGTGTAAGAAATTTTGTGTAATTCCAAATTTATAAATAAAAGGAGAATTACACAGTATGACGATCAGTAAAGAAGTTTTAGATGAATTAATCAAGGATTATCGGAATCCCGAAGAT
>JALHNX010000116.1 GCA_022843305.1 Pyrinomonadaceae bacterium | reverse complement strand
AATTTCGCGACTGCCGTGCGGGGATGGCGCGTTTCGACAAACGCCTTAGAAGATTTTTCCTGTTCCCAAGTGATTTCGATTTTCCCGTCCTTGATAAGCTGCGGAACGCCGCCGACCATATCTTCGATGGTGCGGGAAACATATTTTTCGGTTTTTTGCCCGGTTCCGAATCCGAAAGGATAAGTTCGCGTTACTGCCGATGCCGATTGTCCAATTTTAACCTTTCCCAAAAGTTCCTGACGAAATTTACCGCTTGCCGAAATAACAAAACCGCGTTCGGGAATCAAATTGCTGCCTTTTCCATCGGCAATCCAGATGATTTTTCCGTCTTGAACGATTATTTCAAGTCCGTCGCTGTCGGTTAGCGTCGTGCGATTAAATTCCCGTGTGTAAATGATCAATTCATCTTTTTTACGTTCGCGGTTGATGCCGGAAGCATCCCAATCCATTTTTTCAATTTTCAATCCCTGAACGACGTTATCCTTATAAAAACCGACTATCGTTTGATTCTTCTCGTTAGCGATATTCAGGGCAATTCTGCCAGCATTGCTTTCGCTCAAAAGTTTCCCGTCAATCATTAAAATGCCTGCCGCGTCGCCCGCGAAAATACTGTTATCTAATCTAAAAAATCCGGCGTTGATCGCGGCAAATGCGCCGTGTCTGGTCGCCATCGAAGAAGTTTTTTCCAAACCGATCGCCGCATCCATCGCGTGAACGACATCGAGCCGGACTTTTGTTAAATCGAGTCGCAAAAGATTGATTTTAACCGGCATTTCATCAATTTTTCTTTCAACTTCGGCGTATTCGATGCCGTCCTGCATGACGCGAAAATCCTGCGCGTTGACGGAAAAAGAAAAAATAATCAAGCACAGATAAACACAGATCGAGACGGATGTTTTTTTCATAAACTTAAAGTCAATCAAATTCGGAAGAGATGATAGATTATAGATGAGAGATACGAGATAAATCTATCAGCTATCATCTTTCATCTCTTATCTATTCCGAATTTTTATGCAGCAAATCAGCGAAAGAATCCAACTTTTAAACGAAAAGAACGCCAACAACGACGGCAAATATGTTTTGTATTGGATGCAGATGTTCAAACGCACGGAATATAATCACGCGCTTAATTTTGCGATTCAAGAGGCGAACGAACGAAAATTGCCGCTCGTCGTTTATGAAGGTTTGAAATATTACTATCCGTGGGCGAGCGACCGGATTCATACGTTCATTCTCGAAGGCATTGAAGAAAAGCGCAAGGCATTTGAAAAACTCGGGATTCGCTATGTTTTTTATCTCCAAAAAGACGAAAATTCGCCCCGCGATACGGTGGCGCGAATCGCTAAAGACGCGGCGTTGATCGTCACGGACGATTTTCCGTGTTTTATTATTCCGAAACATAATGAAGCGATTGTCCGGCGGGCGAAAATTCCCGTTTACGCGGTTGATTCAAACGGCGTGATTCCGATGTCGTGCTTTGAAAAGGAAGAATACGCGGCTTATACGATTCGCCCGAAGATCAAGAAAATGCTCGGCGATTATCTGAAACCGTTCGCGGAAGAAAAGGTTTCGGTTCGCGCCGGTGATTTGAAAATTGATTGTCCCGACACCGAAGTTAGTGAAAAAAATATCGCCGAACTCGTTTCCGAATGCGCGATCGACCATAGCGTCAAACCTTCATTTCTGTATCACGGCGGAACTAAAAATGGGCGCAAGCGTCTCAAAAAATTCGTTTCGGAAATTCTCGCAAATTATAACGAAGCGCGGAATAAACCCGAAAAAGACGGCAGTTCAAGGCTTTCTTCATATTTGCATTTCGGTTTTTTATCGCCTTTGGAAATTGCTCTGGCTGTGCAGGAAGCGGACGCGCCAAAGGAATCGAAGGACGCATATCTCGAAGAACTCATCGTGCGGCGCGAGCTTTCGTATAATTTCACGCGTTTTAATGCGGATTACGATTCGCTCAAGTCGCTGCCCGAATGGGTTCATAAAACGATGCGCGAACATATTGACGATCGGCGCGCTCGCGTTTATTCGCTCGAAGAATTGGAACGCGGCGAAACTTACGACGAACTCTGGAACGCCGCCCAGCGCGAAATGCTGGAAACCGGCGAAATTCATAATTACGTGCGGATGCTCTGGGGCAAAAACGTCATCGGCTGGACGCGTTCATACGAAGAAGCGTTTGCGATTCTTGAACATCTCAACAATAAATATTGCTTGGACGGGCGCAACCCGAATTCTTACGCGGGAATTTTATGGTGTTTCGGCAAACACGACCGCCCGTGGATGAAGCGCCCCGTGTTCGGCACGATCCGTTATATGACCTCGACTTCGACGGGCAGAAAGTTCGATTCAAAAAAATACATCGAATGGACGAAAACGCTCGGGCAGGGAAAATTATTTTGAGGGCAATCATTTACTTTGCCTAAAGGCATTAACCAAAGCAAACATAAAACCGAGCCGATCGGGTATCTGATCGGGCGAAAAAACTCTTCCGACTTCGTAAATGACCAGATAGTTGCCGCCCGCAACGGTCGTAAAGGGCGAATTCTGTTCGTAGAAACTTAAAACTTTCGGCTGAAAAAGATTTCTGATCCGGCTTTCGTCCTGTCCGTAAAGAAGATATGTGCCGGAGAAATTCGGATGTGTGTAAAAATCTATATCGAGCCGGTCAAAATTCCACGATAAAAAATGACTGAACGAATCCGGTTCGAGACAGAAAACCGGCAGATTCATATCCTTTAATTCGACCGCGAAAAGCGTCTGCGTAACGTCGTACCGGCGGTGGTGACCGGTGCGAAAAGTCTGCTCGAAAACGGCAAAGGCGCGTCCCTGTATAATTCCCTGAATAACGTTTTTCGATGAAACGGTCAGCGGATTTTCAATCGTTCCGCCGAGTAATCCGGTTTCGGTTTTGCCGCTGTAACGCGCGAGTTCGGCTAGAAATGGAAAATTAAACCTGCCCCAAAACTGCCAGCCGTTCCGCGCCGCCAATGCCTGCATTTCGGCGGCGTGCTTCTTTTCCTTTCGGTTCTGAATGATCCAAAGCGAGATAAAAACGCCGATCGCAAAAACCGCGATAATAACGTAAAACGAAACTTTGGCTATTGAGAAAATATCGTCCGAATTCATAGATAGTTTGCAGCTTTTTTAAGAAACTAACATATTTTCGAAAAAAACCGAAAATAAAATAATTCATAAAATTTAACCCCGCCTGATACCGATTGGCAAAAAGTTGCGCGTTAGACCATTGAGGAACACGCTTTGTTCCGCAAGTTTTTTTTAAGGAGCATTTATATACGCAATGATAAATCATATTTCTATCGCAGCAGAAAATCCCGAAAAAGTGGCGCAGGTGATCGCCGAATTATGGAACGGCATGGTTATTCCGTTTCCGCCCGCGCCGGGTTCATTTATGGCGCTTGCCAACGACGGCAAAGGTTCGGGCGTTGAAATCACGCCGCTCAATACGGTTTTGATTCCGGGCGAAGGTCTGCCGCCGGAAGAAGATTTCGACATCAATACGCGCACCGAAAGCTACGAAGCGCAATTCGTGCAGAGCGATTCCGCGCCGCAGTATGTCGCGACGCATCTAAACATCAATACGCACCTGAGCGAAGAAGAAATCAAGGAAATCGGACGGCGCGAAGGCTGGCGAGTTTTGACCTGCAATCGCGGCGAAGGCTTGTTCCAAGTGGTCGAGTTGTGGATCGAGAACCGCTTTATGCTCGAAGTGATGACACCCGAACAAACGGTGCGCTACATCGAAATTACGAGTCCTGAATTTCTCGCCGAAGGATTGAAAGTTTATCTGCCGGAAACCACAAACATCCACGAAAATCTGAACTTAATCGGCTAATCCGACGTAGAAATTAGCGGTGCGGTTTTTCAATGTTTTTATTCACGCTCTTTTACATTGGAAGACAAAATCGCGCCGCAATTTCCGGCAATATCCTTCAAGATGTTGCCGGAAATTGTTTTTTAAATTTCGGTAAAGAATTCCGATTCTTCTTCGCGGAAATCGTTCCAACGGCTAATCCAATCATAACTTTCCAGCCCGCGAAAGCGTTTTTTGTAATCGTAAAACGAATTTCCTTCGTAAGCGTAGCCGTGATAGTAAAACTTTTTGCCCTTTTCAAGCGCGTATTTTATTTCGAGCAGCATCGTCAGAATTCCCAGACTGCGCGTTGTTTCTTCGGGTGCGAACATCGCGTAAACGCTCGAAACCGATTCGTTTCCGACATCGAAAAAAGCGGCGGCAAGAAGTTGTTTTTCGCGGTAAGCGCAAACTTCCAAGCCTTCGCACGGAATCGTCGCGGGTTCGTAAGACAGAAAATCGTAAAGCGAATCGGGAACGCCGTATTCAAAACGCTGTTTGTGACGCTCAAAAAGCGCTTCTTTTTCCGCCGTTACTTCGATCGGGCGAATGACGATTCGCAAATCCTCGTTTCGACGCAAAACGCGACGCTGTTTTTTTGAAAAAGAAAATTTTTCCAAGTTGACACGCAGCGCGTAAACCGTGCGGATGTCGTATTTGAAATAACCGAGATTATAGCGGTAAAAATGCTCGCCGAAATGCCGCCAGCCTTCCGACAAAAGCAAATCCGTCTGCTCGGGCGAAACTTGAGAAGCGTAAAATTCTTCGTTAATGTAAGAAAACTGCTCCATCATCTGAAGATGCCGAAAAATGACCGGCAAAAAAAATATACCAAATCCGATTTGCCGATGAAAACCTGCGCGGCGTGTAATCGCCCTTTTGCCTGGCGCAAGCGTTGGGAAAAGGTTTGGACGAAAGTGAAATACTGCTCCGCGCACTGCCGCAAAAATAAAAAAAGCGCGTAGAAAAATTTCTTTTGCCGCGCGCTTTTCCAAAATAATCAGTATAGCGAGTTTGTTTCTCAATCAAAAACTTTGACTGAGAAACAAACTCGCTATACTGATTGTATCTTTACTAGGGCAAATTTAAGATTGGTGGATGGTAAAAGTACAACAAACTTCAGTTTGTTGCACGCGCCGCAGATGGCAATCGCTCAGCGACAAACTGAAGTTTGTCGTACGTTCTTTCAAAATCTGCTCTAATTTGCCGCCGTTTCGGCAACTTCCTCGGCTTCTTCGACCGCTTCGGTTTCGGCGAATTCCGTTGAAGTTTCATACGCCGGATATTCAGCTTTTGCGCTTCGTTTATCCAAAGCCTCTTTGGCTTTCAGCATCGTACAGCCGCCTTCAAAAACCGCGCCGTCTTCGATCACCAGACGCGGCGTTTTTATATTGCCGATAACCCGCGCCGTGCGCGTCAGTTCGAGCTTATCCGACGCGACAATATCGCCGTTGACCGTCCCGCTGATGATCGCTGCCGCGACCGCGACATTGGCATCAACTCTGCCCGACGAACCGACGATCAGCGTTCCGCTTTCCGACGAAACTCTGCCCGTCAGATGCCCGTCAATGCGCAGCATCGCCTGAAAACTGGTTTCGCCCGTGAGAACCGTGCCGTTGCCGACATAACCGCTGAGGCGACCTTCTTTGATGTCGCGCGCCATTGATTCGCTGTCGGAAACAGCGTATGTCTGAGCCGACGACTGAGTTTCGCCCGAATATTGATAAAAACTGTTTGAATTTGTTTGTTGTTCCTGATAATTTTGCGTGTCGTTCGTTTGTTCCTTTGAGGAACTTCTTCCCATTCTAATCATACTTTTTCCTTAAAACCTCCAATGGATTTTTCCGACTCGAAACCTCTCGATTGATTGCGGGGGAAGCATCTAACCGGACGCGAAACGAAAATTTATATTGATTTACTATTCTATGTAGAAATGACCAACCGTTTTTTTAATTTCGGTCGTTTGATATGATAAAGGACTTTTTCGTTTTGTGTCCAGTCTTTCGGAAAGATTTGTAAATTTATGTTTATTCTGTCAAACTTTTAAGTTTTGGAGGTTACAGTAGAAGTTGTTTGTAGAAACCAAAGCCAAAACCAAATTGCTCAAAAAAATGGGCAGAGCGATTGCCGATTTCAAAATGATCGAAGAAGGCGACAAAATAATGGTCTGTCTTTCGGGTGGAAAGGACAGCTATACGATGCTCGATTTACTGCTCGACGTGCAGCGGCGTTCGCCCGTTAATTTTGAAATTTTTGCCGTCAATCTCGACCAGAAACAGCCCGATTTTCCCGAAGAAGTTTTGCCGAATTATCTCGAATCGATCGGCGTAAATTACCGCATCGTCGAAGAAGATACTTATTCAATCGTCAAAGAACATATTCCCGAAGGCAAGACTTTTTGTTCTTTATGTTCGCGTCTGCGGCGCGGAATTTTGTATTCGACGGCGATTGAAGAAAATTGCACGAAAGTCGCGCTCGGGCATCACGCCGACGACATTATCGCCACATTTCTTCTTAATCTTTTTTACGTCGGACAGTTAAAAGCGATGCCGCCGATTTTGCGCTCCGACGCGGGATCGAATACGGTCATCCGCCCGCTCGCATACTGTCAGGAAAGCGAAATTGCCGCCTACGCCGAAGAACGAAAGTTTCCGATAATTCCGTGTAATCTGTGCGGTTCACAGCCGAATATGAAACGCGCCAGAGTTAAAAATCTCGTCAGCGAACTCGAAAAAGAAGTTCCGTTTATTCGTTCGTCAATTATGACCGCGCTGACAAACGTCACGGGTTCGCATCTTTTGGATACGAAACTCTACGATTTTGAAAATTTCGAGCCGCTCATCAAGCAAATCCCGCGTGGACACGGCAGCATCGAAAAAGAACTCGACGCGGTTTTCGACCATTCCGAGGAACATTTCACCGGCGGCAGAATTCAGCTTCCGGTTGTCGAATCTCTGATCAACTAAGCGTTTTTTTCACTGCAAAAACACAAAGGACACAAAGAAATTATAAAAATCTTTGTGTCCTTTATGTTTTTGCAGTGAAAAATACTTATTTCAATTCTAACTTTTGCGGACTGAACTTTTTATCGTCAACCGTCACGTTGTGTTTGACCGATTTAACGACCGTGATTATATCGCCCATCGAGGGACTTTCATTGACGGTTTTGAAAGGCAGTTTGATGCCGTCAACCTCGCGGTAATCCGAAAAGGTTATCGTATAAGGAATGGTTTGCGCACTTGTGCTGGAAGCGACGATTCCGCGCCGTTTCATTAAAAGAAACGTTTTGGTCGAGTAAAGTTCCGTCACCTTCGTCCCTTTTTCCGGCGTGAATTCGACGACGTAACATTCCTCGTCGCCGACCTTTTCGATGCCTTTGACTTCGACGGTTTTGTAATTCGTCTTCCAGTTCAGAAGCGAAAGCATATCGGAGTTGAGCCTTACGTCTTCGAGTTTTTTGCCCGCGTATTTTTCGACCGGCGCGAAGGTGTAAATTTCTTCGCCGTTGCTGCCGTCGAAAAATTCATAACCTTTCGCAATTGTTTTGCCAAGCGCGGTCATCGTCGTTTCGGTCGCCGATTTATTCGGATACTTCGCGTAAGAGACGGCAGTTCCTTTCACGCCCTGATTAACCAAATCCATTTCAATAACCGACACGCGCGACGTGATTTTTCGCCAGTTCGCTTCGCCGCCCGCCGCTTCGAGCGATTTTGCCATCAGTTCGTCAACCGTAATTTTCGGCATCTCTTCGGTTTGCCCGTCAAGCCGTTTGAAAGACGGTTCGCCCTGCGGCTGCGCCAGAATAACGTGCGAAATTTTGCCGTCGGGCGCGCGTTTGACCTTCAGCGAAAAATCCTCGGGCAGAGGGTTTACGCGGTAAACGTCTTTTTCCTTTTCGACCGGAAAATACGGCTGCTGACCTTCGACCAGAATCGTCACTTTGCCTTCGACTTCCTTGATCTCGATCACCGTCTGACCTTGCTCGGATTTATATTTGCCGATCAGCTCTTTTAACGCTTCGGTGTTGACCGCCTTTTGTTCCGCGCCGGCTTTCGGCAGCGTGAAATTGCCCTGCGGCTGTTCGAGATAAAGTTCGGCATCTTTAAAGGTGATAAAAAATCCGTCCGGCGCACCGTTTAATTTGTAACGGCGACCGCCGACGTTTTCTAAAATGTATGTCGGCTGGTTCGGCACAACGGCGACGAGCTTGCCGTCCTGCATCTTGACATCAATATCAAAGCCGGCTTCCTTGAAATTGTATTTGCCGACTTCTTTTTGCAAGGCATCGGCAGTAACCGTCTGCGGCTTGTTCGGATTTCCGAGAATATTTTCCCAGATAATCGGCATCAATTCATTGCCGAGCGGCGAACCGGAAACATTCGTCAGCATCACGAAACCGAGTTTCTTTTCGGGAATCATTGCGACAAGCGCATTAAACCCGTCAATATTTCCGCCGTGTTCGACAACCTTCAAACCGTTCCATTCGCGCAAAAACCAGCCCAAACCGTAAGCAAATTTCCCATTCGGCGTAATGTTCATCTGCTTTTTCGTCCATTCGTCAAAACCTTTTTCCGAAACGAGCCGCTTGCCATTGGCGCTTCCGCCGTTCAAGACAAATTTAACCCAATTTGCCATATCGCGCGCCGAAGAATTTATCGAACCGGCGGGCGCAACTTCGTTAATATCACGGAAAGGCAATTTGCGGGTTTCCTTCGTGTCGAAATTATATTCGTAACCGAACGAATAATCTTTTGCCTTTTTCATTTCCGCCATTGACATCGTCGAATTCGTCATCTCCAAAGGCTTAAAAATGCGTTCGGGAACGAATTTTTCCCACGTCGTTTTCTGCACCTGCGCGACCGTTTCGCCCGCCGCCGCGAACATTATATTTTGATAAAACCACTTTTCGCGCAGCTTTGCCATCGGCTTGGCTTCGCCCGCGACCTGAATCAATTCCTGCCGATTCAACTTTCCGGTGATCATCGCCAGATCGGTGCGGTTCAAGCCCGAAGTATGCGCCATCAAATCGCGGACGGTCATATTTTTATCGGTTTCCGGGTCATACATTTTGAAATACGGCAGATATTTTTTCGGGCTGTCATCAAGATTGATCTTGCCTTCGTCAGCCGACATCAGAACCGAAAGCGCCGTAAACGCCTTGGTCGCCGAACCGATGGCAAACTGCGTGTCGGGCGTCACGGCGACCTTATTTTCAAAGTCCTTGTAGCCGAGACCTTTCATAAAAATGATCTCGCCGTCCTTCACGATCACGAGCGACATTCCCGGAATGCCGAGTTCCTTGCGCCGCGCTTCCGTCTTTTCCTCGATGGCTTGCAGACCTTTCTGCAAATCGGTCGAAGTTTGCGTTTGCGTCGCAGTTTGCGCGTAGCCGGTTTGCGGCAGCGAAACCGTAAAAACCGAAAATAATAAAGCAAATGAAAGCAGACATCGCAGATATGATTTGTTTGACATTGAATTCTCCATAGATTTTTTGAAAAAAAACTTCAAATAAATTTACGGAAGAATCAAATCAAAGGTTCACTTTTCGGTTGAAATTTAACTTTTTTGTAAAACCTGCCTGATTATCATAGTTATTCCGATTGCGCCAAAGAAAAAAAGACGCGGGAGTTGCGTGTCCCGCGTCTTTGTAAAGTTATCTTTCGGAGCATTTTTCAAGTCACTATCGCAAACCGGCTCTTTCCGGCTGAATCCGCACTTCCAGTTCGCCTTTAAGAGTTTGCTCACGAATGAGCGGACGGTTAATTTCGATCTCGACCAAAAATCTGCCTGCCGGAATGCGGTCAATCACCAGATCGGGAAGCCGTTCTTCTCGACAAATCTTTTTCGAACGCGAGCTGACCGCGATTTTTTGTCCGTTCGGCGTAAAACGGTAAGTCGTTACCGTCACGGTATAACAGTCGTCTCCGCCGCCCGAAACTTCAATTCCGCGAACCTCGCCGCTGACGACGATCCTGCCTGCCGGCAATTCAAAAGCCGGTGTCGCAAATTTAATCTTCTGCTTATCGAGCTTAAAAGCAAATTTTTTCGTGTCGCCTTTCTGCGCGTTTGCCGATATTGCCAAAATTCCTAAAATCATCAAACTCATTGCCAAACCTTTAACCATTATTTTCAAAATTGCTGTCATTTTAATCTTTCTCCTTTTTTCAATCTCGCGCTAATTTTTGCGCCTTACATTGATAACTGACAGTTTCCGCGAAAACGTATCGCATTTTTTTTCGGTTGGCGAAAAAGATTTTAAGACTTACAATAAATATCGCTATGGGACTCGCAAAACTCAAAACAAAAATCAGCCTCGAAGATTATCTCGAAGGCGAACAGATCAGCCAGACCAAACACGAATACATCAACGGCGAAGTTTACGCGATGGCTGGCGCAAGCGACCGGCATCACCGGATTTCATTAAATCTTACTAAGCGTTTAGACGACCATTTGGAAGATTCAGTGTGTCAGGTCTTTATGGCGGAAATGAAGCTCAAAGCTGACACAAAAACTTTTTATTATCCTGATGTTTTTGTTGCTTGTGACCAAAATCCCGAAAGCGCATTTTACCGGGAAGAACCGATTTTAATTGTCGAAGTCGTTTCGCCTTCGACGCGCCAGACCGACCGACGCGAAAAACTGCGGGTTTACCAGCAAATTCCGACCGTCCGGGAATACGTCATCATCGAACAGGACAAAATGCTCATCGAACTTCACCGCCGCCAACCCGACGGACGCTGGATAACTTACTTTTACAACGAGGGCGATCTGGATGAAATAATCGAATTTCAATCGGTTGAGTTGAAATTAACGCTTGAAGAAATTTATCGGCGGGTTGATTTTACAAAGCAATCCGGCGAAGTTCTTCAATAATCTTCGGCAAATTTCCTAACATAAAATCAACTTCCGCTTCGGAATTATATCTTCCCAAAGAAAAGCGGATCGCGCCCATCGCCGCTGAATACGGAACGTTCATCGCTTGTAAGACCGCCGACGCGGTGTGATTTTCCGCGTTACACGCCGAGCCGGTCGAGACGCAGATGCCCAGATCGTCGAGCCGCGCGAGGATCGCTTCGCCGTTCGTGTTTTCGAACGAAATGCTCGACGTGTTCGGCAGACGTTTTGCGTAATTTGTCGTGCCGTTCAAACTCGATGCGGGAATTTTCTGCAAAATTTCGTTTTCCAGTTTGTTGCGAAGTGCGAAAATTCGTTTTGTCGGAGTTAACCCGCCCGCTACCGCAGGCGGTTCTGACAATAAATCCTGCGCGAGTTCCGCCGCTTTGCCCAAACCCGCGATCTGATGAACGGCTTCCGTTCCGGCGCGGCGCGAAAATTCCTGTCCGCCGCCGACAAAAAACGAGGAAAGTTTCAGATTTTCTTTAACATAAAGTGCGCCGATGCCTTTCGGCGCGTGAAATTTATGTCCCGAAAGCGAGAACAAATCAATCTGTGTTTCTTTTAGATTTATCGGAATTTTCCCGACCGCGTTTACGCCGTCCACATGAAAAATCGCGTCGGAATTCGCTTTGACGATTTCGGCGATTTCGGCGACCGGAAACAGAATTCCGGTTTCGTTATTTGCCAGCATCACCGAAACGACCGCCGTCTCTTCGCGCAGGGAATTTTTAAGTTCATCCAAATCTAAAAAACCTTGTTCATTAACTTCGAGCCACGTTATTTCATAATCGCCCGCCAGTTTTTCGCAGA
This sequence comes from Pyrinomonadaceae bacterium, assembly GCA_022843305.1. GTDB lineage: Bacteria > Acidobacteriota > Blastocatellia > Pyrinomonadales > Pyrinomonadaceae > JAFDVJ01. The sequence goes on along the minus strand of JALHNX010000116.1, from coordinate 6,901 downwards.
GTTTGCGCACGGCTTCGTGTTCGACGCGGGTTGTTATGATGTGTTTTTTCGACGGATTTGCTTCTAATGTTCCGAGGATTCCCCAGTTATTGCTTTCCGTACCGCCGGATGTGAAAATTATCTCGTTCGCAAAGCGTGCGCCGACAAGCGAGGCAACCTGTTCGCGCGATTTTTCAACTATTTGTCTGGTTTTGCGCCCGAATGTGTGAGCGGACGAAGGATTGCCGTAAAATTCGGTTAAAAACGGGCGCATCGCTTCAAAAACTTCGGGCGCAATTTGCGTTGTGGCGTTGTTGTCGAAATAAATCATCGTTGGTAGATTGTTAATTGTTAAATGTTAATTGATAATGTCAAAACGCAAAATTAACAATTAACAATTTACCATTTACAATTAACAAAGCGTGAAATCTATTCTTAAAATTACGGAAGCGACGGGCAACAGTTGGGATTTTGAACTGGCGCAAAACGCGATCTATTCCATCGGCAGAGCGAAGGAAAACGACATTGTTTTAAATGACCGGCGGGTTTCGCGGCATCACGCACAGGTTGCGACCGAAAACGGAAATTTCAAAATCATTGACGGTTATTTCGCGGACGGCGAATTCAAACGCAGCGTCAACCGCGTTTTCGTCAACGGAATTCCGCATCTCGACAAAGTTCTCGAACAGGGCGATATGATCACGATCGGCGAAAGCCGGCTCGTTTTTCAAACCGTCGCCGACGACCAGCCGGAAACCGCCGAAATGCCGGTTCAGGAAAAAACACCGACCGGCGTAAACTTTGACGACCAGCCGCTCGGGCATACGCAGCTTTTAATATCGGCGCGCGAGATCATCGGGAAACATTCGAATCTTTCGATCGAAGCCGAAATGGTTTCGCCCGATGAGATAAAAGAGCTTCGCCGCAAAGCCCAAATTCTCGAAATGCTCTACGATATGAGCAAATCGCTTGGCACAATTTTTGATCTAAAAGGAATCTTCGAACAGGCGACGGATTTAATCTTTCGCGGCACGCCTTCGGACAGAGTCGTCGCTTTGCTGGCGGACGAAACGATTGACGGGAAAATTCTCGATTACAGTCTTTTCCCGATTGCCATCAAAGCACGCGACGAAAATATGGAAAAAGTCAGCGAAAGACTGACCGTTTCGCGGACAATTACGCAAAAGGTGATGCGTGAAAAAATCGCGCTTCTTTCGCAGGACGCGAAAACCGACGCGCAGTTTTCCGGCTCGGATTCAATCGTCGCGCAAGGTGTTCGCTCGACGATTTGCGCACCTTTGATAACCGAATCGAATGTTCACGGCGTTGTTTATGCCGACCGGCTCGACCCGTTCGCCGCGTTTACGCCCGACGATCTGGAATTAATCAGCGCGGTCGCGGCGCAGACGGCAATGGCGGTCGAGACCATCAAAGCGCATAAACGTCTGGCGCGCGAAGAAGTGGCGCGGGCAAATTACAGCCGTTTTATGCCCGAATACGTCGTAAAACAGTTGCTCGAAAAGCCCGATTCGTTTAGACTAGGCGGTATCAATCAAAAGATTACGGTGCTTTTCGCCGATATTCGCGGGTTTACGTCGCTTTCGGAAAAAGAAAATCCCGAAAAGATTGTCGGTCTTTTGAACAAATACTTCACGGCAATGAGCGAGATTATTTTCGCTTACGGCGGAACGCTCGATAAATACATCGGCGACGGAATAATGGCAATTTTCGGTGCGCCGACCGCATCGCCCGAAGATTCTAAAAACGCATTAAAAACTGCGGTCGCAATGCAGAGAAGATTGAAAACCTTAAACGAAGAATTGTCAGCCGCCGGCTACGGGCATATCGAAATCGGCATCGGACTGCACACCGGCATTGCGACAATCGGCTATATCGGCTCGGAACAGCGTTCGGAATATACGGCAATCGGCGATACGGTCAATCTCGCGGCGCGGCTCGAACATTCGGCGCGCGGCGGGCAAATTTTGATAAGCGAAGCGACTGCCGGCGAATGCGAAGGTCTGGCGACACTGGTTCAGCAAGAACCTTTGACAGTAAAAAATCGCTTGCAACCTGTCTCCCTGTTTGAGGTAAAATGGAATTAAGCGCCTATTGATACTCTGAAAAGATAAATCAAATCGGGCGGCGCGTCATGAAAAATTTAAGTTGGAATTATTCGGAGTTTGGAAAAATCCCTTCTATTATGAAAATTTCGTCACTCAAAAAACTTGTTACAGATTTGATGGCGATTGATTTAGGAACTGCCAGCACGATTATCGCGGTCAAAGGACGCGATATTGTTCTGGATGAACCTTCATATATCGCCTATAACGAATTAACCGGCGACATCGTGGCTTTCGGACAGGAAGCCTACGATATGATCGGACGCGAAGGACGCGACATAACGGTCGTCGCCCCTTTATCGGGCGGCGTGGTTGCCGATTTTGAGCGGGCGAAAAGAATGCTCGCCTTTTTTGTCAAAAAATCAAAATCTGGCGGCTCGCAGGTTTCGACGCAAGCCGTCATGAGTATGACTTCGGACGTAACGCACGTCGAACAACGTGCACTCCTCAATGCGGCGGAAGAAGCGCATATCGGAAAAGTTTACGTGATGGAAGAAGGCTTGGCGGCGGCGTTCGGCGCTGGCGTTTCGCCAAAGGACAAACGCGCTTCGGCAATTGTTGACATCGGCGCGGGAACGACGAACATCGCGGTTGTCGCCAAAGGTTCGGTTATACATTCAACCTCGGCGCGGATCGGCAGCAATGAAATCAACGTCGCGCTTTCAAATCACATTCGCCGTCATCGCGGGCTGCAGGTCGGCGAAGAATCCACCGAATATCTGAAAACGAATTTTGCGACCGCTTATCTGCCCGAAGATATTGCCAAAACAACGATGATTCGCGGGCGCGACGTGCAAACAGGAAGTCCGGGCGCGGTCGAAATCACGATGGGCGAAGTTTATCCGGTCGTCGAAGGTATCGTCCGGCGTGTCGCACAGCTTGTCAGCGATACTCTGACCGAGCTTCGTCCCGAAGTTGCCGCTGACATTTACGACCGCGGAATTATTTTGACCGGCGGCGGCGCACTGCTCAACGGACTCGACCAGTATATTCGCGGTTTCGTGAATTTGCCCGTCACGATCTCGGACGAACCGCGTCACGCAACCGTGCGCGGATTGCTGAAAATGTATGACGAACCGGAACTCCTCGAAAGAGTTTCACGCAACGAACTCGGGCTTTTACAAAACGCCGAAATCCCGTTTGAAGCTTAATTGGAACGCCGTCATCTTGACGGCAAGGATTGTGCGGGCAATCTAAAAAGGCTTAGATTTCCTAAATTTTGTAAGGAAATCTAAGCCTTTAGCGTTTTTCAAACGCTGTGCCGTCAAGATGACGGCGTTCCGTTTATTTACCTTTAAAGTCCGGCTTCCGTTTTTCCAGAAACGCCGCCACGCCTTCTTCCTTGTCTTCGGTCGAAAAGCAGATCGCGAACAAATCAACTTCGCGGCGCAAGCCTTCGTCGAGATTCGATTTCGCGGCGAATTTGACGGCTTCTTTCGACAACTGCAAAGCGATCGGCGCTTTTTCGGCGATTTTGCCTGCGAGCTTCATTGTTTCCGCTTCGAGTTCGGCGAGCGGGTAAACGTGATTGACCAGACCGAATTGCAAGGCGGTCGGCGCGTCAATCATATCGCCCGTCAAGATAATTTCCATTGCTCTGCCTTCGCCGATGAGCTGCGTCAGACGCTGCGTTCCGCCGCCGCCGCACATAATTCCGAGATTAATTTCGGGCTGACCGAAACGCGCGTTTTCGCTCGCAATACGAATGTCGCAAGCCAGCGCCAATTCGTTGCCGCCGCCCAGACAAAAGCCGTTTATCATTGCAATGACGGGTTTCGGGAAAACATCAATCGAATTAAAAAACGTCTTTTCGTGAAACAAATCGCGCTGTGAAACGGGCGTTTGTCCGGCAAATTCGGAAATGTCCGCGCCCGCAATAAAAGATTTTTCGCCCGCGCCGGTAATAACGACGACGCGCACCGAATTGTCTTTACGGAGTTCCTCGAGCGCGGCGACACCTTCAGCGTGAACGGTTTTGTTCAGAGCGTTCAATTTATCGGGACGATTGATGGTTATAACCGCGACTTTATCGCGTTTTTCAACGGTAATTGTTTCGTAATTCATAAAACTTTTAGTTGCCAGTCGCCAGTCGAGAGTCGAGAGCAAATCTTTTGACTCCCGACTCTCGATTCTTGACTCTCGACTCTTTAACTTTCTTCTTCGCCTTGATCGTCGGCAACCCAAGCGACAAAAAGCCGCAGCCAGTTTTCTTTCGATTCGACAATTTCCACTCCGACGCGCGACGTTCCGTGAACCGCCGGCGCGACGCGCACGACACGCGCTTTGACTTCGACCGGCACGCCGTCCGGGCGATGCGAGCGCAGATAAAGATTTTCGCCCGTTTGTACTTTCTGATTCAAATGAAAAAGTGTTCCGGTCGTCGAAATATCGTCGGTTTCGGTCGGTTCGCTCCATGCCGCGCCGTCATCAGCACGTCCCGAAACGACTATCGGCAGGCGTAGTGCCATCCGTAGCGCAAAACGTTTTTCCTCGAATTGAGGCGACATATTGGTTGCCATTCCAAATAAAAATCAGGGAATTAAAGATACGTAAAACTCAAACAGTTTAACACGAATCCTCTTAAAAGTTATAAGTGATTCAATTTACTTTTTGCAGCGGAAATAAATTTTCCGGCTTAAGGCATTAGTTTTTTAGTCGAATTCGACTAAGTTATGGTTTAAGTTATACTATAAGCATCGTTAAAAATGCTATATCCGAAACTAAGTTTTTGAACATTTGTCATTAATGGAGAATTTATAAATTTTTATGCCAGCTACAGAAATTAGTAAAAAAGTCGTGATTTTAGGCTCGGGTCCGGCAGGTTTGACCGCTGCGATTTACGCCTCGCGCGCGCAGCTTGAACCGCTCGTAATTGACGGACCGCAACCCGGCGGACAATTGACGATTACGACCGACGTGGAAAATTATCCTGGATTTGCCGACGGCATTATGGGACCGGAACTGATGAACCAATTTCGCGCGCAAGCTGAAAGATTCGGCACGGAAATCATCAACGTCTGGATCGCTAAAGTTGACCTGTCAGAGCGACCGTTTACGCTTTACGGCAAGGACAGCGCGGACAGCGCGGAAGTTTCGACCATTATAAAAGCGGAAACTTTGATTATTTCGACGGGCGCGTCCGCCAAATGGCTCGGCGTTCCGGGTGAAGAACCCGTGCCGGAAGGTTTGGGCGGCAACGGCGTTTCGGCGTGCGCGACGTGCGACGGTTTTTTCTTTCGCAATCGCCCGCTGACGGTTGTCGGCGGCGGCGATACGGCAATGGAAGAGGCAATGTTTTTAACCCGTTTTGCGACGAAAGTAACAATTGTTCATCGCCGTGACGAATTTCGCGCTTCAAAAATTATGCAGGAGCGCGTTTTGGCACACGAAAAAATCGAAGTTCTCTGGAACACGGAAGTCAGGGAAATTCTCGGCTCAAAGGAAGAAGGCGTGACGGGAATCAGAATTTTCAACAGTCAAACCAACGAAGAAAGCGTTTTTCCGACCGAAGGCGTTTTTATCGCCATCGGGCATAAACCGAACACCGAGCTTTTCGAAGGCGTTCTCGAGATGGACGAAGTCGGTTATCTGAAAACCGAAGGGCGGACGATGAAAACAAAGGTCGCGGGCGTTTTTGCCTGCGGCGACGCGCAGGATTCTTATTATCGTCAGGCGATTACCGCCGCCGGAACGGGCTGTATGGCGGCGATTGACGCCGAAAGATTTTTAGCCGAACACGGCGAAGCCGAAAAGGTGACGGCAACTAATTGGTGATCTAAAGTGAAAAAGTTTGTTGAAGTAAGAAACAACAAACTTTTTCACTTTTCGCCTTTTTCACTTTTTCACTTTTATTGTTTATCAACGACCGCGCCTTTGACGGCTTGGACATTTTGCGGCGTTTTATCGAGTTTGCCGGGATTAAAGCCGAGTTTTTCGACGCGCCGGAGAATGTTCTGATATGTCGCGTCATCGAGTTCGGGCGTGCGGCTCAAAATCCACAAATATTTACGTTTCGGGTCGCCGACTGCCGCGTATTTGTAATCGTCGTCCAGATCAATGATCCAGTAATCACCCCAAACCGCCGGAATAAATGACAGTAAAGCGGGCGCAAAACGAACTTCGAGTTTGGCATTCGTGTTTTTGTCTATGATTTTCGCGTCGCCCTTGGCTTTGTCCATCAAGCCGTTCTTTTTCAGACATTCGTTGAGAACTTCTATTTTATTATTTGCCTTCAGCGTATATGTGGCGGTCGTGTTGCCGGCGCATTTTTCCTGAAATTTGTTCGGGTAACGCGCGATTTCAAACCATTTTCCCGCGTATCGTTTCAGGTCAACCTTCGGAACCGTGGCAAGGTCGTTTTGCGTTTTTTGCGCTTTTACGCTGACAACCGCAGCAGCTGAAAGCACCAAAATTGTTAAGATATTTACAAACCAAACTGATTTTTTCATTAAATATTCTCCTCTTTACAAACTCGGTTTCCTTAAGCCTAACGCAAACGGCTTGCCAAAATTTGCTTTTCGCCTGTTTAAATTCCTATAATTTTTTTACAGGAAAAGTATATTTTATAGACTTTTAATATTTTATGCCTATTTACGAATACAAATGTCTGGATTGCGGAATGCATCTGGAAAAAATGCAGAAGGTTTCCGAAGAACCTTTGTCGGTTTGCGAAAATTGCGGCGGCAAGCTCGAAAAACAATGGTCGCGTTCGGGTTTTCAATTCAAGGGTGAAGGCTGGTATGTGACCGATTACGCCGCAAAGAAAAGCGGAAGCGCGGAGAAAGGTTCGGAAAAAAGTT
>JALHNX010000115.1 GCA_022843305.1 Pyrinomonadaceae bacterium | reverse complement strand
AGTAAAGAATGAACGCCAGACAAAAAGCTAAGTCTGATATGTATCGGGTCGTCGAATCGGTTTGCGACGAAAATCCCGCAATAACCGCCGGACTCGCCGGCTTTCAAACAGCATTTAATAAATCCAAGGTCTTCGTCGCCCAAATCTTCGAAACGGAACAATTTCGCAGTCTGCCGTTAAACGGTATTACTATGGACAAAGCCGCCGACCGCGCCAAACTCTGTAAATCAGTCGCCAAAACCGACGGATTCAACTACGCCTGCGCCCCGGCAAACGGCAACGAAACGCCCTGCTCCGAAGTGGATTTCACACACCCCAAATTTTTACAGGTGCGCGAAAACCAACTTGTCGCCAACAGCCGGAATATTCACAATCCCGGCACTGCAAACCTAAACGCGCTCAAAGATTACGGCGTAACGCAGGCAAAACCTTACGAATTGCAAACCGCCGTCAACGCCTTCAAAACCTCAATAGTCAAACCGCGCGTCGCCAAAGGACAAATTAAAGGATTTACTAAATGAGCGAAGAAACCCCTAAATATAATGATGAAAATGAGGAAAATGCAAATTCTGGCAATAAGAATCAAGAATCTGCTAAATATAATCCCTTTATTGAATTTAACCAAGAATTAGAACATTTCAAAAAAATCGGATTTTGGAATTCATTAAATAACGCCACAAATCCGCGTGGCGCGTATGAGCAGTACTTGGAAAAACATTCCAATTTATTTGAAGAAAAAAAGCGTATATTAAATGATTTTCATTTTTACGATATTGAGCGATTCAAAGAACAGATAAGGAAGGCAGATGAAAAAATAATAAGTATTAATGAGAAGCTAAATCAACAAAATGACATTTTGCCATTAGAAGATGAAGCCGAAAAAATTCGGGAAAAAATCGAAGTGCTTCGAAATGAGTTGCGAATTTCGTTAAAAAGGCTCGGCGATGAAAAAGAAAGTTTAATTGATAAGAGAATCGAGAAAGCATTTCAGGAATTAGACTTGTTAATTGATAAATACCGCGATATTGCCGGAAAACATTTCGCATTAAACAGGGACGCGCAGGAAAGGAACGGCGACGCTTTTCAAATAAAGCCAAATTTATTACAACAATTGCAAAATCATTACGAAAAAATATTCCGCGAAGCGCAAGAGAAATTTGAATCGTTGGGATTTGGAAACTGGCTTGATAATTCGTGGAGTTTAAAAACCTTCGGGTTACTTGCCGCATTAGCTTCAGGCTATTTTTTCTCCATATTCTCTATTGAAACCAAGTTGGGTAATGAAAGCGTCCCGTTTTTTATTTTTACGGGATTGTTTAATTTAGTCGGAAACTTAATTTCATCTCAACCCTGGGGTATTTTTATAGTATTTTTGCTAATCGCCGGGTTGCCGTTCCTGTTTTTATTGGTCGCTTATATTTGCCAAAGACTATTAAACAAATATGAGGAAGGCAGAGAAAAGAAATTAGAAGATTTTAAGCTGACCTTAAATCAAAATAATGAAATTGAAATAGCTGAAGCTGCCGAAACAACTGATTTTTATTGTTTTCTTCTAAAAAGAACTCCGCTTTTATTTGTTTTATCAATTATTTTCGCACTAGTTGCGTTTGGCTACTACGGAGCGACAAGTGTTAGTGCGGCTAATCCAGTAAATACGGCGGCGAATAACAAATTAACAGCTTTAGATATTTCCCTAACAAGTTCTACGATAGGTATATTTCTCGCATTAGCTTTATCTGGAGTCGTTTATATCTATATTCTAAATATTTTTGAGCCGAGATTGGAAAAGGTTAATTCGAGGGAAAATAAAACTCCACCGCCGCGAAGTTGGAGATTTTGGGCTAATTTTGAATTGATCGGTATTCTGATCGTTGTCTTATTACTGCTGTTTGCTTTACTCTTTGGTTCAGAAAAATACTTTTTTTTTAACATTGGCAAAGCAATGGTAAATAAAAAATCATTTATCGCTTTTTTGCTGTTTATTGTTTCGGTGCTTCTGACTGCAATTTCATTTGGGTATGGCGTTTATTTTTCTGCGATAAACGAAGTTAAGGACAACGTCGAGCGAAAATTAAGGGTTCTTAACCAAACACACGCGAATAATTCGTTTCCCGGAATAAAATCGGCTTTATTTGCCGACAAGGCATTTGGAATAAAATACGTAAATATCGTTAATAAATTAATAGAATTGGTTTCTGCAAAGACCGATTTAGCAGGTGAATTTATTCCGAAAAATCAAAAACAAGCAAATCAGAAACAATCATTTACCCAAGAAACTAGATTTTTCTCTAATCCATTTAAATGGATTAGAGAAAATATTTTTCGCAAAAATTCTTACGACCTTCCGATTGAACTCACGGCGGAGGATAAACATTATTTTCCCGAAATTACAAGTGAAATAGAAAATATTCACAGCCAAATTAGAGAAAACAGACAGCATATTGAGGAAATAGAATCTGAGATAAAAGGTCGGCAGCAGGAAAATACAGAATACATTAGAAAATTAAAAGAAGAAAAATCCAGACTTGAAAGTCAAAATAGAGAATGGAAAAAACATATTTCATTTTTAAATCGTGAGCACTTTAAAGAAGTTGAAAGATTTATTCAAAAACATCAACAGGAAGTTTCTGAACTAAAGGACGGATTTAATTTAGCATTATGGTTTATTGCTTATGGCGGAAAACCGCCGGGTTCGGGTTCTGATAACTTTGATGGAGTAAACACAGATGGATAATAACGGCAATACCGGTAATCATAATGATGAGCCGAATCTTTTAGAATATCTCGTGAACGGAATCAAAAAACTCTGGAGTAAATTTAGAAAGCCTAGTCCTTCTACCGGCATTGGCTGGGATCAGGCAATTGAAAGAGAAAAGGAGTTTGCTAAAGTCATCACAAGTCTCGAAAAACTTGGCGACGAACTTACGGCAATGCAGGTAAAAAAGCATTTTATGAGTATTCTGCAAGGGTTTGGGGATATTTTTGGAAGATGCGGGTATGACGACGGAAAAAAAGAGTTAAATCCGAAACTTATTTTGAACTTTAGCAATTTCAAAGCGATTCAACTGCAAAGTTATATTCAGGGAGTCTTTAAAAGTAAAGTCAGTTCTCTTGAAACGACCTTGAAAGATAAGAAACTAATTTATGAAATTGTTGAAAAGGACTATCACACTCAAGACAAATATGTTCAGACAATTGAAAAAAAATATCGTTTTGAATATAAGGATTTTTCATTGTCAATGGGGATTCTCTACATAATTTTTTCAATGGGCTTTTTGATAGCGGATTTTCCATTATCAAATTTAATTGTCGGTCAGGGATTTGAAATAGAAAGCCCTATTGAAGTTTTACTTTTAACAATAGGCATTACGTTAATTGGAGTTTACTTCAAAATTTGGTGGGATGAATATATAAATCCGGCTGTCGAAAAAGTTGTGACAAAGAACGCAGCAAATAATTTGGATGGTTTTGAAGAGCTTTCGGATGAAAATCAAAAAAAGGCAATAAGAACAGTCAAATTTTATCGTTACTTGCGCGGATTGATAAAAACAATAATTTTGTTAAGTTCCTTGGCTTGTATATCCGTTCTCGGTTTTTTTCGTTATATCGTGTATTTGAATGAAACGTTTACTGCACAAGGAAAACCTATTCCTCCTGCATTAGAAAGCATTTGGGCAGTATCCGGTTTTTTATTAATTTCTGTTCTTTTTCCCTTTCTCGGTGGAATTTGCCTTTCCATCGGAGCCGATAAAATCCAAAATTGGAGAGAAAGACGTAGCGCAATGAAAAAATTATCGAAGAAAGAAAGGGAAAAAAGTAATTCCCTAAGAGCAAAAGAAGAGGCTCAAAAAGAGTTAGACGCAAGTAACGAATATTTAAAGTGGTGTATTTCAACTGATTTTATAAAAAACTGTCAGAATTTATTTACCGCACGTTATAATCGCGGGTATGAAATTGGTTTTACCGAAATTAATTTGGAAATGAATATTTTGACAAAAGCTGAAAATATCAGAAAAAGAGCTCTTGGACGAAAAACATTTAAAGAGACTCAACCGATTATTGAAACAAGTTATTTTAATTTATAAAAAACAAAAGGAACAAATTAATGAAATTGATTTTAGTAATTTCTGCATATGTTTTGTTATTGACGAGTTGTAATTTAATTACCCCAAACAATAACCAAACTTCAAATAACACACCAATAAATGTTGATGAAAGTCAAAATCCTTACCAACCTAGAGAAGACGAAAAGCCAGAGGCAGTGCTTATTTATTGTGATCTGACAACAAGTATTAAACAAGATGGAATCCTAAAAATAAGTGAAAAGTTAAAAGAAGTGTTGCTCACAATACCTAGAGAATCTGTAATAACTATTCGATTAATTGAGAAAGATTTATTTAGTGAAAGTATATATTCTGGAATTAAAACACCTTCCCAATGTGATATGCCACAAACAACAATTAATAGAAAACGAAGGGAGGCTCAAAAAGAATGTATCGAAAAGGATAAAATTTATGTTCAAATTGTCGAAGACATTTCTTCAAAGATTAAAACATTAAAGCCACAGAAAAATATTAGTTGCATAATAGATTCTTTAGAAGCTGCACACGATTTTTTTAAAGGAAAGGATGGCAACAATTATAAATTCAGGCTAATTTATTTTTCCGATATGATCGAACAATGTGATTCCAATGACATTTATCTATGCTCTACAAAACGAAAGCCGAAAATAGACGACATTTTAGGAAAAGTTGAAAGAAATTTTAACCCCAGCTATGATTTAAGTAAATTATTAAAGGATGAACTATCAGTAATCATTACCACAAGTGAGAATCAGAATGATAGATGTCTTCTTTTATCAGAAAAAAAGCAAGTCTGGGAATTAGTGTTTAAAAAAGTAGGATATTCAAACTTAAATTTATTGGCATTTAACTTTACACAGGAAATTCCAGATAAATTTAAAAGATAAAGTGTAATGGTAAATTTTATTGAAAGGTTTCTTCAAGTTTTGTCAGCGCTTATTACAATATTTAGTCCGCTTGTATCAATACCACCATCGGTAACGGGCAATATAGATAAGACAATCAAAGTTAATTATTTAATTGACCTTAGTATAATAACGTCCTCTTTACAACAAAGCGATTTGTTTATAAAAATCATATTATTTTTTATCGCCGAAGCCTCAAACGCATACTTTTTTAGCCTTCTTTATAATGGAATACATAGAAGATTTAAAGGGAAAACTCATGATTTGATGCTTCTATTTATTGTTATTGTTTTAACTGCTTCCATTAGTACCCTTTTTTTATTGACAATTCTTTTCAACAATAATATACAAACAATTTGGCAAGGGATTGGGTTTACAATCTTGTTTGCTATATCTCTTTTAATTACTATAATTTTTTTCTCATATGAGCATGCTATTTATGATAATAATCAAAGAGACCCTTTAAAAAAATTAGCCAGTAAATTTAGAAATATGAACAAGAAATCCATCTGGTTAATGGTTTTAATGTATGGGTTCTTTTTTGTTTTGGTTTGGATCAAGCATTGGAGTTAATCTGAAAACACAAGTAACTTTTGAGATTAAAGTAACGATTCACCAAATAAAGATAAATTCCGAAGTTTAATAAATCGTTACTTTGGGTTGTGAATTAATCTTTAAGGATTCAAATATTTATTTAGCCAATCGAAAACTTGTCCATACCAGAATTCGGAGTTTTGGGGCTTGAGAATCCAGTGTCCTTCGTCGGGGAAGATGACGAGTTTGGAATCCGTGCCGTTTAGTTGGAGAGCGGTATATAATTGCAAGCTCTGGTCAACGGGGACGCGGTAGTCGAGTTCGCCGGCGGTGACGAGGGTCGGGGTTTTGAAGTTGGCGGCGAATTTGTGGGGCGACCATTTTTCGTAATTGACCTTGTTCTGCCACGGCATTCCTTTAAATTCCCAGTTTATGAACCAAAGTTCTTCGGTTGCGGTCGCCATTGATTCGAGGTTGTAAACTCCGGCGTGTGAAACGAGGGCTTTGAATTTGAAGCGCGGGTCGTTGTTGCGTCCGAGAATCCAGTCAACCATATAGCCGCCGTAGCTTGCGCCAGCCGCGCCGATGCGGGTTTTGTCAACATACGGCATTTTGATGACTTCTGCCGTGCCGTTCATGATGTCGGTGTAAGCGCGTCCGCCCCAATCGGCGGAAACTTCGTCAACGAATTTCTGCCCGTAGCCGACGGAGCCGCGCTGGTTCGGCAGAAAAACGACGTAGCCCTGCGCGGCGAACATCTGCGGATTCCAGCGATAACCCCAATTGTCGTTCCACGCGCTTTGCGGTCCGCCGTGAATCAGCACAACGAGCGGATATTTTTTCGATGCGTCGAAATTCGCGGGCTTGACGATAAAGCCGTGAACATTCGCGTTCATCGCGCCTTTCCATTCGATTTCTTCGGTTTTCGAAAAATTAAAATTACCGTTAGCGCGGGATATATTTTTATGCATTCCGCCGGTCACTGTACCGGGTTCGGGCGGCGGCGGAACGGTTGTTTTATAAACTTCAGCCGGACTGGTCAGCGAACTTGAAAGCGAAACGAAATATTCGCCGTCTGGCGTGATATTGAGATTGCTGAAAAAACCGATCCCGTTGATCATTCTGACGTGCGTCGCGATGCGCTGGCGAAAATCCGGTTCGAGCGGAACGCTGTAGATCGGATTTTTGCCGCTCGTTGCGGCGGTAAAATAGACGGTTTTGCCGTCGGGAGCGAGCGTTACATCATCGGCTTGCTGGTCGAAACCGCGCGTCAGTTCAACGGTTTCTCCGGTTTGACGGTTATAGCGCATAATGCGCCAGCGGTCGGCTTCAAAACCGGCGCGCGACTGAGAACGAAACAAAATGTATTTGCCGTCGGGTGTGTAAAGGGGCGAAACGTCATAACCTTTGTTGGCGACGGTGATGTTTTTCGGCGTTCTGTCTTTCCAAAACATATTAACGGGCATTCGCGTAAAGGTCGGCAAAGGCAGAACGTAAATGTCGCTGTTGGTCGAGATGGCTTCGATTTTATCGGGATTTCGCAGAACCGCGATTTCTTTTGAGTCGGGCGAAAATGCGTAGTCAACGCCCGTTCCGGCGGCGTAGGGCGGCGAATCAAAATCGCCCTGTGTCATATCAGTTGCCGAACCTCCGCCGCTTTCAACGATGAAAACGTGTGTTCGTTTGCGGTCGCGCCATTCGACCCAATGGCGGTAGAGCAGGCGCTCGGTGACGATCGCTTTGACTTTACTGCTGTCGGCTTCGGCATCTTTTTTGGCGTTGCATTCGTCGTTTCCGTTGCATTCGGGATAAACGTCGGAATTAAACGCGATCCATTTGCCGTCGGGCGACCAGACCGGATTTCCCGCGCCCGATGAAATCCGCGTGATCTGTTCTTTATCGCCGCCGTCCGCGTCCATCGTCCAGATTTGCCCGCCGGTCGTGAAAGCGATTTTCTTGCCGTCGGGCGACCAACGCGGACTGGAATGCGATTTGTCGCCCTTCGTGAGCTGTTTCAAATTACTGCCGTCAATCTGCACGGTGTAAATATGCGTTAATGTCCGGTTGGCGGCTTTGTCCACGTCGCCGATTGTAAACGCGACGTAGCGACCGTCGGGCGATAGCTGCGGATCTCCGACGCGGCGGATTTTTACTAAATCGTTGAAAGTAAACGTCTGCGCCGAAACGCCGATGACAAACAAACAGCAAAACAGCATCAAAAAAGCTAGTCTTTTCATAAATTTTTCCGTCAAAATTGAATTGGTAAAAGCAAAAATATTATTGCACAGAATTTGGGAAGTTTGAACTAACTCGGCTATCATATCTGAAACAACTTTTCTTCAAAAATTTATGAAAAAAATATTACTTTTCGTCCTGATTCTATCAGCATCAATTTTTGCCCAAAACCCCGCGCCGACACCGATTCTTTACAGCGAAAAAACGCTCGAAGAAATGCGTAAAATTCAGCAGGCATCGTTGGTGAGCGATTACGGCTACAAGCAAACGGCGTATCTTTCAAACAACATCGGACCAAGATTAACAGGTTCGCCGCAGGCAGAACGCGCCGTGCAGTATGTCGCCGACGAGATGCGGAAACTGGGTTTGGAAGTTCGTTTGCAAAAATTGACCGTGCCGCATTGGGTGCGCGGCGAGGAACGCGGCGAGCTTGTCGAATGGTCGGGAATGGCGGCGGGTTCGACCCAGAGAATCGTGCTGACCGCGCTCGGCGGAAGCATTGCGACCGACGAAAAAGGCTTGATCGCCGAAATTATCGTCGTCGAAAGTTATGAAGAATTAAACCGGCTCAGCACAAAAAATATCGAAGGAAAAATCGTGCTTTTCAACGTCAAATTCGATAAAACGCTGGCGGAACTTAATCAGGCGGGCGCGGCTTACGGGCAGGTCAGCCAGTATCGCGGCGGCGGCGCATCGGCGGCGGCAAGATTAGGCGCGGTCGGCGTTCTCGTGCGCTCGGCGGGCGGTTCGCAAAATCGTCTGGCGCATACGGGCGCGATGCGTTACGCAAACGGAGTCAAACAGATTCCGGCGGCGGCGGTCGCTTATGAAGACGCGGAATTGATCGCCGATCTCGCAAAATCGGGAAAAGTGCGAATGAAACTCGTTTTAACGCCGAAGACCTTGCCCGATACGACGAGCTACAACGTCATCGCGGATTTGAAGGGAAGCGAAAAGCCGGACGAGATCGTTGTCGTCAGCGGGCATCTCGATTCGTGGGATCTTGGAACCGGTGCGCTTGATGACGCGGTCGGCGTGGCAATGGCGATGCAGACGGTTTATATTTTGAAGCAGTTGAAATTACAGCCCCGCAGAACGATTCGCGTCGTCGCGTTTATGAATGAGGAAAACGGTTTTGTCGGCGCAACCAAATATGCCGAAGAAGAAAATCCCGGGAAGCATTTTGCCGCCATCGAAGGCGATTTGGGCGCGAGCCATCCGTTAGGCTTTATCTTTGCCGGAAAACGCGAGGCTTTGCCATATCTTCAACCGATTGCGAATATTTTAAGAAGTCAGGGTTCGGGGCTGATTGACGTTCAGCCGAACGCGAGTTCCGACATCAGCACTTTGACCGCGAAAGGCGTTCCGTCGTTCGGTCCGTGGTTCGATACGCGAACATATTTTAATTATCATCACACCGAAGCCGATACTTTCGACAAGGTTGATCCGAAGGAATTAGCCGAAAATTGTTCGTTAATGGCGGTTCTCGCTTATGGTCTGGCGAATCTCGAACAGCCTTTGCCGCGCTGATTTCATTTAACATTTAACATTTAACATTTATCGGGGTTGATCTGATGAATGTTAAATGTTAAATGTTTAAATGTTATGAACAGACCGCCGCCGTATTTTCCGCAGAATCAGCTTTCGCCGCCGGACGAAAACCGTTATAAAAAATTCAAGATCATTGTCGGAGCGGCAATTTTCTTTTTAGTATTGCTTTTGATCGGCGCGGGTGTCGGGATCTATTATCTGATTCGCTGGATGATTTCCTAAAAATATTTGATCGTTTAAAAATAAGGAAGCCGGCAGAGTAATTTACCGGCTTCTTTATCGAGAAATTGCAGCCTTACAAATTCGTAATTGTTTTTTCAAGCACGACTACGTTTTCGCCGAGAATTATCATCGTTACCGGATAAAATCCTTGCTTTTCCCCTTCTTCTATTTCTTTGTGGACTTTTGTTTCTTTGCGTCCCTGAACTAATTTATATTCGTAATTTCGCTTTGAATTCGGAGATTTCTCCATCAGCATCACCAGTTCGGCAGTTATAAAACCCTGTTTGAAGATAATCGTTCGCGGAAGCAGTTGATAACCTTGTTTTGCTAAATCGTTCAGCTCTTTTTCCATAGTTTTGAGCCGCGATGTCGCCAGAACTTTGTAGCTGTAAGCCTCATTCGCGGCTTCAGGAACACGCTTGAGCAAAATTGACATATCATATTGCTGTGTCGGTGCCCCGTATAAAACCCGGAAACCCTTAGCGGCAACTTCGTCGAGTTCCTTTTCCATGGTTTGGATTCGTTTCGTCGAAAGCACTAAATAACTTTGGTCATCATCAATTTTTAATTTATCTTGTGAAAACGCAACAACCGAGGAAGAAAACAGTAAAAAAAAGGTAAATAGATATTTCTTCATATTTAAAACTGATTTGCACGAATAATGCATTGTAGATTCTGAAACCGCGAAACAATACGAAATATCAGAGGTTTTCTCGTTATTTTGTATTGTTTCGCGGTGGTTTCGTATATTAACCTAACGATTTGTCACGCTCGAATTGAGCTTTTTCGCTTTTTGCGCTTCAATGGCAAGCTGTTTTGCCTGCGGCAGAAGCTCGATCGCGCGAAGCAGTTGGTTGTCGTATTCGTTGAACACCTGAAAAGAAGTTTGCGAACCGTAAGCCGCCGTCACGAGTTCGGTTCTGAGTATTCGAATCACGAATTCCTTTTCCTTATCAATCTGGCTTGCCGGAACTTTGTATTTTTGCACCGCGTAATTTTTGAACGCCTGATAGATCGAATCGGTAATTTCAAAATCCTTCTGTTTGATGTCGTAATCGAATCTGATCGGTTTATCAACTTTATACGGCTCAAAACCGTTGATTTTTCCGTAAGCCAGATCGAGCGCAAAGGCGAAAGCCGGATTGACCAGTTTTTGCTGAATTCTGACACTTTCATTGCTCACGGTCTGCGGTTTGACGACTTCGTCGGGCATAATGCCGCCGCCGCCGTAAACAATTCTGCCCGAATCGGTTTTGGTTTCCGGTCCCTTCGGCTTTTCATTATTGTTTTCGTCGCGGTAAGTTCCGCCTTTCGTATAATAATCGTAAAGGTCGCCGGTCGAATAATCGCGCTGAATCAAACGACCTGAGGGCGTTTCGTATTTAGCGATGGTTAATAGCAGCATCGAACCGTATTCGAGCTGAAACGGATTCTGCACCAAACCTTTGCCGAAGGAGTTTTCACCGACGATCAAAGCGCGGTCGTGGTCTTGAAGTGCGCCGGCGAGAATTTCCGAAGCCGAAGCCGAATTTCGGTTAACCAAGACAACGAGCGGCGTTTCGTCCGGCGTCGCGTTGGTCGAAGGATACGTGTCGGCGGTTCCGTCGAGTCTGCCTTTCTGCGTGAAAATCGTCTGTCCTTTGCCGATAAAAGTATTTGCCACGTAATAAGCCTGATTGACCAAACCGCCGCCGTTGTTGCGCAAATCGATCACGAGCTGCTGCATTCCTTCGGTTTTAAGAATCGCCATCGCCTGCCGGAATTCGGCGAAAGTCGTTTGATTAAAACCGCCCGACATATTGATATAGCCGACTCCGGGGCGAATCATATAAGCTTCGGAAATTGACGGTTGGGCGACCGCATCGCGGATAATATCAACCGTTTCGCGTTTTCCCGAACCGTATTTTTCGACCGTTAATTTAGCGACTGTGCCGCGCGGTCCGCGCAGATGATTTCTGACTTCGCTGAACGGTTTTCCGACCATCGAAACGCCGTTGACTTCGAGAATTTTATCGCCGTAGGAAAGTCCTGCGCGATGCGCGGGTGCGCCTTCAAATGTCGCTTTGATAAAGGTTGCGACAACTTTACCGTCGGCATCCGACAGATCGCCGATGGTCGCGCCAATCCCGAAATAACGCGAACTCTGGTCGGTGCGGAACTGCTCGAATTCCTTTGCGTCGAAATAATTCGAGTGCGGGTCGAGCGTGTGAAGCATCGAATCAATCGCGTTTTTAAAGACATCGTTGTAATCCAGATTTTTTCCGCTGACGTGATTTTGTTCGATCAAACTCAAAGCCTCGGCGACATCCGATTCGATGGTTTCTGACGTAACAGGTTTGGTGGTTTTAGTTGCGGGTTGGTTTTCCGTCGCTGTTTTGGGATTATTTTTTGAAACCGTCGGATTGGTTTGAGCCGGGACGTTTGAAAAAGCTAGAATTACAGATAGTAGAATACCAAGCAGAGCCGATTGTTTTTTCACTATAAAAATCTCCTGAAAATTAGTGCCGAATAGAATTTTTCTCAAAAAATGATAACATCTGTTTGAAGAAAAAGCGATAAAATTAGTTGCACAAAGGATTAAAACAAAATGAGAAAATTAACAATTTCAACCCATTATTTAATTGTTTTCCTCATAATTCTGACCAATTGCAGCCCGCTCTTTGCTCAATCTCCGAATTATTCGGTTTCGGCAAAGTGGGAATTATACTCCGTGAAAGACCAAAAGGTTTCATTTCTGATGCCGCGGCTTCCGGTTCTGATCGAGCAGAAAAATGAATGTATGGGCGAAGTCTCGCAGAATTATGCCGCATACACTGACGGCGCGGCGTATGTCGTAAAAATTACCTCGAAAGTTAACACGCCCGAATACTGTGTTGTCAGAAAAGGGTTTGACGATAACAACTTTGCTCAAAGAATCAAATACGTCAAAAAAGAGCTTAAAGACGAATCGAAAACCGAGAACAACTTCGCGTCGGATGCGGTAATCAAACTGAACGGCGCGGGCGTTTTAGTAAAGTTCATCAACGATTACAAGAATAAGCGATGGATCGAGTTTGCGATCTACGGAGCCGACGAGAAAAGAGACGAAGTGATAAAGTTTCTCGCCTCATTAAATTCCGATAAAACGGCAGCCGGAATCGAAATCGGGCAGGGAGCGGAAAGAACCTTTGGCGATGATTCCGGCATCATTGAAGAGTTCAAATTTGAGAAAGACGGCAAAACGGAAACCGGAAAAAGGATGTTGGTCAAGATAAATGATTCGGCGGGAATTCCTGCGCGGATTATTTTGAAACCAAGGTCTAACTACACCGATGCGGCGAGAAAAAATCAGGTGCAGGGAAAAGTTGTTTTGAGAGTAACTTTTCAGGCAAACGGCGCGATCGGTGATGTTTCGGTCATTGCCGGGTTAAAGTTCGGGTTGACCGAGGAAGCGATAAAAGCCGCGCGCCGGATAGTCTTTATTCCGCCGCAGCGCGACGGCGCCCGCTATTCGATAACGAAACCCGTCGAATATACGTTTACGATTTATTAAAAAAATGTCTCACTTACTAGAAGTTACAAATTTGCAGACGCATTTTCCGACGAAAGCCGGACTTGTCAAAGCCGTCAACGATGTCAGTTTTTATGTTGACGAAGGCGAGCTGCTCGGGCTGGTCGGCGAATCGGGCTGCGGAAAGTCAATTACTGCGCTTTCGCTGATGCGTCTGATCGCGCTGCCGGGAAAGATCGTCGGCGGTTCGATCAAGTTTAAGGGCGAAGAATTGACGACCGCCACCAACGAGCGGATGCGCCAGATTCGCGGCGACGATATTTCGATGATCTTTCAAGACCCGATGACCTCGCTGAATCCGGTTTACACGGTCGGCGAACAAATCGCCGAAGCCTTGCGACTGCATCGAAATCTGAATAAAAAAGACGCGTGGGATGAAGCAATCGCGGCGATGAAAGAAGTTTCGATTCCCGATCCGGCGCGGCGCGTGAAAGATTATCCACATCAGCTTTCGGGCGGAATGCGCCAGCGCGTGATGATTGCGATGGCTTTGGCGTGCAATCCCGAATTATTAATCGCCGACGAGCCGACGACCGCGCTGGACGTAACGATTCAGGCGCAGATTCTCGAACTTTTGAACGAACTGCGGACGACGCGAAAACTCGCGGTTTTGCTCATCACGCACGATCTCGGCGTGGTTGCCGAAGTTGCCGACCGCGTCTGCGTGATGTATACAGGGAAAATCGTCGAAGAATCGGGCGTTGACGAGATTTTTGAAAAGCCGAAACATCCATACACGCAAGGATTATTAAAGTCTGTCCCGAAACTTTCGGCGCATCACATCGAAAAGGTTTCGCGCCTGCAAACTATCGAAGGAACGGTGCCGAGTCCGACAAATCTGCCTGACGGCTGTCATTTTGCGCCGCGTTGCGAGCATCGGATGGAAAAATGCACGCACGGCGAGATTCCGCTTTTTGAACTGGAAAACGATGTCAAAGTCCGCTGTGTTTTATACGAAAATGAACGGGAAAAATCGGCAAATGCGGGTTAAAGGAAAAAAAGTTTTTCTGAGATACGTTACATTGGACGATTTCGGGGAAATGCAGATTTTGTTTCGGGAAAGCCGGAAGTTTTACAAAGGTTTGATTGACACGCCCGATTCGCTCGAAAAATTTAAAGTTTACGTCGAACGCAACGAACGCGAAACAAACGAATGTTTCGTCATTTGCCGCGTTGCGGACGAAAAAATTGTCGGCGCGGTAAATCTCTCGCAGATTTTCCGCAAAGCCTTTCAGAACGCTTATCTGGGTTATTCGCTCGGCGTGAAATATGTCGGAAACGGTTTTATGACCGAAGCGGTCGAGCTTGTTCTGCGGCACGCTTTTAAAAATTTGAAACTGCACCGCATCGAGGCAAACGTCCAGCCCGAAAATCTGCCGTCAATTGCGGTTTTGCGGCGATGCGGTTTTACAAAAGAAGGCTTTTCGCGCAAATATCTGAAAGTCGCCGGGAAATGGCGCGACCACAAACGCTTTGCGATAATTAAAGAGGATTGGAAAGAAAGAAAATGAGTCAGGTTTTGAAAAATAAAAAATTGATGACGGTCGAAGAATATCTGCGTTTTGAGGAACGATCGAAATTCAGACACGAATATATGGACGGTGAGATTTTTCGACTTCACGATCACGCGGTTTCACCGCAAATGGCGGGAAATCGTGTCAGTCACATATTTATTGTTAGCAATATCTGTTTCTTTTTAAGGCTCAGTCTGCGAGATAAAAATAAGAACTGTCAGGTCGGAACTACGGAAATGCGCGTTTTTCTGCGCGAAAATCATTATTCTTACCCTGATGTTTTTGCCGTCTGCGGCGAAATCTCTCTCTTGCCGGATATTTTTGATACGCTCGAAAATCCGGTGGTGATTTTTGAGGTCTTATCGAAATCGACCGAAGCCCGCGATCGCGGCGATAAAGCGATTGATTATCGAAAGCTGGAAACGTTAACGGATTATTTTTTGGTTTCGCAAGATAAAATGCGAATCGAACAGCAAACGCGGCAGGAAGACGGAACGTGGAAAATTATCGTTTATGAAAATGCCGATGATGTAATTTTTATTTCGTCATTGAATTGCGAAATTAAAATCGCAGATGTCTATGAAAATATAAAATTTCCGTTGAAGCCCTCTCTAAAACTCATTAAATCAAAAAATAAAAAGAATGGAAAATAGCGCAGTCGCAACTCAAAAAAATGAAATTGTAAAAATCCGCAATCTCGTCAAGCATTTTCCGGTCGAGAATTCGGACGATGTCGTGCGCGCGGTTGACGATGTTTCGTTCGATATTCTGGCAGGCGAAACTTTAGGATTGGTCGGCGAATCGGGCTGCGGAAAATCAACGGTCGGACGCTGCATTTTGCGGCTTCACGAACCGACGAGCGGGGAAGTTTTGTTTGAGGGGCAAAACATCATCGGTTTGCCGAACACGGAAATGCAAAAGCTCCGGCGCGAGATGCAGATTATTTTTCAAGACCCGTATGCCAGCCTGAATCCGCGTCTTTCAATCCTTTCGACGGTTGGCGAACCGCTGAAAATTCACGGCATCGGCGATAAACGCGAACGCAAAGAGCGCGTCGCCGATCTATTGACAAAGGTCGGGCTTGACGCGAATTATATGTTTCGCTACCCGCACGAATTTTCGGGCGGTCAACGTCAGCGCATCGGCATCGCGCGCGCGCTTGCTTTGAATCCGAAGCTGATAATCTGCGACGAGCCAGTTTCCGCGCTCGACGTTTCCGTGCAGGCGCAGGTCGTCAATCTTTTACAGGATTTACAGGCGGAATTCGGTTTGACGTATCTTTTTATTTCGCACGGTTTGGCGGTTGTCGAGCATATTTCGCAGCGCGTTGCGGTGATGTATCTCGGAAAGATCGTCGAGATCGCGGAAGCCAAAGAATTATACGAAATGCCGCTTCATCCATACACAAAAGCCTTGTTGTCGGCGATTCCGCTGCCCGACCCGAAACAAAAACGCGAGCGAATTATTTTGACGGGCGATGTTCCGACCCCGATCAATCCGCCGTCGGGTTGCCGTTTTCGCACGCGTTGTCCGATTGCCATCGAGCAATGTGCCGAAATTGTGCCGGAACTCCGCGAAATTACGAACGGGCATTTGGCAGCGTGTATTCGCGTCGAGGGCTACGATTCCGCGCCGAAAGCCGAATAAACTTGAAACGAATGAGTAAATGTTTGCGTATTAAAAGCTGTAATTTCAACAAAATTAACGGTTTTCTTCCCGGCAGTTTCGGTCGGAAAGCCATACTAAAAGGAGAAAAATTTTATGGACGGAGAAAACAGAGAATGGCAAGAGCCGCCGATTCCCGAAGAAATCAAAGCTGAAAAAGAACAACCGCAAATGTCGGAAGTCGGAACGCTCGGCGGAATTTTTTTTGAACCGGGCAATACTTTTGAAGATTTGCGCCGCAAACCGCGATTTCTGTTGGCAGGATTAATAATCATTATCGCCGTGACGGCTTTCAATGCGCTTTTTATACAGAAAGTCGGTTTTGAAAGACTAGTTCGTGAAAGAATCGAATCAAACGAGAGCGTTCGGCAAATGCCCGCCGACCAGCGCGAAAAAATTATCGAGCAGCAATCGGGAACGATTGCCAAAGTTCTCAGTTATGCCGCCGCGCCGATTATATTTATAGTTATTTTTCTGGTGGGCGGTTTGATTTACTGGCTCGGCGCAAACGCGATGGGCGGAACTGCCGGATTTTTGCAGGGATTATCGGTTTGGGTTTATTCGAGTTTGCCGCCGACCGTGCTATTTGTGCTGGCAAATTTACTGGTTTTATTTCTCAAATCGGTAGATGACATAGATCTGGCGACCGCGCAAAGCGGACTTGTCCAGGCAAATCCGGGTATGTTTATAAATGCTAAAGAAATGCCCGTAATGGCGGCAGCGTTGAGCGCGTTTGATTTATTTGCAATTTGGGGCTGGATTTTGGCGGCAATCGGATTACAGAAAGTGGCTAAAATTTCGTCCGGTGCGGCTTGGGCGATTGTGCTGATCGTCGGCTTGATCGGAGTTACGATAAAAGTCGTGATGGCATTAATGTTCAGTTAAAATGTTTGAACAAAAGAAAATAGCGAGTGATTTTTCACTCGCTATTTTTCGTTTGCAATAAGGTTTTTATTCGTATCTTAAAGACTCAATCGGATCAAGGCGCGCCGCTTTCCACGCCGGGAACAGTCCGAAAATAATGCCGATGCCGACGCTGGCGAAAAATCCGAGCGGCGGCGCCCACCAGGGAACGTAAGAAGGAAAGACCAGTGCGATCAAAAATGTCAAAATCCAACCGATAAGCAGCCCGACCAATCCGCCAAAGCCGGTCAAAGTCGCCGCTTCGATCAAAAACTGTAGTAAAATGTCACTCTGTTTCGCGCCGATTGCTTTGCGGATTCCGATCTCCCGCGTTCTTTCGGTAACCGATACAAGCATAATATTCATCACGCCGATTCCGCCGATGAGCAGTCCGACCGATGAAATAACGATCATTGCGAGAGCCGCGCCCGCCGTGATTGATTGAAATTGCTCAATGATACCGGCAGCGGTTTCCATTCCGAAATTATTCGGTTCGCCGAACGGCACTTGCCTTCGAACCCGCATCAAATCCTGAACCTGATCTTTTCCGCTTTCCAATTGTCCTTCTTTAGTCACAACCAGCAGAAACAAGTCATCGGAGAAAGGTTTCAGGCGCAAAGCCGCACCGATGGGCATATAAATTACGTTATTTTGGTCGTTGCTTCCGCTTCCGCCGCCAAAAAGCTGCTCACGTTTTTCGAGCAGTCCGATGACGCGAAAAACTCTTCCGCCGATTTCCAGCGTTTCGCCGATCGGCGACCCGAACGGGAAATAATTATCGGCGACCGACGAGCCGATCAGACAAACGTCCAGCTTTTCGTCAGATTCGTTTTGCGTGAACCAGCGCCCCTGCTGCAGAATGACAGTGTTGGTTTTTTCCACGTCGGGAAGCGTGCCCTGCAGTCGGACACTCGAAGAGGTTTTTCCGTTCTTGCCGGAAACAAGGATTTTCTGACCGAAAAAGTTGCTTGTAATATCAATAAACGGAACGGCGACATCAACGCTGGAAAGCTGTTTTAAGGCTTCGGCATCTTCCATCGTGAGCGGCTTTCGCATTCTTTCTTCCTGCGAGCGTCTGCCGGAACTGATCGCCTTAATGTCGAATTTGCGCAGAAAAATCGAGCGGGTTCCGAATGATTCGACTTGTTTTTTGACTGCCGTATCAATTCCGCTGATAATCGAGGAAATCAGCATCACGGTTATGACACCGATAATAACACCGAAGATGGTCAAAAACGAACGCAGCTTGTTGTTGCGCAGGGTCGAAAGCGCCATTTTCAGATTTTCGTAAAACGGAGATATGAGTGCTTTCATAAATTAATCTGCCCGTAAGGCTTCAATCGGATCGAGCCGCGCCGCCTTCCATGCCGGAAAAAGTCCGGCTAATATTCCGACGATTGCCGACACGCCAATCGCAATAACCGCTGCATACC
>JALHNX010000114.1 GCA_022843305.1 Pyrinomonadaceae bacterium | reverse complement strand
TCTCGAAATCGTTCCAGAAAGTTCGCGCGCTGGTGCGGTTAAAATTAATTCCGGCTTCCTGAAAAACCTTCCAGATAAATCCCGAACAATCGTAGCGATTCGGTCCTTCCGAACCCAACAGATAGGGAATCCCGAGTTTTGCCTGAATCGAGAACATCAATTTTTGATTAAGGTTCGGTGTGTAAACTAAGCGGCTGTTGGTCGTGTTGAGGATCGAATTGGTCGGGGTTGCGGAAGATGTTTTTTTGACGAGCGATTGATTGGGATTGGTTTTTGCGACGGTGATCTGGTTGGTTAAAGTCGGGCGTTGGGTGGTCGGCGACGAAAGCACTGTGCGTTTGACTTTATTCGTCGTGGTTGGCGTATTTACGGGTTGACTTTCCGGGGTGGCAACAATTCTCGAACGGGTTTGAGCGTTGCTGCTGATTGCAAAAGTTGCAATGAAAACGGAAAGACACAAGGAAATACACAAACGGTTTTTAAAAATCATTAAGAAAAATTACTCCAATATTTATTTATTTATTAAGGGTGCGGCTCAACCGTAGTTTTGGTTCGCCTGTAAACCGAAATTTTTAAAGAAAAGCGGAAAAAGAACGGATTAACAATCGTTTAGATTTTCCTGTAAAACTGAATTTTGTTTAATTATTTCTTCTAAAAGTTTGGTTTGACTGAAATAGTTTCGCTGATTTGAAACTGATTGGCAAATCGCCAAATCAATTTTAACCTATCGGCAGTAGGTTTTGGCAAGTTTTTTTTGAGGAACTTTGAATATAGTTGGCAGGAAAGTCTTAAAAACCTTGGTTTTTAAGACCCCGCCGCCTCACTTCTTCCGCCTTTGCTGTCCTTCAGTTGTCCTGTATGACAATAGACAGTTTTAATCAAAATTCTTTTCCAGAGAAAATTAAAAAAGCGGAAAAAATATTTTCTCCCGCTTTTTTAATTTGTTGGCGCGAACCAATTAATTAAGCCGAAAATGAAGTTCCGCAGCCGCAGCCGCCGGTCGCGTTCGGATTTTCAAACGTAAAACCCGAACCCATCATATTCGATGTGTAATCTACCGTGATGCCGTTCAGATATTGCGCGGAAAACATATCAACAAAAAGTTTGATACCGCCTTTATCCATCACAAAATCGCCGCTGCGCGATTCTTCTTCGATATTCAGGCTGTATTGAAAACCCGAACATCCGCCCGGCACGACGCGCACGCGAAGACCGGCAGTTTCCGGCAAATCGTCTTCGCCTGCTAAAAATTTCTTGATCTCCGTGATCGCTGATTCGGTAACGGTCATCTCGACCGTCGGTGCTGCAACTGCTGACATTTATTTATCTTCTCCTAAGTTTCAAAAAAATTGGATTCGAAAGCGAATCTTTACTTTAATGTCAATTTTACACAACCCGCTAAAAAAGCACAAGCGAAAGAAGAGATGAAGAAATGATTAAAAAAACAATCGGTTTTCAAATCTATTCTTCATTTCTTAGAAAAACCGGGGTATTTAAAATATTTTGCTGGAAAAGTAATTCAGTATAAAGTTCGAAACGCTTTAAGCAGGTGAGAAGAAGTTTTGCGACATTATGGTTTTGTTCAGAGTTACGCCTTCAGGCGTGAGAAACCGCCGCGCTTGCGCCTCGCGGTTTCACGGCTCAAGGAAGGTTAACTCTGAACTATTCAAAATATCTCGAAACATTTGCTTACCTGCTTACATACTTTCCTTCCGCTAAAATAGATCTATTTGTCGGATTCTTTCAACATTCGGAGAAACAATAAATTCTCTCTGATTCGATCAGGTGGAAAAATGTAATCGAAACGGATATTTCTCTTGGAAAAAACAAACCAATCGATTATTTATAGTTTTCCGCATACCATTCATTGAATTCCTTTGGTGAAGGAAAGGCATTATTTTGCGGGTGATACTGTTTTGCGATTAACATTCTGGTTATATAATCAGCGACATACGCTTCATAAGCGGCAAAAGCTTTCGGATCAACATTTTCCGAACAGCCTGTTGCTAAGATGGCGGCGCCGAGTATTCCCGCCCCAATCACCGCCGGATGTGGGATTTTTGGCATTCGCACAAAATTTGCCATGAATCTAATTGTAAATGCTTCCAATTCCATAGCTGTCATCGTTCTTCCCGCTGCGGCGGCAGCGGCGGCAGCAAGTCTTTTGGCTAATTCTTTTGCGGCAAATGATGAGCCTTGAAACAAATTTTTGGCAATCTCCGGATGTTTAACCGCAAGTTCCATCATTTTATTAAAAAGGGCATCTTTCACGGGTCCCGCAGCCATGCCGATCCAACTGGCGAACAATCCGGCTATTTCTGCATCTTCTCTCATAATATTCTCCTAATAAAAATTTTAATTTTATACCTTATCAAAATTCATTGATTCGGCTTCAAACATATATGCGGCAAAAAAGAAAAAAGTCTGCCAGAAATAATTATGAAATTTCCGTTTCTTATTAAAATAGGTTAGAATCCGAACAAATAATCCCTGACAATTCACTGATTTATGAGCGAACAGCAGAATTCGGAAATTACGCAAATCCTGCAAGATTGGAACGACGGCAACGAAAATGCGAAAGAGCGTCTTTTGCCGTTTGTGTATGACGAACTGAAACGTCAGGCGCGGATTTTGATGTCGCGTGAGCGTTCGAACCACACGTTGCAACCGACCGCGCTCGTTCACGAAGCGTTTATGCGGCTGGCGGAACAATCCGGCATTGACTGGCAAAACCGCAGTCATTTTTTCGGGATTGCTTCGCGGTTGATGCGGCAGATTCTGGTTGACCATGCGCGGCTTCACGCGGCGGAAAAACGCGGCAGCAATCCGATTCATTTTTCGGTTGACGATTTGCAGATTCCGGTCGAACAGCGCGCCGATTCGATTTTGATTCTGAATGATATTCTCGACCAGCTGGCGGAATTTGACGAACAGCAGGCGCAAATCGTCGAGATGCGGTTTTTCGGCGGAATGAATAATGCCGAAATCGCCGAAGCACTGGAAATTTCCGAGCGCACCGTCGGGCGCGAATGGCAATCCGCCAAGCTCTGGCTTTTCAGGGAACTCAGCCGCAATTAAAAGTTCCAAGTTCCAGGTTCCGAGTTCCAAGTCGGATTTGCTGTTTTAACTCGGAACTCGGAACCTGGAACTTGGAACTCAAAAAAATTGGCAGATTTTTTATTTCCCTTACGCATATAAAAACAAGGATTTTTGTTTCAAAAAAAATATGCAGTCGGAAAATTGGAAAAAGGTCAAGGTTCTTTTGGACGAAGTTTTGAAGCTCGAGGCAGTCGAGCGGCGGAATTATCTGGAACAATCCGGCGCGAGTGCGGAAATTCGCGCCGAAGTCGAATCTTTGCTGGCTTTCGAGAATGAATCCGAAGATTTGATGCGGCTTTCGGCGGTCGAATTTTCAAAGGATTTTTTCGATGAAGCCGAAAACGCGCTGCTCGGAAAAAATATCGGCGCATACCGCATCATCGGCGAACTCGGCTACGGCGGAATGGGCGCGGTTTATCTTGCCGAGCGAGCCGACGGGAAATTTGAACAAAGAGTCGCGCTGAAGCTGCTCAAACGCGAAATGAACACCTCGGCTCTGCGGCGGCGTTTTCAGCAGGAACGCGAAATTCTCGCATCGCTGGAACATCCGCACATCGCACGGCTTTTGGATGCCGGACAAACCGACGACAAAATTCCGTTTCTGGCGATGGAATACGTCGAAGGTTTGCCGATTGACGAATATTGCAGCGATCACGATCTGGACTTGAACGAGCGGCTCGATCTGTTTCGGAAAGTTTGTTCGGCGGTCAATTTCGCGCATCGCAATCTGGTCGTCCATCGCGATTTGAAGCCGTCGAATATTCTGGTCAACGAAGAGGGAATTCCGAAACTTTTGGATTTCGGAATCTCGAAAATTCTTCCCGCCGAATATGAACAGCTAAACTCCGCGACCGTGACCAGACTCGGCGTGATGACTCCGAGTTACGCTTCGCCCGAACAGCTTCAAAACAAAAGCGTGACGACCGCGACCGACATTTATTCTTTGGGCGTTATTCTTTACGAGCTTTTGACCAATCATCGCCCGTTTGAAGCCAAAGAAGGCGATTTGAAAGAAATTTACAAAGCCGTTCTCGAAAATGAACCCGAACGCCCTTCGTCGGTTGTCAACCGTCCTTTAAGAATCGGGAAAAGCCTGACAGCGGAACAAAAAGAACAACTGACAGAAGGCAAGACGCGAAATACAAATCCGAAATCGTTAAGCGGCGATTTGGATAATATTGTTTTAAAAGCACTCAGAAAAGAACCCGAAAGACGTTATTCGTCAGCCGAAAATCTCGCCGAAGACATACATCGTCATCAGCGCGGTTTGCCCGTTACAGCACGTCCGAACACTTTTGCCTATCGCGCCGAAAAGTTTTTCAAGCGCAACAAAGCCGGCGTGATCGGCGGAATTCTGATTATTTTGGCGATCGCCGTTGGAATCGTCGCGACGCTCTGGCAGGCGCGGATCGCGCAAGCCGAAAGGGTTAAGGCGGAAAAACGCTTCAGCGACGTTCGCAAACTTGCAAACTCTTATCTTTTCGATGTTTACCCCGAAATTGAAAATCTCGAAGGATCGCTCAAGGCGCGGGAAAAAATCATCACCAACGCGCTGCAATATCTCGACAGTTTATCGAATGAAGCCTCGAATGATCTGGAATTGCAGGGCGAATTGGCAACGGCGTATGAAAAGGTCGGCGACGTTCTGGGCGCAATGAATAATTCGAGTTTAGGCAATGTCCAAGCCGGTCTGGACAGCTACGAAAAAGCCGGAAAACTGCGGGAAGCGGTGCTTGCCGCCAATCCCGCCAATCTCGAAGCCAAAGAAAAACTCGCCAATAATTATTATGTCGTCGCCCGGACTTTGTGGAACAACAGCCAGACGGCGCAAGCCGAAGCGGCGTTTGAAAAAGCCTTAAAAGTGCGGCGTGAATTGGTCGCGGCACAGCCCGATTCGGTTGTGATGCAAAATCGTCTGGCGGTTTTGCTGATTGATTACGGCGCGATTCCGGTGTTTAATTCGCAAACCGAAAAAGCCGTCGTTTTGTTTGACGAAGCCTATCAAATTGTCGAACGCCTGCGGCAGAAAGACCCTGAAAATCCCGATTTCAAAAAAACTCTGACACGGCTTTTGCGAATTTCAAGTAAGGCGAAAGGTTCTTTGGGAGATTTTGAAGGCGGGATTCGCGGCTTGACACAGGCGGTCGAAGTGAGCAACGAACTGGCGAAACAATTTCCGAATGATTTTCGCGTTCAGCGCAGCGTCTGGCTGACGAATACTATTTTTTGTGAACTTTACATTGACAAACAGGACGGGCAAAAAGCGGTTGAAACCTGCCAGCCGACGATTGATTTTCCGAAAGCGGCACTTGAAAAAGAACCCGAAAACGGCGTTGTCGCGTTCGATCTGGCAATTTCGCGTTTCAATTTATCGCGCGCTTTTCGGTTGGCGGAAAAATATCCGCAGACCATCGAAGAAGCCGAAAAAGCGATCTCGGTAATGTCGGAAATGAGCAAAAAATCGCCCGCAGACCTTGAATACAAACGTAATCTGGCGATTTACGAAACCGAGATCGCGCGGACGTATCTGAAACTCAAACAACCCGACAAAGTTATCGCCGCCTTGCAAAACGTGATTCAAATTTTGATTCCGATTGCCGAAGCCGATCAAGCGACACCGACCATTCGCTATGATCTCGGAATGGCTTACAGGCTTTCCGCCGAGGCGCATTATCAAAAAGGCGACAAAGCGAAAGCCGTCGAATTGATGGACAAAGCGATCGGGCTGATTCAAAACCTCAAAGAATTAAACGCTCTGCGCGAGACGGATAAAAATTTAATGACCGAATTGGAAAATGAAAAAGCCCATTACGGTAAGTGATTTATTTTCGGAATCGGACTATTATTTGGCGGTATGACGGCTGAAAATTGGATAAAAATCAAAGCGGTTCTTCAAGATACTTTAAATCTTCAGCCTTTGGAGCGTGATGATTTTTTGAAAAAATCCGGTTTATCCGACGATGAAAAAGCCGAAATAAAATCGCTGCTCGAATTTGAAAAAGAATCCGAAAAGTTTATGTCGGTTTCGGCGGGCGGTTTGACGGGCGAATTGATTTTTGAGGAAGAAGCAAAGAATAATGCGCTGATCGGACAGAAAATCGGGATTTATGAAATTATCGGCGAACTCGGTTTGGGCGGAATGGGCGCGGTTTATCTAGCCGAGCGGCGCGACGGGAAATTTGAACAAAAAGTCGCGCTGAAACTGCTCAAACGCGAATTCAACGTCGAAAAAATCCGCCGCAATTTCAAACGCGAAAGCGAAATTCAGTCAAAACTCGATCATCCGAATATCGCGCGGCTGCTCGATGCCGGAACGACCGCCGACGGCGTGCCGTATCTGGTGATGGAATATGTCGAAGGCGAGCCGATTGATAAATATTGCGAAAGGGAAAATCTGCCGCTTAACGCGCGGCTAAAACTTTTTAACAAAGTCTGTAAAGCGGTCGCTCACGCGCATCGAAATCTGATAATTCACCGCGATCTAAAGCCTTCTAATATTCTCGTCAGCCGCAAAGGCGAGCCGAAACTGCTCGATTTCGGCATCTCGAAACTTCTCGATTCGGAAAAATCCAATGACCAAACCGCTTTGACAAATCTCGGCGCGATGACACCCGAATACGCATCGCCCGAACAGCTCAAGGGCGAAAATGTGACGACCGCGACCGATATTTATTCGCTTGGCGTGGTTTTATACAAAATGCTGACCGGAACTCATCCGTTTGATTTGAAAGGCAAAACGAACGGCGATGTTTTGAAAGTTATCACCGAAGACGAACCGACCGCGCCTTCTTTTTCATTAGAAAGGGAGAAAGGGAAATGGGGAGAAAGGGAGAATAAGACAAAACCGCAGGAAAAAAAATCGAGCGGCAAAATCTCCCTTTCTCCCCATTTCCCTTTCTCCCCTTCTCAATTATCGGGCGACATAGACAACATCATTCTCAAATCATTATCGAAAGAACCGATTCGGCGATATAAAACGGTCGAACAGTTTTCCGCCGACATTTGGCGGTTTATTGACGGCTTACCGGTTTTGGCACGTCCGGCAACGATTTCGTATCGGGCAAGCAAATTTTTCCGGCGCAACAGAATTCCGGTGATCGCCGCGACGTTTGTTTTTTTGAGTTTGATCGGCGGAATCGCCGTTGCGTTGTGGCAGGCGCGTGAGGCGCGTGGGCAGGCGCAAATTGCGCTCGAATCACAGCGCAAATCCGAAAGCGAAACCGAAAAAGCCAAAGAGGAACAGCGAAAGTCGGAAAAAATCACGCGCTTTATCTCGAAAATCATCGGCTACGCCAATCCCGCGTGGTATGCCGAAGGCGCAAATTCCGGCGGCAACGCGCGGGTCATTGACGTAGTTGAAGATTTGAGCGACAAAATTGATGCGGAATTCGCCAATGAAGCCGATGTTGCCGCCGAACTTCATCATAAATTTGGTGAAATTTTTCACTGGGTCGCCAGAAAGTCGTCCGACGAACAACGCGAAAAATTCAAACAGCGGCGCATTTTTCACGCCCTGCGCGCGCTCGAACTCCGCAAGCAATTTTACGGCGAACACCACGAACTCGTCGCCAAAGATTTATTCGGCGTATACGGCATTATCGGCAAAACCGAAAGTGAACGCGCCAAAATTCTGGCTGAAGCGATTCAGATGATGCGTGAAACAAATCCCCAAAATCTCAATTTGCCCTATATGTTTGAGGCTTACACGGCGAATTTGATGTTTCCCAAATATCCCGATACGGCGGAGGCGTATCGAAACACCGTCATTCCGCCGACGAACGAAAACAAATACCAAATCGCCGAAAGATATTTGCGCGAATCGCTGCCGGTTTTTCGACTGCATTACAAGGAAGATAATTCTGCGATCTATGCCGCCGAGTGCAAACTCGCTTACACGTTGGCGATGCAGGAGAAATGGACGGATTTCGACGAACATTTCGGCAAATGCAAATCGGGAAGTATCAAATACGAGGGGAAATCGAATAGTTTGCGGGAATTTTACGAACTGGTCGAAAAGGCTTTGGCTGAAAAAAACAGGACAAAATAACGCAGAAGCCTGCGCGAAGTAAGTGCGTCTTTCATTCAAAAGCTGTTTGAAAACTCGAAAGACGATAAAAAAACAAGCATTATCAATTATCAAATATCAAATATCAATTAACTTTGAAGGGTTAAATCGTTGCTTAACCTGAAAATAGGGCTTTCCTATAAAAAATAAATTGCCTCCAACTTTAGTTGAAGGAACGTAAATCAATAGAAAACAGGCTTTAGCCGAATTCTTAAATTTTATCAATATTCCTTAGTGCTTTAGCCAAATTAAGCTAAAGCACTAAGGAATATCTATTTTTTGCAGAAATTCGGCTAAAGCCGTAAGTCAACATCAATTTAACCTCCAACTAAATTTGGAGGCAATTTATTAAATTCTAAAAACATTGAAAATAATGAATGTTTTATAGGAAAGCCCTAACCTGAAAAATAATTGATAATTGATAAATCCGGTTTCCGTTCCCGATCTTTCGGTGTTTTCAAACAGTTTCTCAAAGAATTAAGTGCTGTTGCTTCGCACGGACTTCTGCATTTTTAGATTTATTTTGCCCGCGACATAATCACCAGCTCCGGCTTCATCGCTTCGATTGAAACCTGCCGCGCAACTTCTTCCGCCGTTTTGCGAAACGCTTTTGCCTGCGGCGAATCGGGATTCGAAATCACGACCGGAACGCCCGCGTCGCCCGCTTCGCGGACTTCCATTCCGAGCGGAACTTCGCCGAGGAAAGGCACGTTGTATTGTTCGGTCAATTTGCGTCCGCCGCCTTCGCCGAAAATGTTGTAGCGTTTTTCGGGCATATCGGGCGGCACGAAATACGACATATTTTCGATCACGCCTAAGATCGGCACGGCGACCGTTTCAAACATTTTCAAAGCGCGGCGGACATCGGCGATCGAAACTGTCTGCGGAGTCGTTACCAAAACCGCGCCTTGCACGGGAACTAATTGCGCCAGAGACAATTGCACATCGCCCGTTCCCGGCGGCATATCAACGATCAGATAATCGAGTTCGCCCCAATTTACGTCCGTCAAAAATTGACGGACAATGCCGTGAAGCATCGGACCGCGCAGAATCATAGGCTTGTCGGCGGGCGCAAGAACCGCCATCGAAATCATTCGGACACCGTGCGCTTCAATCGGAATGATTTGACCGTTAAAGGCTTGAGGTTGCTGGTCAGCCACGCCGAGCATCAAAGGCACGTTCGGACCGTAAACGTCCGCGTCCATCAAACCGACTTTCGCGCCGTCTAAGGCGAGCGAAACCGCGAGATTGACCGCGACGGTTGATTTGCCGACACCGCCTTTGCCCGATGAAACGGCGATGATGTTTTTGACATTCGGCAAAGCCATATTGCCCGCGATTCCGCGACCTTTCGGAACTTCCGCGTCCATAATAACTTTCACGTTTTCAACGCCTTCAATCGCGCCGACGAGCTGTTTTGCGTCAATTTCAAATTGTTCTTTGACCGGACACGCCGGAGTTGTCAGCACGATGCGGAACGAAACTTCGCCGCCTTTGATAACTAAATCTTTGACGAAATCGAGCGAGACGATGTCTTTCTTCAAATCGGGATCAATGATGTTTTTCAGTTGGTCTAAAATCGCTTGTTCGGTAATTTGATTCATAATGGTTTAAAAACCTGTGTGTAAATTAAACTTTAATTCTACTAAAATTATTCGGAAATGGACAAAACGCAAGATTATAAGTTGGAAGAATTTTTGAAATTAGCCGAAAAAGCGCGAAATTGCCGAATATGCGAAGCGATGTGCGACAAAACCGCCGTCCTGAGCGAGCTTAACGGCAATCTCGAACCGAAAGTCTTTTTCATCGCTGAGGCACCGGGCAGACAAGGCGCAGACCGCACGCGAAAGCCGTTTTCGGGCGACAAATCCGGCGCGAATTTTCAGGTTCTGCTCGATTCGATAAATCTTCAACGCGAAGAGATTTTTATCACCAACACGGTGCTTTGCAGTCCGCGAAGCGAAACCGGCGCGAACCGCAAACCGTCGAAAAAAGAGATTAAAAATTG
This sequence comes from Pyrinomonadaceae bacterium, assembly GCA_022843305.1. Classification (GTDB taxonomy): domain Bacteria; phylum Acidobacteriota; class Blastocatellia; order Pyrinomonadales; family Pyrinomonadaceae; genus JAFDVJ01. Next base: position 8,605 of record JALHNX010000114.1, on the reverse strand, counting down.
CGCCGAATTTCTGGAAAAAACGATCTATCTGATCAATCCGAAAATAATCGCAACTTTAGGAAGCGTCGCGCTTGAAGCGTTGAAAACGATTGAGTATCATCAAATAATACTGAAGTCGGGCGCGGGAAATATTTTTCGCTGGAACGGGCTTTTCCTGGTTCCGCTTTATCATCCGAGTCCGCAAGTCGTCGCGTCGCATCGGCGGATGCCTGAGCAGTTGGAAGATTTTAAAGCGGTTGCCGAAGCGATTGAAAAAAGTTTTGAGTCCCGCCTTTAGGCGGCATTTTTCACGGCGTAAGAATTGCCGCCTAAAGGCGGGATTCAAAACAAAAATATATTTATGAAGTTTAAGTTTTTATTATTACTCACATTTTTGGTTTTTACGCTGAATATCGCGGCGCAGAAAAAAGGGTTTATCGGTTACAAACACAAAGGCGTTGTCGTCGGCGAAACTCTGCCGAACGGCGCGAAGGATTTGGGCGGCGGTTTGCTTTCGGATGAAAATTACGCCGTTACGCGTTATTCCAAAGGCAAAAAACATTATCTCTGGCTCGAAAAAATTACCGGACGCGACCGCGAAGGCGTGCCGAGCTGGATCGTCAAAGACGTTCTCGAATTTGACGCTTTGCGAAAAAATCAGCAGTTTTTATTTTCCTACAGCTCGACCTGCACGACGGGCGGCAAGTCAAATCTCGACACGATCGTGTTAGCCGAACGAATCGGGAAAACTAAAAAATACAAGGTTTTGAAGGCTTGGAAGGTGAATATCTCAAAGGAAAAATTCGTCAAACTTCCCATCAAAGGAATTCATTGCAGAGTCGAAAATCCCTGAAAAATATGGAAAACGTGACATTTTACTGGCTTCCGAACTGCTCGACCTGCCAAAAAGCAAAAAATCATATCGAACGGCACGGCATCCGCAATTTTGAATTGCGCGACATCAAGGAAAATCCGCTTTCGCGCGAAGAAGTCGAAACGCTGGCGAAACTGGTCGGCGGTGCGGACGAACTTTTTTCGCGCCGCGCCGTCAAATACCGCGAGATGAAACTCAGCGAGCGCGAACTTTCAAAAGCCGAAATGCTCGATTTGATGAGCGAAGAATATACGTTTCTGAAACGTCCGATTTTGGTTTTTAAGGGTAAGGCAATCGCCGGATTTTTCGAGAAATTCTGGAATCAGTTTCTCGACGAGAATTATTACAAATGAATTCGCAAGATTTAGAAAAATATAATTTAATCAAAGAAAACAGCACTGGATTTATCGAACATAAACGCGGGTTAATCGCGGTTTCGGGCAAGGAAGCCGTTCAATTTTTGAACGGTTTGATAACCAACGATGTCGCTAAACTGGAAGAAGATGCGCTGATGTTTGCCGCTTTTCCAAACGCTCAAGGTCGCTTGCTGGCAGTCGTTCGCGTGATGAAAAAAGACGAAAAATTCCTTTTTGAAACCGAAGCGGCAACGCACGAAAAGGTTTATCAAAATCTGTTTCGTTTTACTTTTGCCGGCGATTTTTTTGTTGCTGATTTGACGGAAAATTACAGGTTTTTCAGAATATTTAATCTCAAATCTCAAATCTCGAATTCGATTGGGTTTCAAACCGAATTCGGAACGGATTATTTTATTCCGAATGAGGAAACTGAAAAGTTTTTAGACGGGTTAAAAAATCAAAATGCCGTCGAAATTTCGGACGAACTTTACGAAGTTTTGCGAATCGAGCAGGGAATTCCGCTTTACGGAGTTGATATGGACGAAACGACGATTGTTCCCGAACTCGGAATCGAAAATCTCATCAGTTATAACAAAGGCTGTTACATCGGGCAGGAAATCATCGCCAGAATCCATTTTCGCGGTCATATCGCCAAACAATTGACGGGACTGATTTTGTCAGAACCGCCTGCGTTAGCGGGCGGGCTATTCGAACAAGAACTAAAATCGCCCGAAGGCAAAAATGCCGGACGCATAACTTCCGTCACATTTTCGCCGAAACTTCAAAAAACGATCGCGCTCGCATTTGTCCGATACGATTATCTGGCGGAAGGAACTGAATTAAAAGTCGGCGACCAAACCGCGACGGTTAAAAATCTTCCGTTTATCGAATAAATAAGTTAAACTGTCAAAAAAATCGGAGGTTTTCCTGATGATTCGGATTTTGTTTTTGTTTTTAATCGTGATGAGTTCAGTCGCTTTTGCGCAAACCGAAGAACAGCCGAAAGCGGTTAAAATTGACGAATTTGAAACGGCGACGAACGGCTATGTGAAAATGAAAATGGATTATTTCTACACGGAACTCGGCAATAATCCGTCGGCGCAGGGCATTATCTTCAATTACGGTACAGACCGCGAAATCGCCATCCGCGAAAAGCAGATCCGGGTTTCGATCCAGTGGCGCAAATTCGACGCGGCGCGAATCACGTTTGTTCGCGGCGGCTTCCGGGAAACCGTCAAAACCGAATTCTGGATGGTTCCGCCCGGCGCCGAAAACCCGCAGCCGGATTCGACGGCGCAAAAATTTGACGAATTTAAGACGATTGATTATGAATATACTCTGAACAGTATCCAGAATTTTTATGTTACTTTGGGTGAAAATCCAAATTGGCAGGGCATCATCCTCAATTATGGTTCGCCGAATGAAATCGCGGCTCGAGAACGCCGGTTAAAAAAATACATTACCGCCTGGAATTTGATTTTATCAAGAGTAACATTCAAAACCGGAGGATTTGAAAAAGCCGGAAGAACGGAACTTTGGTTAATTCAGGTGAAAGATAATAACGAACCAAAATCCAAGGTTTATGTAGTTCCACCCGATGCTGAAAATCCGGAATGGGATTCGACTGCTAGAAAATTTGACGAATTCGGCAGAATTCCAAGCGGCGAACTAAAGGCAAGAGTGGATAATTTTTTCGTCGAAATGGGAAATAACCCGGATTTGAAGGGCTACATCTTAAATTTCGGCTCGGCGCAGACGATCGCCCGCGAAGAAAAGCGGATCAGGGATTATATCAGATTTCGTAACTCCGATCCGGCAAGAATCACATTTAAGAACGGTGGCTCGAATAAGATCGGCAAAACCGAATTTTGGCTTGTGAAGACAAAACCGAAAACCGAAATTAAAACGAAAATCTACATTGTCCCGCCCGGCGCAAAACCGCCGAACGAGTAAAAAAATGAACGCAGAACCTAATAACGAAAACAATTCAGACATCGATCTGCCGAACGCGAAACTGGCTTACACGATCATCCAATCGCTTCTCAAAAGCAACGAAGCGTTAGCCGATCTGCTCGTCGTGATGGCGCACGTTCTGGACGAAGATGTCGTCAAGGCTTTAACCAATACGAACGAATGGGAAAAATATCTCGAATCGAAACGCGAGCTTGAAAACACGAAAATTCAAATTGAGAAATTCACAGATGAGCTGAAAAAATTGGAAAGTAAATAAAAATTTGGTGAAAATGAGCGTTTGAGATAAAATTAAGTGAAAAATCGCCTTTTGAGGAGAAAATTTATGCGTTGTTTTATCTTGATTTTAGCAGGATTGGTTCTTTTTTACTTTCCGGTTTCGGCACAAAAGAAAAACGCGAATTTTTTGCTGACGGATGCGACAGAACTAAAGGAAACGACCAAATTTGACGAGTTCGGCGACATCAGCGAGAAAGAATTTGCTCCGAAGCTGAAGAAATATTTTGAAGTTTTGAAACAAAACAAAAAACTTCGCGGAGTCGTGATTTTTTACAACAGCTTTAACCACAATCTCTTTCGACAAACGGAACATTTTGAACAGATAAAAATACGAAGTTATTTTGAGTATTTGACTTGTCGCTCTTATGAATCGCCTCGTATAACCATAATCAAGGGCGGTTTTTTCGACAAGATGTTGACCGAACTCTGGCTCGTGCCGACAGATGCAAAATTGCCAGAACCCAAGAATTCCGATTATAAGCCGCCGCAAAATTTGAAATATCAATTAGAATTACTAAAGACCGAAGGCTTTGATTTTAGCGAAGCGAAACTAAAAAAGGGAGAAGATTCTGAGGAAAATGAAGAAGTCTCTGAAAAAGATTATTATTTCGACGAAATACTTTCCGATGTTTTAAGCAAAGATGAAAGTTGGCACGGTGTTTTAATCTTTTATGCCGACGATACGGAATTTGACATCAATATTATTCGTGAAAAAATAATAAAATTTTTGAAAGAGCAAAAGACGGATTTAAATCGGCTCAAAATCATTTACGGTGGTTATCGGAAAAATTCCGAAATTGAAAGTTGGCTCGTTCCGAACAACGGTTTTGAACCCGAAGCAATGCCTCAAGAAAAGATCGAAGTAGAAAATTAGATGTTTGATTTATTGATAATCGGCGCCGGACCGGCAGGAATTTCCGCCGCGTGGGAAGCGCAGAAACTCGGGCTTGAGTATCTGGTCATTGAAAAAAAGCTGATCGGGAACACGATCTATAATTATCCGGTCGGTCTGGCGGTTTTTTCGACCGTTAATGAACTTGAATTTAATGAAGGCGATTTGAGACCGGCGCGCGAAAAGCCGACGCGTGAGGAACTTCTCTCGTATTACGTCAGGTTTGTGTTGGAAAATAATCTCAATGTGCAGACGGAAGAAGAAGTTTTAAATGTCGAAAAGCTCGCCGAAAATCATTTTCGGATCACCTCCGACCAAGGCGTTTACGAATCGAAAGCCGTATTGTTTGCCATCGGCGCGATGGAATATTTGCGAAAATTAAATGTGCCGGGCGAAAATCTGCCGAAAGTTCATCATCTTTTCCGCGAAACTTACCCGTATGTCAAGAAAAACGCGATGGTCATCGGCGGCGGAAATTCGGCGGGCGAAGCCGCGCTGTTTCTCGCGCAGGAAGGCGCAAACGCAATTCTCGCAATATTTCGCGCCGATTGGGAAAACAACGACCCGAAACAGGGCTGTATCAAATACTGGGTCAAACAACCGCTCGAAGAAGAACTTTCGAAAGAATGTCTGAACGTTTATTTCCTGAAACGCGTCGTCGAAATCCGTGAAAATGAAATCGTTTTGGAAAATGAAGACGGACGAATCGAAACTTTTCCGAACGACGTTGTTTTCATTCTGATCGGCGCGGACGCGGAACTCGGGCTGTTAAAAAATCTCGGCGTTGAAACTCATAAATCGAAATACGGCGAAGTTCCGGTTTACGACGAAGAAACCTTTGAAACAAACATCGCGGGCGTTTACGTCGCCGGACATTTCACCGAAGCGCGCCACATCGCGGGCGCGATAAACGTCCCGAAAAAGATTATTCCGAAGATCGCCGAGAAACTGATTTGAAGAAATATTTGCCCACGAAATACACGAAAAAAACGAAAAAAAGGGAATATAATATTTAATTCTTATGTTTTATTTCGTATATTTCGTATGTTTCGCAGACTATAAAAAATATGGCTGAAATAATTTTTAAGGAAGAAAGTTATAAAATTATTGGCGCATGTTTTGAAGTTTATAAACTAAAAGGATGCGGGTTCACCGAGCCGGTTTATCAAGAATGTTTGAAGGTAGAATTCGGATTACAAAAAATTCCGTTTGTCTTTGAGCCGAAAATTCAACTTGAATATAAAGGCGCTATTTTAACCCAATATTTCAAGCCTGATTTTGTTTGTTACGATAAAATCATAGTGGAATTAAAAGGGGTTTCAAATTTGATAGACGAACATCGGGCGCAAACGATGAATTACTTAAATGCGACAGAATATGAACTGGGCTTACTCATAAATTTCGGACATTTTCCGAAATTGGAATATGAAAGACTCGGAAATAGAAAAAATTATAAGACCTTAGAGGATGAAATAAACAGTTGGCGATAAAAAGATTTTTAACTCGAAAGTACATTTAAATATGATCTTTATTATCTTTTTTTTCGTTTCTTTCGTGTGTTTCGTGGGCAAATAAAAAGATGAGCATTAAACTCGCACAGGAAATTCTCAAAAACCGTTTCGGCTACGATTCGTTTCGGATGAATCAGCAAGCCGCGATCGAGTGTGTTTTATCAAAAAAAGATTGCGTTGTGCTGATGCCGACGGGCGGCGGAAAATCGCTCTGTTATCAGATTCCGGCGATGCTTTTGGACGGTTTGACGGTGGTTATTTCGCCGCTCATCGCGTTGATGAAAGATCAGGTTGACGCGCTCAAAAATAACGGCATCGAAGCCGAATTTCTTAATTCTTCGCAAACAAGCCGCGAACAGGCGGAAGTTTTTCAGCGCGTCAAAAGCGGGCAGACGAAACTGCTTTATGTCGCGCCCGAACGGCTTCTGCAATCGGGCGATCTGTTTATTGATTTTTTGAAAAATATCAATGTTTCGCTCTTTGCGATTGACGAAGCGCATTGTATTTCGAGTTGGGGACACGATTTTCGCCCCGAATATATTCAGCTCGGTAAATTGAAAAGATATTTTCCGGAAATTCCTGTCATCGCTTTGACCGCGACCGCCGACAAACTCGTCCGCAAGGATATTTTCGAGCGGCTCAATATCGCAAACGCCGAGCTTTTTATTTCGAGTTTTAACCGCCCGAACATTCATTACCGCATCGAACCGAAACGCAATTCTTACGCGCAATTGCTCGAATATCTTGAAAGACGACGTGAAGAAAGCGGAATAATTTATTGTTTGAGCCGTAGTTCGACAATGAGTTTGGCGGCGGATTTGCGCGATGAAGGTTATTCGGTTTTGCCGTATCACGCCGGACTCGACAAAGCGACGCGCGATAAAAATCAGGAATTATTCTTAAAAGACGAGGTGAAAATCGTCGTTGCCACCATCGCGTTCGGGATGGGAATTGACAAATCGAACGTCCGTTTTGTCGTCCATTGCGATTTACCGAAAAACGTCGAAAGTTATTATCAGGAAACCGGACGTGCCGGACGCGACGGTTTGGAAAGCGAAGCATTATTGTTTTTCAGTTGGGCGGATGTCAATAAATTAAAGGGTTTTGCCGAGGTCGAAGGCAATCAGCGGCAAACCGAGATAATGCTCCGCAAGTTGAATCAAATGGGCGAATTCGGCGATTTGAAATCGTGCCGCCGCCGGTTTTTGCTCAAATATTTCGATGAGGATTTAAGCGAAAACTGCGGAAACTGCGACAATTGTTTGAAGGATTTTGAAACGATTGACGGCACGATCATCGCGCAGAAAGCCCTCAGCGCGGTTTACCGGACAGGTCAGCGAATGGGTTTGGGCTATCTCGTCGATTTTCTGCGCGGTTCGCAGTCGCAGAAAATCTGGGAACAGCATAAATCACTGAAAACTTACGGCATCGGCGCAGATATTTCAAAAAACGAATGGTTCGAATATTTTCGGGATTTAATGGCGCAGGGATTTTTGAAACAATCCGACGGACAGTTTCCGGTTTTGCAATTGACCGAAAAAAGCGTTGATGTTTTGAAGGGAAACGTGAGCGTCGAATTGATCAAGGCGACCATTAAGGAAGAAAAGAAATCTTCTTTGGTTTCAGATGTTTCGCACGAATATTTCAAAGATTTGTTTGCCGATCTGAAGACGGTTCGCACCGAATTTGCGCGGGGCGAAAATGTTCCGCCGTATGTTATTTTTTCGGACGCGACGCTCGTCGAGATGGCGACGTTTCTGCCTCTGGATTTGAACGAAATGAGCCGCATTTCGGGCATCGGCGAATTGAAATTGCAAAAATACGGCGCGGATTTTCTGGCGGCTATCAAGCGTTATTGCGAAGAAAACGATCTCGAATCGCGGATCAATCTGAAAGCGCCGCGCCGCGAAAAGAAACAGCGCACGAAACGGAACGAAAAAGGTCAGAACACGTATGACGTTTCGCTCGAAATGTTTCTTTCGGGAATGAGCGTCGGCGAAATCGCCCGCGAGCGCGGCGTGACGAACAGCACGGTTGAAAATCATCTGGCGCGGTTTATACAGAGCGGCGAAATCGCGCTGACCGACCTCGTTCACGAAGACAAAATCGAGCCGATCAGAGAAGCGATTGTTAAATTTCAAGACATCGGCGCACTTTCGTCGATCAAGGAATATTTAGGCGAAGATTACACTTACGGCGAGATTCGGGCGGTTTTGGCGGATTTTACGGGAAGGGCGAACGCGGCAACCCGCTAAAGGACTTTTTTATCGGAACTAACGGTTAGGAATAATTTTACAAAATTTCGCGGAATTTCGTTAAGTTAAATGAAGAGTGTGCATAATTCAAAAAGAGCGAAAAACCTTCGGAATAACTGAGAGATGATAGCCGAGAGATTTGGGCGTGGGCGAGCCGGCATTTCTTGATCTATCATCTATCAGCTATCATCTCTCAGTTATTCCGAAAGTGTTAAATCTTGCAGCGACACAGACTTAATTACGCACAGTCTTCAGTTAAATTCATATTAGATCGGTGTTAAGAAAACTTTGATTTTTTAGGGTTTAAATATATATTATTGTGTAAAAAAACTCTCAATAAATTTTACTTTACAAAACGGCTAAAAGTGATGGTTAAATTCACAAACGGTAAAAAATACTTGAAATATCAGTTAAAACTTCTGATATTGCTTATCTTGTTCGGAAGTTTTTTGGTTTCGGCAAAAGCGGAAACGCCAAAAGCGCCGGAG
>JALHNX010000113.1 GCA_022843305.1 Pyrinomonadaceae bacterium | reverse complement strand
GGCACCGACCAGCCATCAAGGAGCAGATGATGATGAGTCCAGATAAAGCGAAACCGCTCCGAAGCAAGGCGAATCAACTTGACGCGCATCAACGGTGCTTTTCCTAATTCGAATCCTCGTTTTCGTTCGCTCGACTGTAATTTTGTTAATTCCTTTTGTCTGTTTTCTTCGGAAAAATCCGACCAATCCAAAAGTTCAAACGGCAGTTTTACTTTTTTCCCGACAACCTGAAGAAGTTTTCCATGATTTGCGCCGGCAAATGCGGTTCGCAAAATCGTGTGACGGTCAACAATTTTTTGACAGGCGGCAATAAAATGCTCGACTGACAAAGCTCCTTCTATTTCACAGTTCATCTGCTCGACGTAAACGCCGGATTCGGGTGCAAGCTCGCTGTGAAAATACATTCCCTGCTGCATCGGAGAAAGCGGGTAAACTGCTTCTATGTTGCCGTTTTTCATTAAAATTTTATTTTTTTTCTAATCTCGAAATAAAAAGAATTCAATTCTGAGAGTTTGGAGAAATTGTCGTAAAATCGCTGAAATTTTACGATGCAATCTTCTCAGGAATCGGTTTATGCAGATCACTCATCGCCACGATCACTTTTCGCTGTCCGGTAAAATGGTTACGGGCGTGACAGGTGAAAATATTATCAACCAGCAGAACATCGCTTTTTTCCCATTTGAATTGAGTCTGACAATTTTGATACGTTTCACGGATTTCATCGAGCATCGAACCGGGAATTTCGTCCCCGTCGCCGAAATATGCATTTCTGGTCAGTGAATCTTTGGCGGTTGTTTCCAGCAAATCTCTTTTCAAACTTTCATTCAGACTCGAAACGTGAAAAAGATGCGCCTGATTAAACCAAATCGGTGCGTTTGTTACCGGATGTTTGATAATTGCCGGTCTGATCTGTTTTGTCTGTAAACCGCCGTCGTTTTTCCATTTAAACTCGATTCCCGCTTTCAGACAATAATCTTCGACATCGGCGCGTGAATCGGTCTGAAAAGCCGTTTTCCAATCCAAATCAATGCCGGTCGTAAAATTACGGCAATACATAACCTGTTTTTCGTTGAAAATATCAATTAGTTCCTTTCTTAAATTTTTTGTAACTTTCCGGCTGTCGGCGAGCGGAGTTTCGCCGCCGGTTTCCGACGGAATCAAACAGCAAAACCATAATTTCAACGGAAATTGATGCGAATAAGAATTTTCATTATGAAGCGGAATAAATTGGTCTGCCGGATATTCGGTTGCCGTATAAACGTTGTTTGAAACAGCGGTGCGCGGCGTTGAACGCTCTTTGTATGACAAAAGTGCCGGATTATACGATTTGACGACGTTTTCAAATTGTCCGACTTGGGTAATATCAAAGCCGCGAAAGAGAATTGCGCCGTATCGCAGTAATTCTTCATCAACATATTTTTTCTCTTTGGAAATCCATTGACTCAAATCCAGTCCGCGCACTTTCGGACTAATGATTAAAGGCAATTGACCGGAAGAAAAAAAATCCCGTTTGATTAAATCCGATGATTTGAAATCCATCGCCTGCGTTTTTTTCAATTCAAACTTCATAAACAACTCGAATTAACGATTATAAATATTTTTTTACACGATTACATTTCAAATTCGACTTCCGCCAGAATCTCATCCAGTTCATCCTGATCAATATCTTCAATCAATTCCTTGTTTTTCTCGTCTTCGATTTCCCGCAGAATTTCGTCTTTTTGATGGACAAAATGCTTCAGGTTTTTATCGAACAGTTCAAGCAGTTTTTCGATATTCGCGGCGTTATAACGCTGGCGGCTGAACGTGATGCTCGATTCGAGTTTCCCGTCAACGACCAGTAAATTCACGTCCAATTCATACTGGCGCTGGTTTCGGCTGACGGTCGAACCGCCGATGCTTTCCGGCGCGAGTTTCCACGATTGACTTTCCGATTCCGTGTTTCTGATTTGTCCGAGATAATTGAAGCTGACCTTCGGCTTCCATTCGTTTCTTAAATATTCTCTGTCGGATACCGCGCCGAAATATCTTAATTGACGGAAATAAAGCCCGTTTTGCAGGCAGTTTTTAATGGTTTCGTCCGCTTTCCCGATTTGTCCGAGCAGACTCGTTTTTTCGGAAATGCCGAGCAAAACGGGCGTGACGGTCGTAAACCAACCGGCGGTTGCCGTTACGTCGATGGCTTCGATTTCGTCGCGCCCGTGCCCTTCGACCGCAACCAGAATCTTGTTTCCGCCGTTCCATTCGTTGACCGCTTTGAGCCAGGCGGTTAACAATAAATTGGTGATTTGCGAATTATACGCTTTCGGAATTTCCTGGATCAGAATTTTTGTTTCTTCCGCATCCAGTTTACGGCTGATTCTTTCGGAAAATTGTTCGGTATTTTCGCCTGCCGGTTCATCCGCCGTCCATAAAATCTCGCTGTTTCCAAAATTATCGAGCCAGAAACCGCCTTTTTCAACCGCCTTTTCGCGGTCGAAACCGGTGCGAACGGCGGAACTCCACTGCCGGTATGAACAGGTTTTATCGCCTAAATCGAGCTTTTCGCCGTTTTTCTCCGATTGATAAAGTTTCGATAAATGCTCGGCGATAATGCGCCACGAAACGCCGTCAACGACTAAATGATGCGCCGTCAGAAGCAATCTCCAACCTTCGTTTTCACCAAAAAACACAAGCTGTGCCTCGAAAACGGGACCTGTTTCGATGGAAATTCGTTTTCTTGTCCGGTCAACCAGCGCGACCAATTCGGTTTGTTTATTATTTTCTGAAGTTTTACTCAAATCGGTTACTCCGAAATTTTCGGAGGTTTCGCTTTTTAAAATGATTTGTTCGTAAAAATCATCGGTTTTGGAAAAACGCGAGCGCAAAACGTCGTGATGATTGACTAAAAATTCGACGCATCGTTTCATTTTTTCCGGCTCGATTTCCTTCCCGATGTCAATCAAGACCGCCTGGCTGTAATTATCCGGTTCATTTATTTTTCTTTCAAAGAAATCTATTTGAATCGGCGAAAGCGGAACTTTTCCTTCGAGTTGTCCCTGTTCGGCTTTTGTTTTCTGTTGATAATCCGTGAAAGGCGCGAGTTCTGAAATCGTTTGATATTTGAAAAGCTGGCGCGGATTGAAATTTAATCCGTATTCCCGCGCCTTGACGACGATTTGAATGCTTAAAATCGAATCGCCGCCGAGCGCAAAGAAGTTATCGCTGATTCCGACCTTTTCCAAACCCAACACTTCCGCCCAAACTTTACTGAGCTTTTCTTCGATTTCGCTTGCCGGTTTTTGAAAATCGCCGCCCAAATCGAGATTGCTTTTTTCAGGGTCGGGCAATGCCTGGCGGTCTAATTTTCCGTTTGCCGAGAGCGGAAGTTTTTCCATCATCACAAAGGTCGCGGGAATCATATAATGCGGCAGTTTTTCGGCGAGTAATTCGCGCAGTTCGTTGATGGTGATATTAACACCCTTTTGCGGAACAAAATAGGCGGATAATTTTTCATCGCTTTCGTTCGGTTTGGAAAGTGTAACCACCGCCTCTTCGATATGCGGTGAATCGAGCAAAACCTTTTCGATTTCACCGAGTTCGATTCTGAAGCCTCTCAACTTCACCTGATAATCGGCGCGTCCGCGATATTCGATCAGACCTTTATTGTTGAATTTGCCCAAATCGCCTGTTTTATACATTCTGTCGCCGATTGTTTGAGAAAAAGGATCGGGAAGAAAACGTTCGGCAGTTTCAAAAGGTTTGCCGGTGTATCCTCTGCCGACGGCTTCGCCGCCGATATAAATTTCCCCGACGCTTCCGATTGGAACCGGAACGCCGAAGCTGTCCAAAATATAAATCCGATTATTCGCGTTCGGCTGACCGATCGGAACTGCCGTTTCCGCAAAATCTTGCGGGCAATCCCAAAACGTGACATCAATCGAAGTTTCGGTCGGACCGTATTGATTATATAAATCGGCGTTTAATTTACTCCGGCATTTTTCGACCAACTGTTTCGTCAGTTCTTCGCCGCCGCAAAAAATACGTTTCAAACTCCGGCATTTTTCCGCCGTTTGGCTTTCGAGAAATAATCGAAGCTGTGACGGAACGAAATGCGCGACCGTGATGTTTTGTTCCTGAACGAGTTTCGCAACGTAATCGAAATCGCGCTGCGCGTCCGGTTCGGGAATTATCAAAGCGGCTCCGGCGGCAAGCGTTCCGAAAATTTCCCAATTTGAAAAATCGAAACTGAAAGAAGACATCTGCAAAATTCTGTCCGATTCGTCAAAAAGGTAATGATTCTGCATCCACGCCAGACGGTTACCCACGCCCCGATGAATGTTCATCGAACCTTTCGGATTTCCCGTCGAACCGGATGTGTAAATGATGTAAAACAAATTATCCGATTCGGCTTCGTTTTCCGGTCTGGTTTTAGGCTGGCTCAGGATTTCGCTGTTTACGCGATTCAAGTCAATTATGAAATCGCTTTGATAATCAAAATTTCCCGCCAAATCCGAAGTGGTCAAAAGCATTTCCGCTTTTGAATCAGCCATCATATATTTGAGTCTTTCCGCCGGATATTCGGGATCGAGCGGCACATACGCCGCGCCGGTTTTGGCTATTCCGAGAACGCCAACGACCATTTCAACCGAACGCTCGACGCAGATGCCGACGTTTTTTTCGACTCCGATTCCTTTTGCTATGAGAAAATGGGCGAGTTGATTCGATTTTTCTTCCAATTCCGCATATGTCAGACTTTCATTTCTGAAAACAACCGCCGTATGATGCGGATTTTTGTCGGCTTGTTTTTCAAAATATTGATGCACGAGAAATTGGTTTTCGATTTTTTCGGTCGGATTTTGTGAATATTCCGAAATTTGGGCGGCTTCCTGTTCGGAAACAATCGGAAGTTTGGCAATTTTGTGGTCGCCGTATTTTAAGATCGAATTCAAAAGTGTTTCAAAATTCGAGAGCATTCGCTCAATCGTCATTCTGTCAAACAGCATCGTATTGAATTCGACAACGCCCGAAAGCCCGTTTTCGCCCTCCGACAAAATCAACGAAATATCGAATTTCGTAAAATTATTCTCGACCGACATTTGTTCGAGCCGCAAACCCGCGTTCGAGAGAATATTGGTCGAACGGGCGATTTCTTCGGGATTTTCGTAAAAATTAAGCCAGTTGAACATTACTTCAAACAGCGGCACACGACTTAAATCCCGCGTCGGTTTTAACGCGCTGACCAGCGTTTCAAACGGCAAATCCTGGTGCGCGTAGGCTTCGAGACAGCCTTTTTTGACTTCGGCAAGCGCGTCTTCAAACGTCCGCGAACCTGAAAGAAATGTCCGTATAACCAGTGTGTTGACAAACATTCCGATCAAACCTTCGGTGCCGTGAAGCGAACGTCCGGCAACCGGAATCCCGACCACGATTTCATCCTGATCGCCATAGCGCATAAATAAAATTTTCCAAGCCGTGAGCATCAGCATAAACATCGTTACGCCGTTTCGGCGGCACATTTTGTTTAGCTCGCTGATGATTTCCTCACTAATCCTGAAACTTTTATGTTCGCCTTTGTAAGTCAGTTCATTCGGCAGCGGACGGTCGTATGGAAGTTTGAGCGAAGCCGGATTATTGCCGAGTTTTTTCTTCCAGTAATCAATCTGTTTGTTCAATTCGGCTTTGTTCGTCTCGCCGTCCTGCCAAACCGCAAAATCCGCGTATTGAATCGGAAGTTCGGGCATTTCCGTTTCATTTTCCGAAATATACGACAAATACAGGTGCGCCAGTTCGCGTGTAAAAACTCCGATTGACCAACCATCGCAAATTATGTGATGCAGGCAAATCATCATTAAATAATGTTCGTCGGCGAGCTTGACGACCAAATGCCGGATCAACGGTCCGGCTGACAAATCAAACGGTTTTCTGATCGCTTCTCTTAATAATTCCTTTGCCGCAACTTCTTTGTCGGGCAAATTTTCAACCGAGAGATCCGAAAATTTCAAATTAACCGGCTCGAATTCTTTGATAAACTGGAACGGATGACCGTTGCTTTCGACAATCACCGTGCGCAGGGATTCGTGCCTTTGCAGCAAATAATTTAATGCCCGGGTTAATGCTTCAAGGTTGAGTTTGCCCGTTACATTAAAGCCGATTGACATATTATAAGCCGGATTTCCGGGTTCTAATTCATTCAAAAACCAAAGCCTTTTCTGTGCATTGGCAAGCGGCAAAGCAGAATTTGTCGTTCGTTTAGGAATAATTTGCAGTGAATTGCCGCCTGAAATTCCGGTTATTTCATCAACTCTTTGCGCTAAAAGTTTGACGGTCGTAAATTCGAATATTTCTCTCAGCTCCAAATTTACTCCAAACTCTTTGCGGACACTCGTGATCATCTGGGTCGCAATCAGCGAATGTCCGCCAACGGCAAAGAAATCGTCGTTGATGCCGAGATTTTCCAGATTCAAAATTTCCTTCCAAATAGAAAGCAGCGTTTTTTGACTGTGAGTTTCAGGCAAATCGAATTTTCCTGCTGTTTCGACAGATATAATTTCTTTTTGATTTAGTTTTTGCCGGTCAATTTTACCCGTCGCCGTTAAAGGCATTGACTCGATAACCTGAATTGAATGCGGAATCATAAAATCAGGCAATTCTTTTCTGAGTTTCTGTTTTATTTCAAAAGGCTGAATCGGGTTATTTTCAGAAATCACCACAAATGCCGCCAATAACGGGTTTTCCGCAACCTCGGTTTTGATAATAACCGCTGACATTTCAACGTTTGGAAGATTGTTGAGTTTTGCTTCGATTTCACCGATTTCAACTCTTTGTCCGCGAATTTTGACCTGAAAATCTTTTCTGCCGAGATAGACAAGGCTGTAATCGGGAAGCCTTTTCCCTAAATCGCCGGTTTTATAAATCCTTTTTCCATTATTTGATTCCGAAGGTCTAAATGCCTGCGCCGTCAAATCATCCCTTTTCCAATAACCCAACGCGAGACGGTCGCTTTCGATGGCGATTTCGCCCGTTCCCAAAATTCCGGTTTCGTTTTCGGCTTCATCCAAAAGCAGAATTTTCGTGTCTTCGACCGGAAAACCGACCGGAACAGACCTTCTTTGCAGATTTGCGCCGTGCGGAATGAAATACTGCAACGCCAGAGTTGATTCCGTCGGACCCAAACCGTTAATCAAAACGGCGTTTTTATTAAAAAATTTGTTAAAGATGTCAACATCCGTTTGAAAAACTTCCTCTCCGCCTAAAACGACTTTCCTGATGTCCGGGAAAATACCGTCTTCCTGAAGATTTTTGGCAAAAGTGCGGAAAACCGTCGGTGTCGAATGATAAATCGTGATCTCATTTTGCCGGATAAAATCTTGTAAATCCGCAAAACCGTTTTTGCGCAGATTATAAAGATGCAGCTGCGCGCCGTTCATCAACGCGCCGAAAATATCCATAATCGAAGCGTCAAAACTATAGGAAGCCAGCAAAAGAACCTTATCTTTCCCGCTTATTTCCAATGATTTCGAATAATTTCGGATGTGTTTCAGAACATTTTGATGACTTTGATAAATTCCCTTCGGCTGACCCGTCGAACCCGAAGTGTAAAGAATATATGCCGTTTGATCGGGCGCAATCGTTTCGGGCGAATTCCGTATAATTTCTACATTTGTCAGATTTTCGATATTGAAAATCTTAAAATCACTTTCAGGATTTTGTTTGAGAATAATTTCCTTTATTTTTTCCGCCTCTTGAAGATGGTAATTTTCCGTGAGGACACATCCGCATTCCGCATCGAGCAGGATTTCAGCCAGTCTTTCGGCAGGATGAAAAGCGTCGAGCGGAACGTAATAACGACCGGATTTTAATGTTCCGACAATCGCTTCGACCATTAACGGATTGTGTCCCAATAATAATCCGATGCCTTTTTCCGGATCTTTCAGATTTTCGAGTAATGCATTTGAAATTCTTGTTGAACCTTGCGCGAGTTGTTCGTAGGAAATTACTTTATCTTCAAAACATAAAGCCGTGTTTGAAGGAAATCGTCCGACCTGTTTTTCAAACTGCGCGATGATATTCGGAGCAAATTCGTAATTTTCGCCCTGTTCATCAATTTGCACGGCAAATCTGCGATTTCGGGCATAAATTTCTTCTAAATGTTCGCTCGAAACGATTTGGTAGAAATCGAGCTTTTCGTTCGGATTTTTCTGAATTTCGTCAACCAGTTTTTGATAATCGCGGAAGATTTGTTTGATCGTTTGCGGACTGTAAAGCGACGTATTATAAACCAGATTGAGAAATATCTTTTGATTTCTTTCACCGGCATAAATTGTCAGATCGAATTTCGACCATTGATCTTCAGGTAAAATTCCGGTGATCGTCAGGTTTTCAAGCTCGATTTTTTCTTCCGCCAGATTCAGCATATTAAACACCATCTGAATCAACGGCGTTCGGCTGCGGTCGCGTTCGGGTTTGAGAACTTCGATCAATTTTTCAAACGGAATATTCTGATTGCTGTAAGCATTCAGACAGGTTTCCCTGATTTTTTTTAACAATTCACTAAACGACGGATTTCCTGATAAATCCGTTCTCAGAACAAGCGTGTTAAGGAAAAACCCGATCAAACCTTCGGTTTCAAACTGCTGTCTGCCTGCAATCGGCGTTCCGATAAAAATGTCGGTTTTACCGAGATATTTGAATAAAAGCAATTTATAAACGCCGAGCAGAAGCATAAAAAGCGTTACGCCTTGCTGTTGTGCCAATTTTTTTAAAGAATTGCTCGATTCGAGACTGAATTCGATTTGTTCCTGTGCGCCCGCGTAGGTTTGCACAACCGGACGGTCGAAATCCGTCGGGATTTCCAAAGAATGCGGAATATTTTCTAATTGTTTTGTCCAATATTTCAACTCTTCGTTGAAAGCCGAATCAACCAGCCAGCTTCTTTGCCAAAGGGCGTAATCGGCATATTGAATCGGTAACGCCGGAAGCTCGACCTGATTTCCTTTTTTCAGATTCCGGTAAATCTCTGCAATTTCTCTGGCTAAAATTCCCATTGACCAGCCATCGCAAACGATATGATGAATCGTTATTAAAAGAAATTGTAAATCGTCGCCGAAATCTAAAAGCCGCGTGCGGATCAAGGCTTCATTAGCCAGATCGAACGGCGTTTTTATCTCGTTGCGAACATTTTCTTTGATGAGCTGCTCGATTTTATCGTTTGAAGTATCAAAAAGCCCGACCAATTTCAGTTCGATTGACTTTTCGGGATGAATAATCTGGAGCGGCTGACCGTTTTCCTCAATAAAAGAAGTTCTCAAGGCTTCGTGTCTTTCAATCACCGCATTAATGCTTTGTTCTAAAACAGAAAAATCAATTTTCCCCTCGATCTTTAAAATTCCGGTCAGATTGAAAATCGAATTTTTACCGAGCATCCGATCAATAAACAAAAGTCTTTCCTGCGAAAACGAAAGCGGTATTTTTTCGGGTCTGACGGTTTTAGCAAGCAACGGAATCGGGTTTGTCCTGTTTTTTGTCAGTTCTTTTTGCAAAAATATACTGAATTCCGCGATGGTCGAGTTTTGAAACAAACTTTGCAGAGGAATTTCGAACTGAAAAATATTGCGGATTCGTGAAATTAATTGGGTGGCAATCAATGAATGACCGCCGAGTTCGAAGAAATTCTGATTGATACCGATGTTTTCCTGTTTTAAAACATCTTTCCAAACTTCGGCAACCGTTTGTTCAATCGGGTTTCGGGCGGGCAAAAAACCTTCAAAACCACCGAGTTTCGGATAATTTTCAGCGAGCAATCGTTTACGGTCAATCTTACCGCTCGATAAAAGCGGAAATTGCGCGACCGAATAAAACGATGTCGGAATCATATATTCGGGCAAATAATTTTTAAGGTGATTTCTGAGCGATAACAGCAGGATTTCCGTATCTTTGACGGTTTTTATGAAAGCCGACAGCTTTTTCTCGCCGTTTCCTTCTTCGACCGCCAGCACGACGGCTTCCTGTATATCTTTATGCTTTTTCAATTCGCGCTCGATCTCGCCAATCTCGACACGCAAACCTCTGATTTTAACCTGCTGGTCATTGCGTCCGAGAAATTCCCAAACGCCTCCGGGCAGATATTTGACGGCATCGCCGGTTTTATACATTCGGCTTCCGGCTTTTCCCGTGAAAGGATTCGGAATAAATTTTTCAGCCGTCAGATCTGCCGCGTTCAGATAATTTCGCGCTAAACCGAATCCCGAAATATAAAGTTCGCCCCCGACTCCCAAAGGCGTTTGCTGAAACCAGCGCGGGTCAATGACGTAAAGTTGAACGTTAGAAAGCGGTTTGCCGATTTGCGAATTTCCAATGTGATTTTGCAAAATCTCGTCGCGCGTCGTTATGAAAACCGTTGCCGAAACGGTCGTTTCCGTCGGACCGTAGGAACTCAAAAACAAAGCGTTCGTTTCTGTCAAGCTCGCCCATTGTTTGAGTTTTTCGCCGGAAAGACGGTCGCCTCCGGTCAGAAAAATTTCGATTTGAGCATCCAGTTTGATGCCTTTACTATCAATTTCGTCGAGCCATTGATGCCAGTAACCCGACGGAAAATCAATCACGGAAACTTTTTTGACGAGGCAATAATCGAGAATTTCAAGATTCGACAATTCTGTTACCTTGCGGTTCAAAACAACCCCGCCGCCGGCAAGCAAAGGCGGGTAAATCTGAATTGCCGAAGCGTCAAAACTCAACGGTGCAAATTGAAGCATCCGATGACTTTCGTTTAACCCCAGTTTCCTTATTATATCAAGCGTAAAATTGGCAATCCCCTGATGAATGGCAACCACGCCCTTCGGGTTTCCGGTCGAACCCGATGTGTAAATTATATACGCTTCATTGTCGGGCGAGATTTTCACCTGCGGGTTTTCCGTGCTTTGACCGGCAAGTTTCGGTTCATCACGCTCGATAATAAAAACCGGCACGTTTTCAAACGGCAATAACCCGAAGAAATCATTTTCTGTAATGACCACCGATAAATCCGAATCGGCGATCATAAATTCGAGCCTTTCGCGCGGCGTTTCGGGACTTAACGGAACATATACTCCACCCGATTTTAGAACCGCCAACATCGTGCCGATCATTTGCCAGCGGCGATTAAGACAAATTCCGACACGGCTTTCTGACGTAACGCCTTTTTCGATCAGAAAATGAGCCAATCGATTGGCAAACCGGTTCAATTTTTCAAAACTGATTTCTTCCGTTTCGGTTACAACCGCGATATTTTCCGGTGTTTTTTCAGCCTGTTTTTCAAAAATTTTATGAAGATAGTTTTCCTTCTCGGGAAGCAAATAAGTTTCGGCTTGAAACTCTCTCATTTGAATTTCTTCGGCTTTTGAAAATATTTTGACACCGCTTAAATTTTCCGGCGAATCGAGCGCAATCGAACTTAAAACCGAAACCCAGTTTTCAAGCAGTCTTTCGGCGGTTTCCTGATCGAATTGCGATGAATTATAGGACAAAAGCAGAGTCATCCGCTCACCCGGAACGGCAACCGCCGTCACCGGATAATTTGTCTGTTCATTCAAATTAGCGTTTTCGACTTTGATTCCGAGATTGGCAGATTTGGCAGTATCGGTAAACGGAAAGTTTTCAAAAACAAGAATCGTTTCAAATAACGGCGTGCCGCGCGGAATCTTACTCCATCCTTGAATATCGCTTAACGAGCTGTAGGAATATTGTTCCAACTCGCCCTGCTGTTTTTGGATTTCAGCAAGCCATCCGCGTGTCTTAATCTGCGGTTTGACTTCGATACAAATAGGCAGCGTATTGATAAAAAGCCCGACCATATTTTCCGAATTTGCAATTTCGGTCGGTCTTCCGTTAATCGTTACTCCGAAAACCACCTTTTCTTCACCGCTGTAACGGCTTAACAAATATGCCCACGCGCCTTGCGTCAACGTATTCAAAGTCAGGCGGTTTTCTTTTCCAAAAAGTTTGATGCGATTTGTTACTTCGGCTTCCAAAACCTTTTGAATTTCTACAAAAGTCTGAATTTGATCGTCAATAACCGCGATATTTTTTTGAACCGCGAGCCGCGAAGGATGTGTGATTTCCCGCAGTTTGTGTTCCCAATATTCTTTGGCTTTTTCGGTATTTTGGGCATTAATCCATTTTATATAATTACGGTATGGCTGTGGATTCGGTAATTGAAGGTCAAACCCGTGAATTTTCGCTTCATAAATGGCAAATATTTCTTTCAGTAAAGTTGTTAAAGACCAGCCGTCAAGCAGTATGTGATGATGACTCCAAACCATAAAACATTTGTTTTCAACGGTTTTAATCAATGAAATCCTCATTAACGGAGCTTTCGAGAATTCGATACCGCGTGATTTGTCGGCGATTAGAAATTCACCTAGTTTTTGTTGCTGCTCAGACTCGGAAAATTCTTCAAAATTATAAATGTCAATACCGAATTCAACTTCTTTCTGAACGACTTGTAATAATTTATCCAAACCTTCCCAAACAAAAGCCGTTCGCAAAACATCGTGTCTTTTTACGACAGTCCGCCAGGCTTCTTCAAAAACTTCGTAATTTAAAGTTCCGGTAAGCTGACAAGATAATTGCTGGAAATAGGACTTTGAATCAGGCGAAAGCAAATTATGAAATTGCATTCCTTCCTGCAATGGAGAGAGATTATAAACAGCCTCGATATTGTTTCTGTTCATTTTGATTATTTTTTAGGGCGAAGACTGGTGATGTTCCGAAATTTAACGATTCGGCGCAGGGGAATCAGAACTGATTAACCGAAACTTTTATTATTTTCCGGTTTGTGAATCCGCGTGAAATTACAGTTTTTTATTAACCCGAAATCTCAAGTGTTTTTTTTGATTGGATAATCGAGTTCAAAGTCTTTTTTATAAATTTCTATTTTCCAATGCAAAATTACAAACAAACAATCGCTGAAATTAGTGGTCTGTAATTCTGCATTTTCAGAGCTTGATGCGGGCTTTATGTTCTAAAATTGGAAGGCAATCGAAAAATTTAAACGACGGTTGCTGTCGGCATTTGAAGAACCGCCCTCGTGAGTACTCGACGTTGAAATACCGAATAAAGGCGAAGAAAGGTTTCCAATCGGAGTCCCCGCATTATTTCGATTGAAAATATTCTGCGCGGCAATTGATAAAGTCATATTGTATGGTCTTTCTTTTGATTTTCCGTCAGCCTTCATTTTTCCCGGACCAAAGGTAAATGATTTTGCCGCTCTCAGATTAACAACGAAAAATTCGGGTCCTCTGCCGTAATTGAGTGGAATAATCTGCTGTCCGGGCGAAGGATTCAGATCAAAACTGCCAAATCTTGTAACAATCACACCGGGTTTTGAAATATCCGTCGCAAATGCCGGTCTTTCGGTAAATAAACTATCACCGTTTGTGTCGCGTCCGGTGATGATATTAAACGGAATTCCCGAACGTGCTGAAATAAACGGGCTTAAACGGATGCCCCAAATGGTATTGATTGATGCGCCAAGGCTAAAACGTAATCTGACATCGTTGTTAGCAAAACCGTATTCATCACTTAAATCGTAACTCGAAATCGGAAAACTCGTCGCGCCATTGTTATCGGCTTTCGAACCGTTTATCGTAAAGGTCGAAAAAACAAATATATTCGGGTTTATACGGGATGTCAGATTCAGTATCAATTGTTTTTGATTAAATATGCCGCTCGATTCAAAATTATAAATGTTTCCCTGATTAGGAAACGGTCTGATTCCGATGTTCGGGTTTGAAGGATTAATTGTTCCGGGAATCGGCGCGTTAATGTTTCTTAATCTGGGCAAATGCAGATAACGCGCTAAAATGAAGGTTGCCGAAAATGTCGTTTTCTTATCAATCTGTCTTTCGAGGCTGAGAGCCGTTTGATACGAATACGAGCTTCTGAAATCAGAAGCAATCTGTCTGACTGTTACTTCCTGTTGTGAATTGCTTAAAGCACTAATCGGCGGCAAGGCGGGATAAAAGTCTAAAACCGCCGGATTTGTCGAAACGAAATTCTGCTGCCGGATTCCGTCTTGTTGCCTTGCCTGTAAAACGTGTATCGGCAGCAATCTGCCGTAAAAAATACCGAAACCGCCCCTGATTACAGTGTTCGGATTGTTTGAAGCGGTTGCGCCCGGCGCCCACGCAAACGAAATACGCGGCGCAAAATTTGCATTACTCGACATATTCGTCTGATTTTCATAACGCAAACCCAGCCCCAAATTAAACGACGGACTGACACGCCAATCGTATTGGGTATAAATCCCGATGTCGTGATGACTTATTTTGGACTCAGGATTTCCCGCCGAGATCGAAAATTGCGTTGCGCCGCCGCCGCGTCTTCTGATTTCATCTGCCAGAATTCCTCTCTGTCGCAGAAACAGCGTTCGACGGTATCTTTCGATACTGTTTATCTGAATTTGAATAGGTTGCCCGTCCGTTCCTAAAACGATATTTCCATTACCGTCCAGCTGCGGAGCCAGTCCGCCTTCAAATGTATAAGTGCCGTTATAATTAAAGGGCGTATTGTCATTGATGCTCATATAGCGGTAAGTTCCGCCGAATCTGATTGGGTTGGCACCAATGGTTGTTGTAATGTGGTTTTGAACCTCAAGTCTGATCGTTTTGGTTCTTGAATTTCCGAACTCCGAACCGCCGCCGACAAATGCCCCCAGAACATCAATTGTCGGAGTTGTTTCGACATCTGTTGTTTCATTTACGTTATCGGTCAATTGAAATCTGTATTGGTAAACCGTTTTCGGATTCAGTATCGTTGTCCCCAAGACCCGGTAGATTGCACTTACACTGTTTTGTTTATAGCCCTTTGATTCCAAAGCTAATTGCCCGATTCCCATATTCTTGGTTTCAGTCGGAAGATATTGAAAGTTTAAGACCAAATCAGTATTTTTACTGACCTTATAATCAACTCTGAATAATGAATAGATTTCTCTCTCAGGCATTAAAATTCCACGGCTTACGGAAACCGGCAGAAGTTGATTATTCAGCACGATCGCGTTTATTACCGCATTGCCGTCAAAGGCTTCCCGCGCCGCCCCGATGTAGAAAGATGCTCGTTTTTTAATCAAAGGACCGCTCAGTGAGCCAAAAAAGTTTCTGACCTGAAAAGGCGGTTTATTTGACGAAAAAGGATTCCGGCTGTTAAGGCTTTCGTCAGAAAAATAAAACTCGCCTTCACCGCGAAACTTCTCCGTTGTCGGCGAAAGACTGAGACTAATTCGCCCAAAACCGATTCGATCATATTCAGCCGTAAACGGGTTCTGATTTATTCTGACTTCGGAAATTTGTCTTCTCGTCGGCAGTCTAACGCCCGCCCCGCTGAAACCGTCAATTAAGAATTCCGCGCCGTCCGGTCCGACTCCTCCGCCCAACGCCGCCAAAACCGAAGCCATATCTTCCGGATTGTCAGGAAGAAATTCCAAGTCTTTTCCTTTTAGGACAAGTGAATTCGCATTTCTATCGGAGTCTAGGCTGACCCTGTCATTTCCCCCGATCTGCACGGTTTCTTTTGTCTCGATTATCAAAACAACCTCGATATTTTTATTTTGACTGCTGACAATTTCGACATTTTCATCAATGAAATCTTTAAATCCTTTAAATTTAACCGTTATTTTGTAATTTCCGGGAGCAAGATTTCTGAAAATAAAATTACCCGCACTGTCCGTCCTCACGGTTATTTCCTTTGCGCCCGATTGATTTATGAGAACCTCCGCACCGGGAACTAAAGCTCCGTTTTGGTCTTTGACTTGTCCCCGAATCACGCTATCACCACTTTGACCAAGGACTTTGCCTGAAAATAACATTAGAAAAAGACCGAATAAAATTATTAAACCGTTCGACTTGATGACTTTCATTAACATTTCTCCTATGACGATTTGTTCAATTCAAAGGCAAAGTTTTTCACTCTGCCAAACCAAAATTATTGAAATATGCTACGGCAATTTTTACCTTGATTTGTCCGCTAGGCACAGTGTTTTCTTAAATTCCCGTTGTATTTGAGCGCCGCCTGAATGATTATCTCCCCGTCTTTGCGCCTAACTTTACTTGCTTCCCGCTTTTGACCGGCTGGTTTGAATTTCTTACCTTCGGGATTGCCAAAAGACGAGGCTGACTTTTTTTGAATCTCGTTAAACTCCTATCGCTCAAAGCCGACCATTTTTATTATGGTCAAACAATAAAACTTAATCTCTTTTTTTCAGCTTGTAATTTTCTTTACGGGAGTATTCTGGATTGTCTGATTGATAAATTAACGGAATAACCGAAAATTATTTCCTTTTTGGAATGTCGGCGGGTATTCCGTTAATTTAAGATTAATTTAAAACAAATACTCTCGAAAAGAATTTCACCATTTTATAAACCAAGCACCAGATTGTTTAAACCTTCGGGTAATCCTAATTTGAAATTAGATTGGTTTTTACTCGATTGCAGGCGTTTTTGGATTGGCAAAAGAAATGGCTCGACACCTGTAAAAAGATATAAAGCAGTTACTGAAACCGGTTTTTCTTGGGCTAATGAATTGAATAGAATCATATCGCCGACTTTTATTTCGGAAATATTCGCGGCTGGCATATTTCTGATTTGCTGACCGAAATCCGCCGGTAAAGATGTATCTTGTTTCTTTAAATTATCTCTGATTAATTCGGAAAATTCCTGGCTGAAGGCGCGTGCGTAGGTGTTTTTATTCAATACTACCGTCATTACCTGTCCTGAAACAAGTTCTTTGATTTTTAATTGTTGAGAATTCTGATTAATCTCCGTTACGGTTCCTGAGCTTAATTGAAATGAACCGACTAAAATTTCACGGACTTCACTGATTCCGTTTCCTTTATCATTTACCAATGCCCGAAACAAGTCATTCGGTTTGATATTTTCAAGCGAAACTGCTACCGCATCTTTATAAGCAACCGAATTATTCGAAAATCTTCTGATTTGCGAAACATCTGGGAATTTTAAAGTGACCGTTTCGGAAATCTCTTTTTTTCTGATTTTCACGGTCGCTTGTTTAGCGACCGGATCAACTGCGACAATTTCTCCGACAATTCCGTTTCGATACCATTCTTGCCTGCTTTTTTCGGAAAGCTCGCTTAAGTCTTTCGCGGAAACAATGACAATTTGGTTTGCCTCAACTGTCTTTTCAACTTCATCTATTTTTCCCAGTGCCAGTAGTTTATCACCTTCACCTAAATCATTCGGGTTAATAACTACAGCTTTTTCTAAATTTACGGCTCCGGGTTGAATTTTTTTGAAATTAGTATTAGGAGCGTAGCTTACCACATATTCTTCGCCTTTTCCAGTAAGTATTTTGATTTGCGATTTATTCAAATCAATTTTAATAATTTCACCATTGATAGATTTTTGTAACTTTGCGGACTCGGTTTTCCCGTAACCGTAAATTGAAATAAAACCTAAGACCAATATTGCCAAAATAAAAACTCTATTTTTTTTCATTCAAAACCTCCGTTATTTCTTTCTTCAATCACCTTAAATCAAATAATCAGGATCAAACCATTTTTTCAACTACAATTTTTTAAAATTATCTCTGCGACATCAGATAAATTCGGTTCTTTTAATATTGAATAATGCGAAGCATCAACGGTTTTTGAAAGAAAATTGCCGGAAGTTAGTCCTTTCCAATAATTTATCCATCTGTTCTCCGTTTTAATATCCGCATCTTTTGCTTTGATATAAATGATGTTCGACTTTATTTTTGCAGGTTTATACGATTGCTGTGCAAGAGCGGTGTTTTGATAAATCTGCCAGATTTTTTTCAGAAATTGTAAATCTGCCGAAACTTTCAATAAATTTAATTCTCTGGCTTTTTCAAAAGAAAATTCAATTAAATCAAGTGAACTCGATTTGTTTTTACCCTCAATCAATAAATTAATTTCTTTCTGTGTTAAACCGATTTCCCGCGCAAAATTCAAAAATAAAACTTCTTCATCTTTCCATCCGGTAAGCAATTTTTTCCATCTCGATAAAATTTGCTTTTTCGGAGGCATCGTGTCAATCAAAATCAAATTTGCGGTTTTCCCTTCGGATAATTCAAGCTGTCTGACAATTTCAAAAGCAATCAGCCCCCCGAGCGACCAGCCGGAAATTTGATAAACGCCCTCTTTCTGAACTTCGCAAATTTCTTTTTTATATTGTTGGGCAAGTATTTCAATACTTGTCCGTGAAACATCCTGATTTTCAACCAAATATTTCGACTGAGCCGCAAAAACGGAAAACCGGGTCTTTAGCTGGTCGGCTAATTTCAAATATTCCCAAATGCTTCCTGTCGCGGGATGGATAAAAAATATCGGTTTGTTGGTGTTATCGCCATTTAATTTCTGAAGAATTTTATTTGAAAATTGTCCGGTCTCTTCCGATAAATACCGAGCAAGTTTTTCGACCGTCTGTAAATTAAAAATCAATGAAACCGGAATTTTTTTTCCTGTTAATTTTTCGATCTCATGGGTGAGTTCGACCGCTAATAAAGAATAGCCGCCTAATTCAAAAAAATTATTATAAATTCCGATTCGCTGTTTATTCAATATTTTTTCAAAAATTCCCGTCAGTTGTTTTTCAATTTCTGTCGAAGGTGCTTGATAATCTGTTGGTAAATTGAAGTTTTCGAGCGGCAGAAGTTCGAGACGTTTTCTATCGATCTTACCGTTTCTCGTTTGCGGCAGTTCTGCCACTTCGATCAGCTCTGCCGGGATCATATATTCCGGCAACTCTTCTGCCAACCGCCTTCTGATGCGCTCTTTCGCGCGCTCGACTCCTCCGCC
>JALHNX010000112.1 GCA_022843305.1 Pyrinomonadaceae bacterium | reverse complement strand
AACGATTTTCTCGGCATCTTCGCGGGCGGTTCAAAAATGCCGATCACGCAGGAAGTTCTCGAAACGAGTTATTACAACAAAGTCCGTTTCGCCAAACGCACGCCGCCCGAAATAAATTTTGTCGGTTGGCAGAGAATCGTCAAAGAACTGCTCGGAAGAGTTGATTTAACGCTCGACGACGTTGATTTATTCCTGTGGACGCAGGTTAATCTTTCAACGATTAAAGAAGTAATGAAAGCCTTGAATCAGCCGTTTGAAAAAACGCATACCATTATGCAGAAATGGGGCTACACGGGTTCGGCGTGTATTCCGATGGTTTTGCACGATGCGATTGAAGCGGGAAAATTAAAACGCGGCGACACGTTAGTTTTTTGCGCTTCGGGCGGCGGAATCAATATGGCGGCGATGATTTTTCGGTATTAAAATTAAAGAATGAAAGTTTATTTTGGTAAAGAAATTCCTCAGTTGGAAAAAACGAAATGCTCCGTTGTCCAAACTGAAATAGCAACCGGCATAATTTTAGCGACTGACGGCAGTAGATATTTCAATGATTTTGATGAACCATTTATTTTAATTTTTGATTCAATAGAAGACGCTAAAGAATTCTCAGAAAACAAAATTGCTGAACGTCCTGAAATTGAATGCAATGTTTACGACCATTCGGCAAAATTTATTGAGCGAATTTCTAAATGAAATTTCAAAACATTTACAGCTTATTCCGTGAGCAAACCGCCAAATATCGCGGCGCAGCGGTTTTTTATTCGCGCGAAAATGATACTTGGAAATCGCAAACTTGGAATGATTTTGAAGAACAGGTTCACGATTTTGCTTGCGCTTTGCTGGCGAAAGGTTTGACGCGCGGCGCGAGCGTCGCAATCCTCGCGGGAAATATTCCCGAATGGACGATTGTTGACGTTGCGACGATTGCGGCGGACGGTGTTGGAGTCGGGATTTACCCGACGAGTTCGCCCGAACAATGCGAATATATTATCAATCATTCGGATGCGGAGTTTTTGTTTGTTGATTCGTTGAAACAGTTAGAAAAAATTTCGCAGATTGAATATCCGAAAATTAAGGAAATAATTTGTATAGAGAAACCGGCAGAAGCCCGCACGTTAGTAAGGGCGGAAAACTCTGCCAGAAAAGAATCCGCCCTTACTAACGTGCGGGCTTCTGCTTTTAGTGATTTTCTTGAGTTCGGCAGACAAAACCGCGAAGAATTATTACCTCAAATCGAAGAAATCGGCTTTCACGCCAAGCCCGAAGAAACCGCGATTATGGTTTACACTTCCGGGACGACCGGACAGCCGAAAGGCGCGATGTTGTCGCACGAATATATTTTGAATTCGGTCGAATCTTTGCGCCGTTCTGTTCCGATCTTTCACGAAGACACGGCTTTTTCTTACTTGCCGGGCTGTCACGTCGCCGAGCGGATTTCGGGAATTTATAATCGTTTGTATAACGGCACGGCGGCGCATTTTGTTGATGATTTATCGAAACTTTACGCCTATATGCTCGAAGTTCAGCCGACGGTTTTTGCGAGTTTGCCGCGTTTTTTTGAGAAGATTTACGCAAAGACGGTCGCGGAATTCGGCGAAGCGGCGAGCGAGCAGGATTTGAAAGCGGCGTTCGGCGGTCGCATCAGACTTTTAACGAGCGGCGGCGCACCTTTGCCCGAAAAGATCGCCGCGTTTTTTGCCGAAAGAAATCTGCCGATATTGCAGGCTTACGGTTTGACAGAAAACATCTGCGTCGCTTTTAATACGGTTGAAAATTTGAAATTCGGGACGGTCGGGCGACCGATGCCGATGTGCGAAATCCGCATTGCCGCAGACGGGGAAATTCTCGTTAAAAGTCCGATGATGTTTTCGGGTTATTACAAGGACGCCGAAAAAACCAAAGAGATGTTTGACGCGGAAGGCTGGCTGAAAACGGGCGATCTGGGAGCTTTGGACGCGGACGGTTTTCTGAAAATCACCGGACGCAAAAAGGAAATCATCATCTTATCGTCGGGCAAAAACGTTGCGCCGGCTTTGACGGAAAATCTCGTCAAGGAAAATCATCTTGTCAGCCAATGCTTCGTTTACGGCGACGGGCGAAGTTATTGTGTTGCACTAATTACGCTTAATCAGATCGAAGCCGAGATGTTTGCCAAAGCTAACCAAATCGAATTTCGGGATTTTGCTGATTTGATAAAGAATCAGACGGTTTTCGATTCGATCAAAACGACCGTCGAAAAAGCGAACGCGCGGGTTTCGTCATCGGAACAGATCAAAAAATTCACGATTCTGGAACGCGATTTTTCGCCCGAAATGAACGAAGTTACGCCGACGATGAAGCTCAAAAGAAACGTTGTTTCGGATAATTTTGCTGAAGTTTTGGAATCGCTTTACCGCTAAACCTTGTTCTTTGAAAATTTAGAAATCCGTCCCGAGTTGTTATCCTGAAAAGGAACGAAAAGGGAGGAATTTTATGAGAGAAATTTTGCGGGATTATTTAGACCCGGTTTTTACTATTTTAAATTACACGATCTTCACGCTCGGCGAGGCGCGCATCACGCCGCTCAATGTCATCTATCTGTTACTTTTGACGGTCGTTTTGTTCTGGCTTTCGAATAAACTGCGCGTGATTTTGATTGACCGCGTTTTGACAAAAACGCCGCTCGACATCGGCGCGCAGCAGGCGATCGGGACAATTGTCCGGTATTTATTGATCCTGGTCGGATTTTTGGTAATTTTGCAGACGGTCGGCATCAATCTGACGACGCTCAATGTTCTGGCGGGTGCAATCGGTATCGGTGTCGGTTTCGGTCTGCAAAACATCGCCAGCAATTTTATCAGCGGTCTGATCATTTTGTTTGAACGACCCGTGAAGGTCGGCGACCGCATCGAGGTCAACAACGTCAACGGTCGCGTAATGTCAATCGGCGCGCGCAGCACGCGCATTAAGACAAATGACAATATCACGATAATTGTTCCGAACAGTAAGTTTATCGAAGAAAACGTGATCAACTGGAGTTTTGAAAACAACGTCGTCCGTTTCCGCGTGCCGATCGGCGTTGCTTACGATTCCGATTTACGAGTCGTCAAAAAAGTTCTGCTGCAGGTCGCCGAAGAAAACGAGGATGTCTTAAAAGAACCGAAATCGGCGGTTCGTTTGATGAATTTCAACGACAGTTCAATTGATCTGCAGCTCTGGGTTTGGACAAAAGCGAAATTACAGCGCAAAGGCGCGTTCATCAGCGATCTGAATTTCGCGATCTGGGAAAAGTTTCGCGAGCACGACATCGAAATTCCCTTCCCGCAAACCGATCTGCACATTCGCAGCGGGAAACTGGAACTGAAGAACGGCGGTCTAAATCTGGACAAAGAAAATGGTTTTTCCGATGAAGGAACAGAGCTTGAAGATTTTGAGAAAGAGGAAAATAACAATGATGAATAACCTGAATATTAAGGCAATTTTGCCGATATTAATTTTATTTTTGACGGCAAACATTTTCGCGCAAACTGCGCCGTTGGAAAAATCGGTTTTGGTTTTCGGCGCGAAAATCCGTTATCTCGAAGCGGGCGATGCCACGAAACCGAAAGTGATTTTGCTGCACGGGCTCGGCGCAAGCGCGGAAAGCTGGCAGTTTACCGTTCCGGCGCTGGCGGCGAACTATCACGTGATCGCGCCCGATCAGGTCGGTTTCGGAAAATCCGACAAACCGCTCTTAAAATACCGCGTCGGCACTTACGCAGATTTTCTCGACAAGTTTATGGCGGAACTGAAGATCGAAAAAGCCTCGCTCGTCGGCAATTCGATGGGCGGCTGGGTTGCGGGTCTGATGGCGGTCAAATATCCGAACCGCGTCGAAAAGATCGTTTTGGCGGGTGCCGCCGGAATCATTCCCGCGAACGTCAATACGGACACGATCTATCAACTCAACAATTCGACGCGCGACGAGATTCGCGCCAATCTAAAACTCATTTTCGCCAATCCCTTACTGCAAAACAACGAAGCATTGGTTGACCAGTTTATGACTGCCAGAATCACAGCAAATGACGGCTACACGATCAACAGCCTGATCGAATCAATCCGGCGCAGGGAAGATTTTCTCAACGACCGGCTCGGCGAGATCAAAAAGCCGACCTTGATCATCTGGGGCAAACAGGACGGCTTGCTTCCCGTTTCCGACGCCGCGCTTTTCAATAAAGGCATCGCCGGTTCGCAGGTCGTCATTTTCGAAAACTGCGGTCACGTTCCGCAGTTTGAAAAAGCGGCTGAATTCAACAAAGCGGTTTTGGAATTTCTGGGCGCGAAATAAATGCAAAATATTGAAACAGCAGAACGACCGGCGAGCGGCTACGCGTGGTATGCGCTCGGGCTTTTGACGTTCGTTTACGTCCTGAATTTTCTCGACCGCGTTATTATTCTCTATCTTTTTCCGCTCATCAAGACCGAATATAAATTTACCGATTTGCAGCTTTCGCTACTCGGCACAACCGCGTTCGTTATTTTTTACACTGCGCTCGGAATTCCGTTCGGGCGTTATGCCGACCGCGGTTCGCGTGTGAAACTGATCGCCATCGGTTTGGCGATTTGGAGCTTGTTTTCCGGTTTGACGGGTTTCGCGTGGGATTTTTGGAGCTTGTTTTTCTGCCGTTTGATGGTCGGTGTCGGCGAAGCCACTTTAGGTCCGGCGGCGATTTCGCTGCTTTCGGATTATTTTCCGCCGACGAAACGGGCGACCGTGACGAGCATCTATTCGATGGGCATCGCCGTCGGCGCGGGCTTTGCGGCGTTTTTCGGCGGACTTTTGGGACAGGAATACGGCTGGCGGGCGGCATTTTATATTTTGGGATTTCCGGGCATTCTGCTTGCCGTCTTTGTTTTTATGCTCCGCGAACCGAAGCGGATGCAAACTCCGAACGCGGCGGAAACCGAATATTCGGGCACGGATTGGAAAAAGCTTTTATCAAACAAAAGCTTTATTCTGCTGTGTTTAGGCTACGCGTTTCTCGGTCTGGCGACCAACAATCTTTCGATCTGGGGTGCGACGTTCTATACGCGTCTGCATAAATTCGATCTCGCGACGATCGGAATGTGGGGCGGAATTTTAACTTTGATCGCCGGCATTCCCGCGACGCTTTTCGGCGGCGTGTTTGCCGATTGGTTTCGCCGCAAACAAGCGGGCGGACGAATGCTTTACGGCGCGGGTTTGGCTTTGGTCAGCGTTCCCTTCTGGCTTTTGCTGATCTTTACCGACAATGTTTATCTGATTCTTTTGGCGAACGGCGTTCTGCTTTTCGCGGCGCTTGCGTGGCTCGGCGCGGCGGCGGCGGACGCGACCGAAATTGCGGGCGCGAATCTGCGCGGGCTGGCAATCGCGGTCTATTTTTTCAGCGTCAACATCGCGGCTTATCTGATCGGCTCGAATCTGATCGGCTATCTGAGCGACCGATTCGGCGCGACCGAAAACCCCGCGATGATGCGCTATGCGCTACTGGTCTGTCCAATCTCCTGTTTTCTGAGCGCCATCTTTCTTTACCTCGGCAGCCAAACTCGCCGTGCATAAAAGATTGGATTGGTTTAAGACGATGAAATTTTCATCTACAAAACCAATCCAAAATCCAAAATCGAAGTTACTGGCTGCTTTTGATCGTAAAATCAACCGACTTTGTCACATTTCCCCGAACTTTGTAAATATAGGTTCCGGGTGTCAGATTTTGCATAAAAATCTTTTGGTTTGCGGCGGTTGCTATTAAATTCCCGTTGTCGTCAAACAATTCAAAAAAGATTTGCTGATTGCCTTTATTTTGATTAATCTGCGCGTCGAGCGTCGAATTTCTCACGCTGAACGAGATCAAAACCTGTCCTTCGCCGACATCCAAAGTGTCGGAATAACGCTCTTCAAATCTGCCGTTACTGGTCTGCGGCGTTGGTGTCGGCGTCGGTTCCGGCGAAGGCGTCGGGGTCGCAGTTGGTGTTGGAGTCGGAGTCGGAGTCGGCGTTACCGTCGGAGTCGGAGTCGGTGTTGCCGTCGGTGTCGGTGTCGGTGTCGGTGTCGGTGTCGGTGTCGGATTATCGCTGACGTTGAAATTCGAGCCGGTCGCCGAATCGGAATTTAATAACAGACCGCCTGAAAGCGACGAACCGATTAAAATCTGCGCTTCGGCTTCCGTTCCGGTCGAGGTCGTGCCGAGAACATTACTGCCGACCGCCGCGTTAATTTTGTCCAAACCGAGTTTGATAATTATTTGATTGCCGACGATCTCGCCCGCATCAGCCGTCCCGATTGTTTCCTGGTTTTGCGTTCCCGTCGCTAAAGTCGTAATTTTTCCGTATTCGAAAGTGTTCGCGGTTTCGTCAACCGAAGCCGTGACGAAAATCTGCGTCTGACCGAAGGCAGAAGTCATCGTCCAGCGCATATTCGGCGTTTTGACCGACAGATCGGCAACCGTCAAAGTGTAAATAATTTGATTCGTCGCCGCGCTGTATTTGAATTTCGCCTCGACAATATCCTGCGCCGTCGTGCCCAATTGGTCGTCGCGGACATCAACAATCGTGGGTGCATTCGGGTCAAGCGACGGGAAAAGATTCGCCGGATGTGGAACGCCGGACAAAGAAAGCGCGGCGCGAACTGCATTGTGCGCGTCAACATAACCCGCGCCAACCACTCTTTCTTCGTAGGGCATCGGATTGGCTGTCTGGCGTAAAATCGTGATTACCTCGTCGGGCGTTAAAAGCGGGTTCGCTTCCATCATTAAAGCAACCACGCCCGAAACCTGCGGTGTCGAAAAGCTCGTGCCCTGCGATGTCGTGTAATACGGCAGAAACGCGGGCGGAATCGTCGAAAGGTCGTTCGCGCCGACGAAAACGGGCAGCGTTCCGGCAACGTTCGTGACGCCCGGAGCCTTTGAGCGCGTGGATTTAATATCAACTCCCGAACCAATCAAATCCGGACGAAGATTCGGCAAGGCGTTCGGATCGGCGGGCTGTCCGGGCGTATCGGTGCCGGTGCCGTTGTCGTTTCCCCGCGACGAAAATCCGGCGGGCGTTCCCAAGCCCCGTTTTTCGCCCGCCGCAACTGAAATCACCCATGGCGCGACCGAAAACGGATTGATCATATCAGGCGCGTCGCCGTCGTTGCCGGCGGCAAAGACGACCGTAATATTGCGGTCGTGCATCATACGGGTCGCTGTATTGATCGGATCGTCCGGCGAATACGGCAAATTGGCGAGCGTCGTCCCGTAGGAATTATTGCAGACGCGAATGTTGTATAAAAACTGGTTGACGAGCGTGTAGTCCATTGCCTGAACAATTGCGAAAGTCGAAAGACCGACATCGTTTCCGGCGGTCAAGCCGATCAATTTCGCGCCCGGCGCGACGCCGCGGTAAAAACCGCCCGAAGCCGCGCCCGTTCCGGCTGTTACGCCCGCGCCGAACGTGCCGTGACCGCCTTCGACGTCTGAGATCGGAACATTTTCGACCGGAACGATCGGAACAAACTCGGCGGGCAGATTGAGCGGAATTTCGGCGGTCGGGAAAAAGACGTTTTGAATGACATTTTCACCGAGCTTCAGATCAGGATGCGTCGCGTCAATGCCGGTGTCAATATAGGCGACGCCGATATTTTTTCCCGACACGGGCAAACCCTGATTCATTGCCGTCACCATAAAATCGCCCAACAAACTTTCGACGCCGATGAATTTACGGCTTTCGTTGTTGAGCGGTTTGAAAATGCGGTTCGCGTAAAGCGATCGAATATTGCTTTTTTGTTTGAGCGCGTTGAGCTGCGTTTTATTGATCAATGTCATAACCATCGGCAGCTGGCTTGTTTTATAGCCGCCCGTAATGCCTAGGGATCGCAGCATCAAAAAATCCGCGCTCGTCGGCTGATTGTTAAATGTAATCACGACAGGCGTTAACCCCAACGGCAAAGCGTTTATTTTTTGATTTAACAAAGCGTCAACCTTCGGCAAAGCCAACGAAATCAACTGGAAACACAAGACCAAACTCAAAACTGCAAAACCGTAAAATAATCTTTTCATCTTTCTCGCTCCTGACTAAAAAATTTCCCTTCGCTCTGATTCTAAATTTACGGGACAAGGCTTGAGAGATTCTTGAAACAGACTTGAGAAATCAAAAACACTGGAAAAAAGAAAGAAGGCGAATCGTTTATTTGACGATTCGCCTTCTTTTACCTCGTTTTTAGCTTTGTTAGTTGAGGATTTGGAACGTCACTTTATTAGTCAACGGATTGACCGTAAAGCGAACCATTTTTGATACAATCCCGGTCGTTCCGCCG
This sequence comes from Pyrinomonadaceae bacterium, assembly GCA_022843305.1. Classification (GTDB taxonomy): domain Bacteria; phylum Acidobacteriota; class Blastocatellia; order Pyrinomonadales; family Pyrinomonadaceae; genus JAFDVJ01. Next base: position 10,555 of record JALHNX010000112.1, on the reverse strand, counting down.
GTCGGTGAAACTGTTCCGGCTGTGCCGTCATTAGCATTCGGCGAACCGCTCGGCAAAAATTGCTTGACGGCGATTGAGTATTCTGCCGGTCCGTGCGCGAAACCATTAACACGAAGTATATACGTCGTGTTCGGTTGGACGGCTGACGAAACCTGTTCGGCGGCGGTCGCTCCGGCGGAGGAGGCGAGAACCTGTCCGTCCTGCGTTCGCAGTTCAAAGTCGAGATCAAGAGCTGTCAATGAACTCAGATTTGCCTGCAGAAAGATCGCGTCGGATTTGGTCGTTACCGGAATGTCATCCCAGGTAATTCCCTTGAATGCCGGATCGCCCCACGTTGCGCTACTGCCGGTCGTTGCGGTCGGTTCACCGAAAACGAGCGTTCCGGTTTTCGTTTCGTTAAAGAAGGAATACGATACCGGAGCGGGCGGATTGCTCGAACCGTCGCCGGTTTGCGAACCCGTGCCGGTGGTCGTTCCCGCAAACGCGTTACCGAAGATCTTCGCGTCGAAAGTGAACAACTGCGTCATCGGATTGTTAAATTCGATGCGTTTCGCATTTGAAGTTTGTCCGAGCGCGAGGGTTTGATTGTAATTAAACGTGTTTCCGCCGGCATCGGCATTTCTCACCGTGACTGTCGGATTCGAGATGCTTGTAATTTTGAATTCGAGCGGGCTGTAAATCGTCTGGTCGACCGAGAAAGCACCGCGCGCATTCGTCAGTTTATTGTCAAACGTCGTCAAACCGTTGGCAAAACTGATGTTCGAGATCGCCGTGTCAACCTGCGTCGTCAAATCCTGACGGGCAACGGTCGGACGCGCCGCGCCGGAAAGGTCGGAGTATCCGAGTTGTCCGGTCGAGTTGACGCCGATCGCGCGAACGACATATTCGCTGTCGAAGAGATTGTTCAAACCGGCGGGTGCGAAAACTTCCTGAATTTTGCCCTTGTCTTCAAAAGAAAGCTGATTGCCGTCAACGAAAGCAACGTGACGGAAACCGGTAGTCGAAGCATCGCCGTCGTTATATTCGCGTTTGCCGTTCGGTTCGCGTTGATTGGCAAGGTTTATTTTGCGTTTCAAAACCTGGTAGGAAACCGCTCCCGAAACGCCGCTCCACGAAACACGGTTCGAGCGGGGCGAAGCCGGAATGACCTGAATATTTTGCGGAACCGAAGGTGCCGCCTGATTGCCTGCAAAAAATGAAACCTGGGTTGAAATCGTCGCTTTTCCGCCCGTTACTTCGACGGCGTTGATTCCGAGTTCTTTCGCGGCAAAGCTTTGTTCGATCATCGCGCGATGTTTGCCCGGCGCGTCCGGATCGGTCGCATCCGACGGATAAAGCAGCTGGTCGGCAACGATCATCGCGTCGCGGGCTTTGACCATCGTGTCCGGTGCGGTCGTGCCGAGAATATACATCGAACCTAAAAAGTCGCGTTCAAAGATTTCCGTTCCTTTCGTGATTGGTTTCAAAGCCTGACCGTCTTTCGGACGCGGACGTTTGTAGGTCGTGTTTTGCGGGTAAACACGATTCATCATTTCACGAATGTCCCACAAAGTTGACATATAAATTTCGCCGTCGTAGTGTTCTTCGAAATCGGGTTGACCGGTCGTTCGGTCAATTAATGTCGCGATGTCGCTGTATTTCAAGGTCGAACGCGCACTGCGGATATAAGCAACCGAATCCGGGTCGCGTCCGAGATCGCGAAAGCGCTGGCGGTATTTGTGGGCGTTGACGACATAATCGCCCAACGACGCGTTATCGGTAATCGTAAACGCCCACATATCAGCCTGACCCTCGTTGAGCGCGCCGCCTTCGATGCCTTCGAGTCCGGCGATCGGCGAAGTAATCGCATGCATTCCTTCGTGATATGGAACGGTTCCTTCCAAAGCCAGATCGTTAAAAAAGTAACCGTGTCCGTAAAATGTCGGGTTAGCGACGATGGGCGATTTGGCGCCGGTCACGCTTTCGATGAGGCTCGTCAGATTTAACGCGAAAGCATTGTCGAGACCAAGCACCTTTTCGGCAAAAATCGGATCGGTCGGCGCGGGATAACTGCCGCCGGCAAGCGGCGTCAGCACGTCGGGAATGTGAACGGTCGCCGGAAGCGGAATTGTTTTGTTCGGGTAATCATCCGGGAAACTTCCCTGTGAACCGAAAGTTCCGCGGTCGCCGCCGATGTGCAGATAATCAACGTATTCGAGCAAATAGGTCGTAAAGAAAAATGCGTTGATTTCGTCTTGATGTTCGGCTGGTTCGGAAAAGTGATCAATTTCGTTGGTGCGCCCTTCGAGCGGCAGATTATTCTGGCGGAAATGCCACGTTCCGAGTCCGGCTTGAAGAAACGGCTGTTTGGTGGCGAGCGCGTTATTGACCAAAGCGTGTTTTCCCGTTAAGGTTCCCATCAAGCCGGTCGTCCGGTTCGAAGCGTCAAACGAGCGGAGCGTCACGCGCTCTTGTCCGCACGGCGTTCCGCCGCAGTTGCTGATAATGCCTTGATCTTTTAATTCCTGCGTAATGGTCGGATACTTCGGATAAATATCGGCTGTTTCCTGCCCCGGCGCGGTCTGGAAGTTAAGAAAATCTTTTCGGGCGACGACTTCGCCGGTGTGCGCGTCAACCGAAACCATATATAAACCGAACGGGTTGGTCGAATATTTCGCGACATTATAAACGAGCCTGTAACCGTCAGCCGTGGGATAGATGCCAAGATGCGGTTCAACATTATCAACCGCGCTGACCTGTTGGCTGATGATGCTTAAACCATTTTGAAGTAAGTTTGAAACAGCCGAGGGAATATTCGCGGCAAATTGATTCAGGTTGGCGGCGGCGGCGGCTTTCGCTTGTTCCGCGCTCAAGGTCGGCTGCGTATTAACCGCAACATTACTGAAAAACGGACCCGAAGCCATAATCACCTGATTGTTCGCGTTCAGCACCAGACCGATTCCGCCGTCCTTGACCGGAACGCCGTTAAAAGTCTGCTGAAAGCGGATCAAATTTCCGCCGAGCGCGGATTTTTGACTGAAAACGCGAAAGTTATTCAATTCGGAAACACCGAAAAGCGAAGCGTTTTGGGCGATGAACGCGCGTCCGGCTTCTTCCGGCGTGCCTTCAAACGGCGCCGAAGCGAAATCATACATTACGTCGGGCGAGCCGCCGAAATCGTTCCAGCGAGCGGTCAAATCCGGCGCGTTCGCCGAATTTTTCAGCGAAGTCAGAGCTGCCGTCTGCTCGGCGGTTGCCTGCCGCAGATTCGGCAAGTTGCGCGATAGATTCAAATCGAAGTTCGGCGCGCTTCTTCTATATAAATCAGTCAGCGTATTAATGTTCGAAGGATTAATCGCCGCCTGCGCTGTCTGCGAATAAGGCAGGATTAAACCAGTCAGGACGATTGCCCAAACCAATACGGCGCTCGTCAGTCTTAAATAAATGTGTTTGTCTGTTTCTTTGATATTTCTTTTCATTTTCCCCACTCCTCAAAAAATTGTTTGGATAACTTTATGTTTCGACTTTAAATAATGGTTCTTGAAGAAAACTTGATGTCTCCGGTTTTCAAGACTTGAGGCTGACTTGAGAAATGACGGCAAACATAAGAAAAGAGCGAAATCAGATAAATGATTTCCGCTCTTTTCAGTCGCTTAACGTCTCCTCTCCGGATTAAGCGAAATTGTCGCGTCCGGCAAAACGTCGCCGAACGTTTTCGATGATCAACCGCCGGTCGTGAACAGTTGATTAAACTTGTTCAGTTTCGACGCTAATGTTGCTCTGGTAACCACCGTTGACGGCTCGAACCGCGGTCCCGGAAGGGCTTGAAATTGTCCGGGAGCGATTTGAATGATTTCGGCGGGAAATGCTTCAAACAAACCTTTGTCAATCGCTATTTGAACATAACCGCGAAGCGCCGCCGGAATCTGGGCATTATCGGTCAGCACCGCACCGTTAAAAGTGACGTTCGTGTTCGCTAAGGCGCGCGCGCGGGCATCATGTCCGAGAGCTTTGACAAACGCCACCGCCACATTGAGCCGGTTAGCCGACCCTGACGGGTTGAAACTCGTCCCGGTAAAACCGATCATTCCGCCCGGCGTAAAATTATAATCACGCAAGGTCGAACCGTTGGCGACCACCGCTTCGGCGATGTTTCTGAAACTTCCCGAAACGTCTGTAAATTTCGGGCTGGCGCTGAGGGTTTGCCGGAGCGAAGTGTTCAAGACCAGCGTGCGCGCCAAATCTTCCCGCGTAAGGACTTGATTCGGGCTGAAACTTCCGTCGCTGTAAGTATCAATCAAACGGCTTTTAATTGCTGTTTCAATTTGTGCCTGCTGCGGATGTCCCTGAATATCGGCAATGTTCGGCAGAATATATTTAATTTGCACAACCCTTCCGTCAACCGGACCGGGCGCGGCAAGCTGGGTCGGCGAAGAAACTTGTTGCGCGGCTGTCAAGCCCCGTGCGCCGCGAACTTCGAGCGTCCACACGCCGGCTTGCGGATTATCCACCGTAATTTCGCGGCGGTTGCTTCCGATCACCGGAAAATCAATCGCCGTCGAATAAGTCGTTACACCGTCCGGCGCGGTCAATCTGATTCCGACCAGATTTCCCGTGCCTTCTTCCAATTCCGTATCAACGACCGCGCTGACTTCAAGCACGTTCATATTCGGTTCAACCGTAAAATTCGTGGCGTTCTGCGAAGCCGCGCCGGAAACTGCCGGATTATAGTCAATGTGAAAGTTCTGCGCGGCGGGACGTTCTTCGCCGAAAACCGCATTAAACGAAACATCCTGAAAACTCTTGTAATTTTTTGTACGATTAAAAACTTTATCAACCGCTGCGTAGGAATTTAAGTAACCTGCGCCGACTTCGTAATCTTCATAACCGGGCATTCTCGACGCCGTTTCGGTGATAATTTGTTTGATTTCATCGGGCGTCAGCGTCGGGTCGGCGTCGAGCATCAGCGCGACCGTGCCGGCAACGAACGGCGTCGACATCGAAGTTCCGGAAATCTGCGTGTAAAACGGAATCATTCCGACGGGCAGTTCCGCGTCGGCGGTCGTCCCGTTAGAGGTTAAATTTGAAGTCGAGCGAGTCGAAGCGATCGCCGAAGTAAATCCGTATTTGTCGAGGCTGCTTTCGAAAGCGCGTCCCGTGCCGGGCGCGGTAATTGTCGGCGCATCGTTATCGTTAAACGGATTATCATCCGAAAGCCGTTCCGCCCGCGGAGTTCCGCGTGATGAGAAATCAACGAGCGTGCCGTCTTTGGTTCCCGCCGCGACACCGATTGCCCACGGAGCTTTCGCGTACGGACTCATCGTATTTTTCGCCGCGCCGTCGTTTCCGGCGGCGAAAACCACCGTCATATTTCTTTCATATGCAATGCGGCTGGCAATCGTCAGCGGGTTGTCAGGATTAAATTCGCCGCCGCCGAGCGGTCCGTAAGAATTCGACACGACGCGAATATTGTATCGAAATTGATTCGTCAGAGCCCATTCCCAGGCGCCGAGCGGATTAATCACCAGGATCGCCGCGCCGAGTCCCGCACCGATAATTTTTGCACCCGGCGCAACGCCGGCATAGCTGCCGCCCGAGCGAGTTCCAAGTCCGCCGATGATTCCCGCGCAGTGCGTTCCGTGTCCGACCGATTCATCGGTATTCGGTAAATTTTCAATCGTCACATTCGGCGTAAATCCGCTGACCGTGCTGGTTGCCAGAACCGGATGGACGTTTTGCACGACCTTTGTGCCAAACGGCAAATCGGCGTGGGTTGCGTCAATACCCGAATCAATCACGAGAACCGAGAAATCGCCCGCCCCCGAAACCGGCATGCCGCCGTTGCGCAGCGTCAAACCGCTGTCCGAGCGCAACTTTTCAACACCCGTCAGCATGCGCGCCTGATTCATAAAATAAACCAGTTGGTCATTTGACCAGATCGAACGCACCGCCGAATTGTTCGACAATGCGCGAACCTGCGCGACTGTCATCGGTTGGGCAACCATTCCGAGCGTCGGAAAAGTTTGTCCGCCCGTTACGCCGACCGAGCGCAGAACATTTAAATGCGAATTCTGTAAACCATTGGTTGTATTGAACGAAACAATAACCATTCCGACCGAATCATTATCGGTCAACGTGGTCAATTGTGTTTGCAAAGTCGGCGACAAAGTTGCCGCCTGCATCTGAAATGCAAAAAAACCCGTCATGACGAGCATTAATAACAAACCCTTAAATTTGCCGTAAACTTGATTGAATCTCACCGTTTTTCTCCTCACTTATCCTTAAAATATTTGTTTGTAAAAACTGAAGTCAGATTAAACAATGACATTTGAGAAATACTTGAGCGGTTTTTCGGGAAGCTAGAGGACGACTAAAAAAAAGATGCGGAAAACCCCTTCATTTTTCCCGCATCTTACAACGCCTAACTAATTTAAGTTAAACGAATTTTGTTCCTGGTTAATTTTTCTATCTGTCTAAAAATAAAACTTAGAACCGGATCAGGATATTCAAATAAACTTGAGGAAAACTTGAGAATTAAAGGTGCGCGGAAAATTTAACTTTAATATGCCGAATTCGGTCGCTTTTTATAAATTCGAAAGTTATTTTCAGGTTTTGTTCAAAGCCCGAAATAGTCCGAAATAACGCTAAGTTTCTTAACTCTTTTAGTTTTATTTCGAATTATTTCGGGAATTCATTTATTCTCTGCAAAGCATTCTTGATTAAATAACTTTTGCGGAATTTGATTTCCCCCAAAAAATTAAGGCAAGACTAGCAGAGCGGCATTGAAATACAAAAGAATCGTCACAATATCGGCAGCTGCCAGAGTAAGCGGTCCCGAAGCGATTTTCGATTCTTCGTTGATGGCATGAAGCAGGGTCGGAACGCTCATCCCGATAATTCCCGCCATTGTTACGGAAAAATAAATTGTCAGGGAAATCACCACCGAAGGCAAAAGCTCTCCGCGCCAGACAAAGGCGATTATTCCGATAATTGTTCCGCAAGCCAGACCGAGCAGAACGGTTGCGGATATTTCACTTTTCAGCCATTTGCAATATTCCGCCCACGAAGGCTCTGTAAAATGCAGATTTTGCAGCGCGACCGTCATTGATTGAATGCTGACGCTTTCGCCCAAAGCCAACACGAGCGTTATAAAAAACGCCAAAACCAGCGTTTGCGCAAGCGTCGCTTCGTAAAATCCGGTCAAAAGCGCGCACGTCAAACCGCTCGCCATCGTTGCCAGCAGCCACGGAAAACGGTAGCGAAACAATCCGAATGCCGATTTTCCTTTGATCTGCGAAATTCCGAAACCGATCATCTGAAAAATATCGTCAAAATTGTGGCGTTGGGCAAAGGTCAATTCCTCGGCGGAAAAAAGTCCGGCATCAATCACGCCGAGCATCACACCGTCATCGTCCAGGACGGGAAACGCGAGAAGTTTGTGTTTGACGAACATTTCGCAAACTTCCAAAACCGTCGCTTTATCGGAAATCGTGATACTGTCTTCAACCATTATGTCGGCGATCCGAACATTCGGCATCGAGGTCAAAAGTCGCCGTGTCGGCACGATTCCGATAAGTTTTTCGTCGCTGTCTAAAACATAAAAATAGACGATTCTTTCGCCGATTCCCTCCTGACGAATAATTCTGAGTGCCATTTCAACCGTCAAAGTTTCGTTCAAACGCGGAAAATCGGTTTGCACGTATTCCAGAACATTGTCGCGCAGATGATCGGGTTGGCTCGGATTTATTGTCGTATGTATATTATTTTCACTAAATTCCATATTATTTTCTTTCTCTTTTGATAAATGATTCGCTGAACCAAAATTAAGGCGATGCGGAAAACCTGTTTAGCAATTCCCATAAAAGATAAATCCCGAACATCAAAAAGATCGGGTAAAAGATAAGCGGCAGCCTTCTTTTTGCGGCGGTTTCCCGAAATTCGGGATTGCATTTCGGACAAACCCGTAGTTTCGAATCGAAACTGTTTCGGCATTTCGCGCATTCCGTTAATTGTTGGTCTTTTCGTTCAAACATAGATTTTGGTCAAGCATCAAAAACCTGCTTTTTAATTATTGTTTGGCGATGCGGTCGGTCGAAAATCCCTCGAAGAAATTCGGAATCTTCCGCATCGTCCGGCACGTCCGCAAGATAGACGACGATTCGCCGATTTCACTTTTGAATTTGTGAAAACGGTGAAAAATCTCTCCGTTGCGGCTGACGAGCCGAATTGTATAAATTAATTGAATTTAAGGATTAGATTGCAGGCGGAGCGCGGTCTGACGGCGAGGTTGTTAAACTTGCAGGCTTGAAAAATGCCGGTTCGGAATTGTTTTGCCTGACCGCCTTTGAAAAGAATTTCGGCTGTCGCAGATTGTCGCCGAAAAAATTGGCGCAGGCTAAATATTTAAGATTTTTTTGAGGCTTGGATTTGACGACAACCGAATACGCGGCTGAATTATGGACGGAAAGCGAATAGGATTTGCAGTTTTCATCCTGAAAAGAAAAAGTATTTTTTTCAGATGCGGCGGACACGGGCGACGGAAACGGTAAAAGCTGAACGCCTTCGCCACTCGAAAAGAAAAGCCCGCTCAAAACGCCGGCAATTAAAAACCAACGAGTAATGATTTGAAATTTGTTTAATACATTGCTCATTTTGTTACAAACGATTTGATTGTAACAAATTTTTTGGCGGATTTTTTTAATTTCGCGGTTTTATTTGGTTAATTCCTGAAAAATCTTGCGCGTTTCGGGCGCGGGCGTCACGCCGAGTTCTTTTTTGAGAATATTTTGCAGTGTTTCAAACTGTTCGACGACCGACGAGCGTTTGCCCTGCGCGGCATAAACTTTCATTATCAGGCGATGCGCGTCTTCCCGAAACGGGTCGTTTTTCAAAATCTCGCCCGCGAATTTCAGTGCGCTCGACCAGCTTTTGTCCGTAAAAGCGAGTTTAGCGAGCGCGTTTAACACGCGCGAATTCTGCTCGGCGTAAAAATTCCGCCGTTCTTCCGCCCAATCTTCGTAAACGCCAGCCATATATTCGCCGCGATAAATTTCGTGCGCCGCTTCCAGATTTTCGCGGAATTTCCCGAAATCCTTTTCGCGCTTGGCTTTTTCAGCTTCCGCCACAGCGGTTTCAAATTCTTCGGTGTCAATCGAATAGGAAAGTTCGGGATTAAGCTGATACGCGCCGTCGCGGAAAACGAGAAAATTCTGTTTGAACGATTGATTCGAGTTTAACGCCTTGCGGATATGCGAAATTGTCGGGTGAAAATTCTTTTCAATCGCCGCCAAATCTTCACCGCCCCAAAAAGCGTCAATCAAAATTTCCTTGTCAACGCGGCGATGCTTGCTCGTTGCGATATAGCAAAAAATATCGCGCGCCCGTTTCGTCGTCCACGCGTCGGTCGCAAACGGTTTTGATTTATCACGAAAAATCTCGACAAACCCGAATGTTTTGATGGTTAAATCCGTAATGGTCGAGAGTCGAGAGTCGAGAATCGAGTGGCTTACTTCATTTGACTCTTGACTCTGGACTCTGGACTCTCGACTAACTTCGCGTAAATCGAGCGGCAGTTTTTCGACGACTTCTTCATCCGAAAAAAGACGCGGAAACGTACGAATTTCGCCGCGCAGCCAATGTTCGTAATCAAACCGCGCCGTCAAATCCAAAGCTCTCTGCAAAGGCGCGAACATTTCCTTGCGTTTATCTTCGGCAAAATATGTTTCGGCAAGCAGCAGCGACGCGCCGGCTTCGTCGTAATTCAGATTTTGTTCGTGAAAAAATTCCGCTAAATGCTTTATTTCTTTGGCTAAATCTTTTGTTTCGCCTTGCGCTAAACGAACGCGGCAGAGCGCGAACTGCGCTGTTTTGACACCGATTTCGTTATTCAGATTCCGCCGTTTTTCGATCAGATTTTCCAAAAGGTTTCGCGCTTTGACCTGATCCCCGCGCAGCAGAAAGTATTTTGCGCGTTCTTCGTCCAGTTCGCGCGTCGCCGGATTGACACCGGCTTCGTCAAACGATTTCATCGCGCGCTCGTAAAATTCGGCGGCGTGTGTCCAATCTTCCTTATCGCGGTAAAAATTCCCGTATGCCTCGAAAATCTCGCCGCGCAGGGATTTTAAATTATAAAGCTGACAAAGTTCCAACGAGCGTTCGAGATGTTTTTCGGTTTCGTCGAATTCGCCGCGATAAAGGTGAAGCCGCGCGACATTTAAATGTCCGATGGCTTCCTGCGGCAAAAGTTTGTCGTTTTCGCCGTCGCGGAAAATCCGCTTAAACCAGCGCAAAGCCTCGCCGAAATCGCCGCGAAATCCGGCTGGCAAAGCGAGATTATGCGTGATCAAACGAATAAAATGCTCGTTCGATTGTTTTTCGGCGAGTTCGAGCGCGTATCGAAACTGCTGTTCAGCCTTTGACCAAGCACCTTGCGCGATCAGGCAAAGCCCGCGCGTGTTGGCGCATTTCAGATAGCTTTCCGCGCCGTCATCAACCAGATTTTCGGCTTTTTCCAAAAAATCGAAAGCCGCCGCGTTCTCGCCTTTGCGCCGCGCCAGACTCGCCAGCGAATGCAATG
>JALHNX010000111.1 GCA_022843305.1 Pyrinomonadaceae bacterium | reverse complement strand
ACGCTCAAACTGTATGGTTATCTGACAAGTTTTAAGAAAATCACGGCAAATTACACCGCTTTCAGCGGCGTGTGCCGTCAAGATGACGGCGTTCCGCTCTTATCCAATATTGACGTTAATAAGCCAAAATCCGCAAAATCGAACGAGTAAAATTATTCGGCTGGAAAACTAACAAAACACTCCCGAATTTGTTAGCATCTAGCTTTATATTTGCGATGGACGACCATCTTTTACAAGCCGAAAAATCTTACGCGCCGCATATTGCGCTGTTTGCGGTGCAGGTGTTTTTCGGGACGGCGACCGTTTTGGGAAAATTCGCGCTGCTCGCGTTTCCGCCTTACGCGCTGGTCGGTTTTCGGGTCGGCGGCGCGGCACTCGCGTTTTATGTTTTGCAGAGATTTCGCGGTTCGCTGGCGCTCGATAACCGCCGCGATTATCTGCGATTTGCGTTTTTAGCATTCTTCGGTGTTGCGCTCAATCAACTGCTTTTTTTCAAAGGTCTTTCGCTGACAACCGCCGTCAACACTTCGCTGATCGCCGTCACGATTCCGATTTTTACGATTTTGATCAGCGTTCTGATCGGCAGCGATTCGTTCTCGTGGCGCAAGGTCGCGGGCATCATTCTGGCGGCGTTCGGCGTGATCTATCTGATTGACCCGACCAAAGCGAGCTTCGGTTCGCAGACGACGCAGGGCGATATTCTGATCGTTCTGAATTCGCTTTGCTACGCGATTTATGTCGCAATTTCCAAAAAACTGATCTCGCATTACGGCGCGCTCAAATCCATCGCGTGGCTTTTTCTGTATGCGAGTTTGATAAATGTGCCGATGGGAATTTTCGCTCTGCAAGAGGTTAATTTATCGGAAGTTTCGCTCAATTCTTGGCTGTTTGTCGCCGGTCTCGTAATTTTTCCGACGATTCTGGCTTACTTTTGGAATGCGTGGGCTTTGTCGCGCGTCGAGCCTTCGGTCGTCGCGGTTTATATTTATCTCCAGCCTTTGATAGGTTTTCTGGCGGCGATATTTTTCCTCGGCGAGCATTTTTCCGTTCGTCTTTTGATCTCGGCGATTCTGGTTTTCGCGGGTGTTTTTCTGGTAACAAGAAAACGTCGGAACCGCCTGCAGTAGCGGGCGGGTTTCTTTCGGTCGTCAGTAAGAGGTTGGCAACTTATTTTTAACGTCAATATTGGATAAGAGCGGAACGCCGTCATCTTGACGGCACACGCCGCTGAAAGCGGTGTAATTTGCCGTGATTTTCTTAAAACTTGTCAGATAACCATACAGTTTGAGCGTTTTTCAAACGCTGTGCCGTCAGGATGACGGCGTTCCGTCGGGCAATTTCCTTATCCAATATTCACATTATTTTTAGAATCTCGACTGCCTACTGCCGCTGTCGTCTGCCGACTATCGAATTACCCGCCCGCTAACGCAGGCGGTTCTGACATGGATTTCCGCCGACAATCGTCAACCTGACTTTTCCCTGCTCGTCGAGCGCGACCAGATCGGCGCGTTTTCCGACCGCAATCGTGCCGCGCGACGTTTCCAAGCCGAGCAGTTTCGCGGGATTCGCGCTTGCCATTCGTGAAACTTCCGCATCGGATGCGCCGAGCGAAAGATACATTTTTACGGCATCGAGCAGGGTGATAACGCTTCCGGCGATGCTTCCGCGTTCGTTTTGCGTTTTGCCGTCTGCGACCGAAATGCGCTCGCCCCAGAGTTCGTAATCGCCGTCGCCAAGTCCGGTCGGCGCGACTGAATCGCTGACGAGCAGCAATTTGTCGGCAGGTTTGTTTTTTTGCGCGAACCGGAGCATATTTGGGTGAACGTGAACGCCGTCGGCGATGATCTCGCAAAAGATTTTGTCCTTTGTCAAAGCCCAGCCGGCAACGCCGATTTCGCGGTGATGAACGCCCGTCATCGCGTTAAAAAGATGCGTAACGTGCATCGCACCTGCCGCAAACGCTTTTTCCAAGGTTTCAAAATCGGCGCGTGTATGACCGATTGACGGAATCCAGTTTTGTTTTTTCAACTCTTTGACAAGCTCGATGCCGCCTTCGATCTCGGGCGCGAAAGTCGTCAGATGAATGCCTTTTTCGAGCGTCGGCAAATCGCCGAGTTCACTGCCCGTAAAGGTTTTGAAAAATTCGGGACGCAGCGCACCGCACATTTTTTCGTTCGCAAAAACGCCTTCATAATGTGCGCCGACGATCTGCGCAATCGGCAAATCCGCCTGAATTTTCATCAATTCGTTAATCGCGGAAATTCCCTTTCGATAAGTTTCGACGGAATCCGGCACAAACGTCGGCAGCCACGCCGTCACGCCGTTGGCGGCGAGAAATTTTCCGACCGCCTGCAAACTTTCAACATTTGCCTGATTGACATCAACCCCGACCGCGCCGTGATTGTGAACGTCGATAAAGCCGGAGAAAAGCGTTTGATTTTCAAGATCGATCGTTTCATCAGTGGAAACCTTGTCGTTTAAAATCGCGGCGATCTTTCCGTCTTCGATCAAAACATTCGCGTTTTCGAACTTGCCGTCAGGCAAAACCGCCGCGCAGTTTTCGAGCAGAATCCGTTTCATAAAAGTATTTTAACAAAAAAAAGCTCACGCCGTTTTGATTACGGCGTGAGCAAAGGGGTTTTAATGGAAGACTTTAGAAATAGAACTTCGCACCGAACTGCATCGTCCGCGGGTCGCGGGCGCCGCCGATGACGCCAAACGACGTACTCGTGACGTTCAGGCTGGTAAATGTTCTGAAGTTAGTCTTATTGAGGATGTTGAAGACCTCGCCCCGAAGCTGCAGGCGGAATCTTTCACCGAATCGAATATTCTTCGTCAGAGTGAAATCAACGCGGGTCGTCGGCGGACCTTCGATGATATTTCGCTGCGCATCGCCCGGAACGTTCCGGTAACCGAAAGCCGCCGTATCCAGAGTATTTGCCGGATTAAGCTGGAAACACGCGGTATTAAACCATTGTTCCGGAGTATGCGGTGCGTTGGCATTCGGATCGCACAGAAGATTCGGTCTCGCGGTCGGGTTGGCATTGATGATGCCGGTGCCGCCCGGATCGAAATTCGACGTGATCGCCGTAAATCCTAAACCGGTATTGTAGGTGACGATCCCCGAAGCCTGCCAGCCGCCCAGAACTTTACCGACGAAATCGTTCTGCTTATCGAACCAGGGCAGTTCGTAAACATAGTTGATCGATAAAATATGACGGCGGTCAAGCGCGGCTCTCGAATATTCGCTCTTGATGTCATAAGTATCCTGCGGAGCGGTCGAACGGTCGTTCTGGCTGTTGGTCAGATTCTTCGACCACGTGTAGGCAACGTTGACCTGCGACGCGCCGCTGAAGCGATGCTGCATGAAAACCTGCATACTGTGGTAATTGGAATCATAACGCGGCTGAACCATCGCGATCGAGCGGAAGCCGCGATACGGTCGAAGCTGGTCGAGAATCAGAATATCGGTTGATGCACCATTCGGATTGTTCGGCGCGACAGCCGTATTTCGGAATACATAACCCGCCGGTTGGCACTGCGGACGGGTTACTCCGGCGGCAGTGACACAGGGAGTTACCAAAGCTTTGCCGACGGGAATGCTGTTCAATTCGGTCAGACCGATCAAATTCGTTCCTTTCGAACCGTAATAACCAACCGTTAAAATAGTACTGGGCGTTAACTGTCGCTGAACATCGAGCGACCAGTGCTGCATATACGGCGTATTAAATTCTGTCTGAATGGCGCGCAGACTCTGCACGGTGGGCGCTCCCGAAACATTTCCGCCCGGATTATCGAGTCTGGTGACCGACGGAGCGGTAAAGGTTTCCTGATACGGCGGGTTAACGCCGATGTTTTGCAAAAGCGGACCATTCAAAACCTGTTCGTGATACCATCCGTAACCGGTTCGAATCGAAGTTTTGCCGTCCTTAAACGGATCCCAAGCCAAACCGACGCGCGGCGCGAAATCGGTCTTATTCGCCCGCCATACGAATTTGCCGTAGGGCGAAGGAGTCGGACGGCAGTTGAATGTTGCCGGACCGGTCGTGAAATTCTGGGCATTGGCGATCAAACCGTTACAGTTATTGCCGGTTCCCAAAACTCGTGTTCCGGCGCCAGTTACCTGAACTGCTTGTGCCGGATCGAAAAGGCTCGGGTCGAAATTCGTCAAACGACCGTTTTTATCCCAAGGTGCGCCGAAGAACGAATAGCGAACACCCATATAAAGCGTCAGATTCGAACTGAATCTCCATTCGTCCTGAACGTATCCTTCAAAAGCTTTCTGCCGAAGATCAGCCGTATAATCGAATCTGGCTTGGCTAAAACCATTTGCCGCGACGTTGCCAACCAGGAAATTTGCCCATCTTTGAATGTTCTGGTTGAGCGTCGTATTGGCAACGCCCGAGGCAACCGTGAAGGGAAAAGAATTGTAAAGCCCTTCGTTGTTTCCCGCCAGCGCGTTCTCATTTTTACGATACATCGAATAAACCGCACCGAATTTCATCGTGTGATTGCCGAGAATCCACGTAAAACTTCCCGTGTAGTTATGCTTGTCCGAGAAGTTATCGTACGGACCGAAACTCGTCAGTCCCGTAAAACCGTTGCCGGTCAAAGTCGGAACGCGATCGCGCTGCGTGGGAAACGGAAGATTTATGGGAATATTCGAATTATCTCTGGAAAGAAACCCGCCGTTGCGACTTAAAATTGCGCCGTACGCATAGTTGTAGCGCAGTTCGAGAATCGTGTTCGGCGTCAATGCATAGGTCGATTGAATAGTATGCGTTTTGCCGGGTGAATTGGTTATCGTCGGCGAAACTCCGGGCAGTCCCGAACCGCTGCTGA
Source organism: Pyrinomonadaceae bacterium (assembly GCA_022843305.1). GTDB lineage: Bacteria > Acidobacteriota > Blastocatellia > Pyrinomonadales > Pyrinomonadaceae > JAFDVJ01. The sequence goes on along the minus strand of JALHNX010000111.1, from coordinate 14,023 downwards.
ACAGCCCGTTGCCTTCTTCCGAAGGAATATCGTCGTTTTGAAAACGGTAATACATCGACCATTTCTCATTAAAGGTATGGTCAATTTTGATAATTTCCTGCTGAAATTCAAATTTATTCGGCAGCGAAAAACTTGCCAGATACGGGTTTGCCGCTGTTCCCGCATTCGGGTTGGGCAGTTTGCTATAAATATCACGAATATAAGCTGCCGCCGCCGGATTCAGGAAACTTGCCGGAAGCGGTGTTCCCGCCGGAAGTCTTCCCGGATTTCCGACCGTACAATTTTCCGTCACTTCGTTATTCCGTGCGATACAAACGTCGACCGGAAAGATACCCGCTTTCAGATTCGCATCGGGCACAGTTACCAGATTTGGCGCCGCAAAACGGTTGTCACGACGAAATTCCTGCGAAAAGAAAAAGAACGTTCGATCCCATTTTTTGAAAATACTGTCACCCGGGTCGGCTTCACCGAATCTCAAAAAATAGATCGGTCCGCCGAGCGTCCAGCCGAAATTGTTATAGCGAAACGGTGCGCGTTTGGCTTTTCCGTTCTCGTCCCTGCCGAATTGCGGCGTTCTGACCGCATTGTTAAAAAAGTTGTTCGCGTTAAAAGCATCGTTGCGGATAAATTCGAAAACGTTTCCTCTGAATTTCGATGTTCCGCTGCGGGTGACGACGTTGACCTGTCCGCCGCCGCTTCTGCCTGATTCCGCCGGGTAGAGCGAACGCAAAACCCGGAATTCGCCGATCGAATCAACGCTCGGATAAGCCTGAATCGTTAAGTTCGAGCCGCGGTCGGTGATGTCCGAACCGTCAACCGTAAAAGTATTCTGGCTCGAACGCGCGCCGTTGACCGAAAGCTGCACTGTGTTTGCCTGTCCTTCCGGGTTTGTCGTTCCGACATAAACCTGATCTGAAAGGTCGGATGAAACGCCCGGCGCAAGCGCGACCAACTGCGTAAAGTTGCGGTTGTTGATCGAAATCTCGCGCACCTGATCGCCGTTGATAACCGTTCCGCTGGTTGCCGACTGCAGATCAATGGAAATGGATTCTGCCTGAACCGTCACGACTTCGCTGATATTTCCCGCTTCGAGCGCAAAATCAACCGTGCGGCGCGCGCCGACATCGAGTTTGACCTCGGTTTGTACCGTCTTTTTAAAGTTCGCCGCTTCGACTGTTACGGTATATGTGCCGACGTTAAGGTTCGGAGCCGAGAAAGCCCCTTCGTTATCCGTTGTCAGAGTACGAACGACCGTGTTTTTTTGCGCATCAGTAATTATTACCGATGCGCCGGGCACAATCGCGCCTGAAGTGTCACGCACTGTTCCGACAAGTGTGCCGGTGATTTCCTGTGCAAATGACGAAAAACTTAAACTTAAAATCATTGCCGCTGCAATAATGTATAAATTTGCACTCGAAAAGTTTTGCCTTCTCATAATTTATTTTTTCTTTCCTTTACAAAGTTTTTTTTTTTAGAACTAAAAATTGCGACCCATCAAATATATTTAGGTTTTTGGAAACATCTCCAAATTTTCGTTATACCAGTTTGCGCAAAAAAACGCCTCAAAAATTGAAAAACTGCTTATAAATGTTAATTTTCTGAAAACTTTTGGGGAATATATAAATGGTTATAAACCTAAATCCGCTATTTGTAAAGCAAAAACTGTGCGCGACGGCGTTTGAATTCGTCTAAATTTTTCTGCCACGCTTTTTCGATTGTTTCGGGTTCGTCGCCGCGCCTGACCAACTCGAAAATCTCGCCGTTCACCAGTAAACGATTGTATCTGTCGGTTTGCCAGCCCGTCGGGAAAAGTTTCCGCAAAGCGACGGCGATCTCGATGCCCGTCCGCACAGACTTAAATTTCGCGCGGTCAACGATCACGATATTAATCCCGTTGCAATTTTCGTCCTTGAAAACCGAAGCGTTCGGTTTGAATTTTATCGGGACAAAGCGCACGCCGGCGAGGTTTCTGCTGTTTAAGTATGACGCGAGTTTTTGCGCGTCAATCCACGGTGCGCCGACAATCTCGAACGGCGTGTCGGTTCCGCGTCCGACCGAAACGTTCGTTGTTTCGAGCAGTCCGATGCCCGGATAAAGCGTTGCCTGCGTCAACGAGCGCATATTCGGCGAAGGATTTATCCAAACCTGCGAAGTTTCGTCGAACCACTGCGCGCGCGACCAATTTTCCATTTTGATAATCCGCAAATCCGCGCCGATCTTGCGTTCGGTGTTCATCATCATTCCGAGTTCACCAATCGTCAACCCGTAGCGCACGGGAATCGTATGCGCGGCGATAAACGAAAGTTTGTCTTCGTCCGCCAAAGAGCCTTCGACATCAACGCCGTTAATCGGATTCGGTCTATCCAGCACGAAAATCGGTTTACCCAATTTCGCCGCTTCTTCCATCACATTTCGCAAAGTTGCGGTGTATGTATAAAATCTTGCGCCGATGTCCTGAATATCGTAAACCAGCGCGTCCAGGTCTTTAAGTTGTTCGGGTTTCGGGCGGCGCGTTTCGCCGTAGAGCGAATAAATCGGCAGACCTGTTTTCTCGTCCACGGAATCGCTGATTTTTTCCACATCGAGTTCGCCGCGAATGCCGTGTTCGGGTGAAAAAAGCGCGACGAGCCGGACATTTTTGGCTTCCTTCAAAACGTCGATCGTCGGTTTGCCCGCCAAGTTTCTGCCCGTCTGATTTGTTACCAGTCCGATTTTCAAACCTTCCAGAGATTTGAAATTTTCCTTTTCCAAAACGTCAATGCCGTTCAGAACGATTGCGGATTGCGGATTGCGGGTTGCGGATTGCGTTTGTTGATTTGTCCTTGAAACCAGCTCGTTAAATTTTGCGATTTGCGGCGTAACTTGCGACCAGTAAATATTTTCGGCTTCGCGAAATTTTTCGATCGTTGTGTCTTCGATAGCCGAAGCCGCGACCGTCGCAACTCTTGCGCGTAAAGGCGTAACGTCGCCTTTGCCGTCGGGGTGAACGCGGTTCGAGAGAAAAACGACGAACGTTTGCGAAACGCGGTCAATCCAAACCGATGTTCCCGTAAAACCCGTGTGTCCGAACGAGCCGAGCGGCAAAAGCTCGCCGCGATTCGACGAAAATGCGGTGTTCATATCCCAGCCCAAACCTCGCGTCGCGCCGTCTTCGGAAACAACATAAGGCGCGGTCATCCGCGCGACGGTCTGCGCCGACAAAATGCGTTTGCCGTCCAAAATTCCGCCGTTGAGCATCATCTGGCAATACCGCGCCAGATCGTCGGCGGTCGAGAAAAGTCCGGCGTGTCCGGCAACTCCGCCCATTCGATAGGAAGTCGGGTCGTGAACCTTTCCGCGCAGCATTTCATTGCCTGTTTTTTCGTCGCCGTCGAATTTTGCACCGAGATAATTTTGCTGTCCTTTGATATTTTCGGTCGGCGCAATTCTCTGAAATTTAACCCTGTTACGTTCTATTTTTTCAAACTGCGACCTTTCATACTGTTCTCGTACATTTTGGTTTGCAAGCGCATTTGCTGAAATTGGCAAAACAGGCTCAAAACCTGTAAAAGATGTATCTTTTTGATTTAAATTATCAAAAAAATTCTTGGCGAACTTATCCAAACTTACTCCACTAATTCGCTCAACAATCTCGCCCAGCACAATAAAACCGATGTCCGAATAAACAAAGCGCGTTCCGGGCGGATTGCGGAGTTTTTCTTTTTTTAATGCCGCGAGCATTCCGTCGCGTCCCGTCCATTTTTCGCCGAGATCGAAATCGGGACGATAACCCGAAGTGTGCGTTAATAATTGCAGAATCGTCACGCGTTTGGCGGCTTCGTCCTCGATTTCGGGAAAGAATTTGCCGACCGTGTCGTTCAGACGCAGTTTGCCCTGCTCGACGAGAATCATAATGCTCGTCGCCGTCGCAATCGGTTTCGTTAAACTGGCGACATCGAAGATCGTGTCGAGCGTCATTTTTTCGACCTGCGGCACAAGCGAACGATTGCCGAACGCTTTGCGATAGACGATCTTTCCTTTATGCCCGACGATAACGACCGCGCCCGGAAGTTTTTTGTCGGAAATGTCTTTTTCGACCAAAGCATCAATCTGATTGAGCTTTGCGGCATTCATTCCGAACGTGTTTGGCGGCACAACGGGCAAGCCCTGTGCGTTTGTAAATGTAAAAGTAAAAAGGCAAAAGGCAAAAATCATTGCCGTTTGCCAAACGATTTCCCGTAATTTAAAACCCATCATTAAACTTTTTCCGAATAATTTGAAATTTTTTCACGAAGCCATTTGTTGACAATTTGTTCGGACGGAAGATGTTCGCGCTTGGCAATTTCCGAAAGTTTGCGGCTGAGTTCTTCGTCAACCGCGACAAAATATGTGCGTTTTTCGAGATTTACCTCAAAATCGGCTTCGGGCATATTTTCGAGATAATCGCCCAAATCGTTTTCATCAAAAAATTCGGTCAACTCATCAATCGAATCAAATTTCGGTAACTCCTTATTTTCGCTCATACATTTTTCTTTCTTTGTGCGCCATATCTCTCGCGCTCAAAATCAGTGCTTCTTTGGTCAATTTGAAAATGAACAAGGCAACCAAATATCTGCCGCCTTGAGTTTGCCCGAAAGCCATATAAACATCTTCGCCTTTTCTTTCGCCTTTTTCAACAAATCTGAATTTCGGCTTTCCGGTCAATAATTCTTCGACTTCGTAAGTTTTAACCTGATATTGATGGCGAGTTTGTCAACTATGTTGTTAAGCCAAATAATGCCTCTGATATTCATTTCAGAATCTCGCCATTTTGCCTTTTAACTTTTGCCTTTTGCCTTGAGTTCTTTCTCGCGTTCCTTGAAGCTTTCCTTGCAGAGGCGGACGAATTCTTTCGCAATCGGCGAAAAATAACCGCCGCGCAGACGCGCCAGACCGAGTTCCCATTTGATTTCCGCGCCTTCGATGAACCACGAAACGAGCTTGCCGTCCTTGACATCGCGCGCGACCGCTTTTGCGCCGGCAATGCCGACACCCATCTGATTTTCAACCATTCGATTGATCGCCGTCTGGCGCGAAAGCTCCATCGTAACGTTCGGTCGAACATTCGCCGCGCTGAAAAAATCGTCAATCATCCGGCGCGTGTTGCCGCCTTTTTCGCCTAAAATAAGATGTTCGCCGGCAAGCGCCGCCGCGCTGATGACGCGTTCTTTAGCAAGCGGATGTCCCGGATGCGCGATGGCGACGATCTCGTCGGAAAACAATAATTCGGTTTGGACGTTCGACGTTTCGACCGGCAGCGAAACAAAAGCAATATCAATTTCGCCGTGCATTATTTTTTCGACCAGAACATGGCTCGTCCCCGAACTGACTTTCACCTCGGCATTCGCATATTTTTGTTTCAGCCTTTCGAGAATTTCCGGTAATTGCTCGGTTGCAAACATCGAGGACGACGAACCGATTCTGAGCCGTCCGTATTCCGCGCCCGCAAGTTCGGCGATTTCCGCCACCGCCGCATCGTGTTCGCGCATAATCTTCCGCGCCCGGTCAATCAGCGATTCGCCGGCTTCGGTCAAAATCACGCGGCGCGGTGTGCGCGTAAAAAGCTGTAAGCCGACTTCATCTTCGAGTTGGCGAATCTGCATCGAGATTGCCGCCTGCGTGACGTTCATCATCCGCGCCCCGGCAGTAAAAGTTTTCGTTTCGGCAATTGCCAAAAATGCCTTCAATTGTCGTATTTCCATTTTTTTCAATGAATTATTTTCAGTCGTCTGTTTGAATTTAAAGCTGAAGGAGTTTGAATCAATATATCTTATCGTATATATAAAATCTTTTAGTTTTGATTATATGTCAAGCATCATTAGAATAGTAATTTAATTTTTTCGCTGTCCGGCAAAAGAATTTTTAGTTGTCGCACCGGAAATTGAGCCAATGACATCTAAAAGTAAAAATCCTGCGCGGCTGCACAATCTCTATCTCGGGGTTGACGGCGGCGGCACAAAAACCCACATCGCCATCATCGGAAACGACCGCCGGATTGTCTCCGAAGGTTACGCTGGCGCGTCGAATCCTTTACGCGTCGGGGTCGAAACTGCCGTCTCAAACATCATCGCGGCGATCAACTCGGCGTGCGATGCGGTCAATAAAAATCGCGGCGACATCGTTTCGGCAACGCTCGGTCTGGCAGGCGTTCGACGCGCCGATCTCAAGCAGATCATTCACGAACGCGTCGTCGAACGGCTCGGTGTCAAAAAAATTCAGGTCTTTACCGATGCCGAAATCGCTCTGCACGGAATCGGCATAAACCGTGCCGGATTGGTCATTATTGCGGGAACGGGTTCGGTCTGCATCGGGCAAAATGCAAAGGGCGAGAAATTTTCCGCCGGCGGCTGGGGACCGCTCGCGGGCGACGAAGGCGGCGGCGCGGGAATCGCGTTAAACGCGCTTCACAGAATCGCCAAAGCCTCGGACGGACGCGGAAAACCGACAACATTAAGCGACATCGCGGTTGATTATTTTCGCGCCGGACGAATCGAAAATCTTTCGGTTGCCATATATGCGCCGCAGGTTGATAACGCCCGTATCGCCGGATTTGCGCGGTTCGTCGGCGAAGCCGCTGCGGAAGGCGATGAAGTCGCGCTGGAGATTTTGCGCGAAGCCGGATGCGAACTCGGAACGGCGGCGTGCGCGGTGATTAAAAACTTAAAATTGCAGCGCACGAAAGTTCCGATCGGGCTTGTTGGCAGCGTTTTCCGCTCAGGCAACCTCGTTACCGATTCGCTGCTTCAAAGCGTTCACACCGTCGCGCCGAAAGCCTATCTGCTCGATAAAATAATAATCCCCGCGCATTCCGCCGCGCAGATGGCTTTCGAAAGCAACGGGAACGGAACGAAACGATGAAAAAATTTGCCTTTTACCGTGATTTAGCTTACTTTGAGGACAAACATTTTTGTTAGGAGAAAAGAGATGAAAAAAATTCTGTTGATCGCAATTGCTTTGTGTTTCGTTTTTTTAAGCAGTTTTGAAAACCTTGCTCAAAAGAAACAAACTGCTGCTAAACAAAAATTAGTAAAGTGCCGCGTTAACGGCAAAGTTGTTTACCGAACTCGATGCCAGCCTAAAAAGAAGGTGAAACAGGAAATTTTGGCGGAAACAAAAACCCCGATCACCGATCAATCTAACGGAATAATTTCGGGCGGCACCGGTCAAGGCACAGGCTTGGGATCGGGCAGCGGAACGGGTCAAGGTTCCGGTTCGGGACAAGGCATCGGCAGCGGCTCCGGTAGTGTCGAGAAAAAAGAAACAACCGTGACCGATTCGAAAGTTAAACCCAAACCAACGAATGGCACTCAAACCGTCGTTTTTCTTTCAAAACCCAGACCCGAATATACCGATGTCGCCAAAAAAAATCAGGTTCAGGGAACCGTCAGTTTGCGAGTTACGTTTTTAGCCGATGGAACGATCGGAGATGTTTCGACAGTCAGCGGACTGCCTGACGGATTAAGCGAACAAGCCGCCGCCGCCGCCAAGCAGATCAAGTTCAAACCGGCTATGAAAAACGGCATTCCGATTACCACAACCCGAATTGTGCAATACAGTTTTACACTTTATTAAATGCTGCCCGTAACCGAACAGGAAAATCCGAACACGAAAAATATTGACACGGTTTCGACCCTCGAAGCCGTTCGTTTAATCAACGACGAAGACAAAAAAGTCGCGCTCGCGGTCGAAAAGGTTTTGCCCGAAATTGCTCGAACGATTGACAAGATCGTCGAACGATTAAAACGAGGCGGGCGGCTTTTTTACGTCGGCACGGGAACGAGCGGACGTTTGGGCGTTCTCGACGCGAGCGAGATTCCGCCGACTTACGGCGTTTCTTACGAGCTTGTGCAGGGCGTGATCGCGGGCGGCTACGACGCGCTTTACAAAGCGACCGAAGCGACCGAGGACGACGCGCAAGCCGGTAAAACGGATTTGCAAAATCGCGGTTTGACGGAAAAAGACGCGCTCGTCGGCATCGCTGCTTCGGGCAGAACGCCCTACACCATCGGCGCATTGGATTTTGGGCGTGAAATTGGCTGTTTCACAGCCTGCATCACCTGCGTTCCCGATTCTGCGATCACGAAATCCGCCGAAATTGCGATTGTCGCGGTCACGGGCGCGGAAGCCGTTACGGGTTCGACGCGGATGAAAGCCGGAACCGCGCAAAAACTCGTTTTGAATATGATTTCCACGACGGCGATGATCCGTCTCGGTTACGTCAAAGGCAACCGGATGACGAACGTCAAATCATCTAACATCAAGCTCAAAGAACGCTCCGCGCGGATTCTGATGGCGGAAACCGGTTTGGACGAAATTTCGGCGCAAAATCTTTTAACCGAAGCGAACTACGATTTGCGCGTCGCGATTGTTATGCAAAAGGCGAATGTGCCGCACGAAATTGCCGAAAAATCTTTAAGAGAAAAAGATTTTGTAATTGAAGAGGCTTTGAAAATTTTCCATCAGAGTTAATTTTAAAATATATGAATGACCAAGAAAAAGCGGACGTAGAAATTCGTCCAAACCAAGAACAAAAAGAAGTCGATATTGGCGTTGTTTTAGCAACGACGCGAGAGCAGTTCAGGAAAAGCGCACAATCCTGGAAACTTGCTTTCCGCGTATTTTTAATTTTGGCGGCGTTATTAAGTACAAGTTCGGCAATCGTCGGCAAATTATACATTATCGGTAACAAAGAATTAGCCGGTGACATTTCAGCTATTTTAGCCGGCTTGGCGGCGGTTTCGACCGCGGTTGTCGCGTCCCTGAATTTTGAAAATTTTTGGCGGTCAAATCAAAAAGCCCGCGAAAAGGTCAGAGCTTTGGAGTTGGAAGTTCTGAAGTCAAAGACTACCGATGCCGCGACTATAGTTATAATTGACAAGCTGCAAAAAATTATTGACGAAAGAGCCGGAAGCCTTTTGAAGGATGATTAAACTAATAATAAATGAATATTTAGAGTTCATTTTCGGCAAAATCTTCTACTAAAAAACGGACAAAAATGCCTCACACGTTTGACCTCGCGCTGTTTTCAAGATAAAAATTTCTTATCGCTTTCCGAAACCCTTTCTTGTATTCTTATTGATAAATACGATGCAGACAATAGATTTAGTCATAATTTTCGGGTATTTAATCGGCGTTACGCTGTTTGGCGTGTGGTTTTCGGGCAAACAGGAAACGACCGAAGATTATTTTGTCGGCGACCGCTCGGTTCCGTGGTGGGCGATTGCGATGTCAATCGTGGCGACAGAAACTTCGACGATCACGTTTATTTCCGTGCCCGGAATCGCATTTGCGAAAAACGGAAATTTTCAGTTTCTACAACTCGTTTTCGGCTATATGATCGGGCGCGTCGTGATTTCGCTACTTTTTATTCCGCTTTATTTTAAAGGCGAATTGCAGACGGTTTACCAGCTTCTAGGCGAAAGATTCGGCACGAAAGTGAAGATGCTCGCGTCCGCGCTTTTTGTCGTGATGCGAAATATTGCGGACGGAATTCGCCTTCTTTTGACGGCGATTGTGCTTGGCTATGTTTACGTCGCGTTTCATCTGAAATCTTATCCGCAAGCCAATGAAAACGAGATTCTTGCGGTGGCGATTGTTGTTTCGATAATTCTGCTCGGCGTAATAATGATAATCTTTACGTATTACGGCGGAATGGAGGCGGTTATTTGGGTCGAAGTCGTCCAGCTTTTGATTTACATCGTCGGCGCGGTCGCAGCTGCAATCGTCATTGCCAATCAAGTCAACGGTGGATTTTCGGGCGCGATTGCAATCGGCGAACAGTTTCAAAAATTCAGCCTCGTTGATTGGGGTTTCCGCGACACGAAATATTTTCTGCCCGTGCCGTTTTTGTCGGACGGTTTGAATTTTTCTTTGCCGTTCGATTTTACGAAAACCTTTACGTTTTGGGCTGGTTTAATCGGCGGATGTTTTTTAACGATGTCAACGCACGGCACGGATCAATATCTCGTCCAACGCTATCTCTGCACCGACAAACCGAATCGTGCCGCGCTCGCGCTTCTTTCGTCGGGCGCAGTTGTTTTAGCGCAATTTATCGGTTTTTTGTTTATCGGAGTTTTGCTTTTCGCTTTCTATCAACCGTTTAACGCACCCGAATATGCAACCGCCACCGGCGCGTTTCCGTTTTCGGGGGGCGACAAGGTTTTTCCCGATTTCATTACAAAATCAATGCCTTCAGGACTTTCGGGTTTGGTCGTCGCGGCGATTTTCGCGGCAGCACTTTCTTCGTCCTTGAATTCAATCGCGGCGACTTTTGTCAATGATTTATACAAACCTTTCAAGCAAAAAGCGGACGACAAACATTTTTTGCGCGTTTCGCATTGGCTGACTTTGGTTTTCGGCATCGTTCAAATCATGGTCGCTATAATCGTAATGAAACAAGAACGCTCCGCGCTCGATTCGGCACTTTCGATTGCTTCTTTGATAAACGGTCCGATTCTCGGCGTTTTCTTGGTCGGAACTTTTGTCAAACGCGCTAACCAAAAACACGCGCTGATCGGAATGATCGTGAGCATTACGGTGATGAGTTATCTGCTCTATCTCGAATTCGTCAAACGCTTTGCTATTTTGCCCGAAGCCACGCCGATTGCGTGGACTTGGTATGTACTTTTTGGTAGTTTGATTACATTGTTTTTTGCAATTTTAGCAAGTTTTATTTTTCCCCCGAAACAAAATGAAGTTAACAATTAATTTATTTTTAGCAATTTTACTTACTTTTAATTCGCTCGTTCTTGCTTCGCCCAACCGCAAACAAGAACGCAAAAAATTCGAGCCTTCCGAAAAATCGTGGAAAGCGGCGGATAAGCTGTTGAAGAAAATGACCGTTGAGGAAAAGGTCGGTCAATTGATTCAGATCGGCATCAACGCGCGGTTTATCAATCAGGAAAGCGATTTTTTTCAGGATTTGAAACGCCACGTCACGCAAAACAAGATCGGCGGCGTGATCTTTTTCGGTGCGCCGATGTATGAAACCGTCCATCTCGGCAACCGCTTGCAGGAAAACGCCGAAATTCCTTTGCTTTTCGCGCTCGACGCGGAAACCGGAATCGGAATGCGTTTCTTTGACGCGGCAAATTTTCCGTGGAATATGGCGGTCGCCGCAACCGGAAATCCCGAATATGCGCGAAAGATGGGCGTGATCACGGGGCGCGAAGCCAAAGCGATGGGAATGATGCAGGTTTACGCGCCGGTTTTGGATGTCAACAACAACGCCGATAATCCGGTCATCAATGTTCGCTCTTACGGCGAAGATCCCGAAGACGTGGCGCGTTTCGGCGCGGCGTTTATCGAAGGCGTGCAGAGTCAGGGCGTAATTGCGACGGCGAAACATTTTCCCGGACACGGCGACACGAACGTTGATTCGCATCGCGGTTTGCCGATCATCAACGTTTCGCGCGAACGCCTCGACAAACTCGAACTCGTGCCGTTCCGTAAAGCGATTGACGCAGGCGTCGCTTCGATAATGGTCGCGCACGTCGGACTTCCGCAGATTGATCCGCAGGAAATCAAACCGATTCCGAATCCGCTTCGGATTGACACGGACGAAGAAGTCATCACCGAAAACGCGACGATTCCCGCAACACTTTCAACCAAAATTCAAACCGATATGCTGCGTAAGGATTTGGGATTCAAAGGCTTGATCGTCACCGACGCGATGAGTATGAGCGGTTTGACGCTTTACATTTCGCAGGAAGAAGCGGGTGTTCAGGCATTTCTGGCGGGTGCCGACCTGATCGAAAAACCTGCCGATACGGACGCGATGATTCGCGGGCTTCGGGAAGCCGTCAAATCGGGACGCATCAGCGAATCGCGGCTGAACGAATCGGTCAGAAAAATTCTCGCGTGGAAATACGAACTCGGACTTTTCAAACAAAAGATCACGCCGATTGACCAAATGGATAAGATCATTTCGAGCAAGGAAACTTACGCGCTGTCAGAAGAGATTGCCAATAAAGCGATTACCATCGTCAGAAACGACGAAAACCTGATTCCGCTCGATAAATCGAAAAAAGTTTTTGTTCTCGGCATTTCAAACGGCTTCGACGGCGATTCGACGGGTGTCGCTTTAACCAGATTTATGCGCGATAACGGTGTCAAATTCGGGTCGGTCGTTTTGCAGGAGAATTCTTCGCCCCAACTGATTGCGCGGGCGCGTGAAGGCGCGAATAATGCGGATATTGTAATTGCCGCAATGTATGGTCGCGTTCGTTCGGGTGCGAAAAACAGCGTCGGGCTTCCCGATTCGGGCGTTACGATTTTGCGCGATTTGCTGGAAAACGATAAAAAAGTCGTTGGTTTGAGCTTCGGCAACCCGTATATTTTGCAGAGTTTTCCGACGCTTAAAACTTACGTCGTCGCCTACGGCGATATGACTTCATTACAGCGTGCGTCAGCGCGTTCGATTCTCGGAATGATGGAAACAAACGGCAAACTGCCGATTTCCCTTCCCGGACTCGTTCCGCGCGGAACGGGTTTAACATTAGTGAAAAGTGAATAGTGAAAAGTGGAAAATATTTCACTTTCCACTATTCACTTTTCGCTTTGCACTCAAAAATCCTTTGGACGGTCATATAATCGCCCAAGGGATTTTTTTATGAAATCCGCAAATATATTTTCGGAAACGGAAAATTATTTTGTAATATAAAGAGAACGCACTAATTTTATTTAACAATCAAGTCAAGAACAAGGAGGAAAAATGGCTGACGAATTGGAAGATATTGGCGAAGAGCAGTTGACCGCTGACGAAGAAGCATTATTAAAGGACTTTCCCGAACTCGGCGAACTCGGCGAAGCGCGGCGTAAATTTTTAGGACAGGCGGCATCGCTCGGTTTGGGTGCTTTCGCCGTTCATTTACTGGCGCAGGAGCAGATTCTGGCGGAAGTTCCGACGGACGCGAACGCGGTTTTCGCACCGGTTGCGGAAGAAAACGCGGTCGCGGTCAGTATGAAGATCAACGGGGCGGCGAAATCTTTGAGCGTGGATTCGCGGATGACTTTGCTCGACGCTTTGCGCGAAAAACTCGCGCTGACCGGCTCGAAAAAGGGTTGCGATCACGGGCAATGCGGGGCTTGCACGGTGATTGTTGACGGACGCAGAGTTCTTTCATGCCTGACTTTGACCGCGCAATGCGAAGGCAAAGACGTTACGACGATTGAAGGACTTGCAAAAGGCGACACGCTCGACCCGATGCAGGCGGCTTTTATCAAACACGACGGTTTTCAGTGCGGTTACTGCACGCCCGGACAAATTTGTTCGGCGGTCGCGCTGATGACGGAAGCGAAAAACGGCGAATTGAGTTATGCAACTTCGGATGTTCGGCAAAAAACGCGGAGTTTGACGCTTTCCGATGACGAAATCCGCGAAAGAATGTCGGGAAATCTCTGTCGTTGCGGGGCTTATCCGAACATCGTTGCGGCGATTAAGGAAGTTCACACCGGCAAAGCGCAGGCGCAAAACTGGCAATTCGTGAACAAGGAGGACAAAGACGATGCGACCGTTTAAATATTCAAAAGTTGCCGATTCGGCAGCCGCCGCAAAAACCGTTTCAGCCAATAAAGACGCGGCTTTTCTGGCGGGCGGAACGAACATTCTGGATTTGATGAAGGAAGACGTTTCGCGCCCGAACGAATTGGTTGATATTTCGCGACTCGGTTTGGCGCAAATCAAAACGACCAAAGCGGGCGGCGTTTCTATCGGCGCGTTGGCGAAAAATACCGACACGGCAAATCATCCGCTTGTGAGGCAAAATTATCCGCTTTTGACGCAGGCGATTTTAGCGGGTGCATCGGGACAAATCCGCAATATGGCGACCAACGGCGGAAATATATTGCAGAGAACGCGCTGTTCTTATTTTTACGATACGGCGATGCCGTGCAACAAGCGCGAACCGAATTCGGGTTGCGGCGCGATGGAAGGTTTGAACCGGATGCACGCGATTTTCGGCTGGTCGGACAAATGCGTGGCAGTCAATCCGTCCGATATGTCGGT
>JALHNX010000110.1 GCA_022843305.1 Pyrinomonadaceae bacterium | reverse complement strand
CAGTTTCAATCCGCTTTTAACGCGAAGTGTCCGCCAATTCACGGTGAAAGCGGGTGATGGAACGGTCTTAAAAGTTTCAATCCGCTTTTAACGCGAAGTGTCCGCCAATAGTGTAAATTTGGCTCAAGACGTTAAAGAAAAAGTTTCAATCCGCTTTTAACGCGAAGTGTCCGCCAATTTATAGACGCTGATGAAATTGACAACTGCAAATTCGTTTCAATCCGCTTTTAACGCGAAGTGTCCGCCAATCAGATGTTTGTTTGATAGAAAGAATGGCTGAAAAGTTTCAATCCGCTTTTAACGCGAAGTGTCCGCCAATCCTTAAAGGAGGGGTAAAAGATGATAGCAGTATTAGTTTCAATCCGCTTTTAACGCGAAGTGTCTGCCAATTTAACAATGAACACATTAGCAAACTTTTGCCGCAAGTTTCAATCCGCTTTTAACGCGAAGTGTCCGCCAATTCATTCCCGGACTACTTTGTGGAATGGGTGCTAGTTTCAATCCGCTTTTAACGCGAAGTGTCCGCCAATTTACAGCGAAAACTTATATCGGAACGGCATCATCGTTTCAATCCGCTTTTAACGCGAAGTGTCCGCCAATGTGAGCTATGAAGGAACCGAAGATGGCGTGTTTAAGTTTCAATCCGCTTTTAACGCGAAGTGTCCGCCAATCTAGCTTTATAGGTTACAGCTTGTCCCTAAAAAGAGTTTCAATCCGCTTTTAACGCGAAGTGTCCGCCAATCTTTATGCACTTTTTACAGCGAAGAGCCAAGTTTCAATCCGCTTTTAACGCGAAGTGTCCGCCAATTTGATTCAGAGGAAATAATAGATAAGGGGGTAAGTGTTTCAATCCGCTTTTAACGCGAAGTGTCCGCCAATCTGTTCATCTGCGAATTGAAAATGGGGGTGAAATTGTTTCAATCCGCTTTTAACGCGAAGTGTCCGCCAATGAGTCCATTTTGGGAAATATCGGCGGAGTCCATGAGTTTCAATCCGCTTTTAACGCGAAGTGTCCGCCAATGATGAAAATTTAACTCTTGGGAAACGAAGAGTTGTTTCAATCCGCTTTTAACGCGAAGTGTCCGCCAATTGGGAACCGGTAATTTGGTATTATTTGTTTTTTTGTTTCAATCCGCTTTTAACGCGAAGTGTCCGCCAATCAGGAGACAGTTGTCCTATCTAATTTCCGCAAAAAGTTTCAATCCGCTTTTAACGCGAAGTGTCCGCCAATCAACTGGTGATCGCCCCAGTAAGAAAAATAAAGAGTTTCAATCCGCTTTTAACGCGAAGTGTCCGCCAATAGTAAGCATATCAAATCGCCTACCAAATCCCTGGGTTTCAATCCGCTTTTAACGCGAAGTGTCCGCCAATGCGGATCACTTCCGAGCAGGAAACGGTATTGGTTTCAATCCGCTTTTAACGCGAAGTGTCCGCCAATCCGATGATTGGCGACTGCAAACCGACAAGGAAAAGTTTCAATCCGCTTTTAACGCGAAGTGTCCGCCAATGCAATTGCAACAAGCTGGCTCCCGGTAACGTTTCAATCCGCTTTTAACGCGAAGTGTCCGCCAATTCGATCAGCACCATCAATACTTCGATGCTTTAAGTTTCAATCCGCTTTTAACGCGAAGTGTCCGCCAATTCTTTCTAGGGAATATAAATGGTTTATTATGATTGTTTCAATCCGCTTTTAACGCGAAGTGTCCGCCAATTTTGAAAATATTTCTAACTATCGCGGTTATATTTGTTTCAATCCGCTTTTAACGCGAAGTGTCCGCCAATGAAATGAATCCGGCATATTCGGGCGACAAGATCGGTTTCAATCCGCTTTTAACGCGAAGTGTCCGCCAATGAAATAATGACGATTCATTTATCGGTGATCGAAAAAGTTTCAATCCGCTTTTAACGCGAAGTGTCCGCCAATTAAGGATAATCCTTCTTAGGACAGCCGGATAATGGTTTCAATCCGCTTTTAACGCGAAGTGTCCGCCAATAAATTAAAACTATTATTCATCAAGTTATGGCTTCGTTTCAATCCGCTTTTAACGCGAAGTGTCCGCCAATCTTTTGTTAACCACGAATAACCCCGGATAAATTTGTTTCAATCCGCTTTTAACGCGAAGTGTCCGCCAATAATGTTAAGTTTCGAGAAATAAAAACGAAAATAAAGTTTCAATCCGCTTTTAACGCGAAGTGTCCGCCAATGCAGTATTTTGTTCCTGATAGAGGACCGTTAAAGTTTCAATCCGCTTTTAACGCGAAGTGTCCGCCAATATGGACACCAACAAGCCGATGCAATCTCAGGATAAGTTTCAATCCGCTTTTAACGCGAAGTGTCCGCCAATATAATCACGAAGACGAATCCGACGCGGGAGAAGAGTTTCAATCCGCTTTTAACGCGAAGTGTCCGCCAATAGCTGGGGTTTTAACTCTTGTGAACACAGTAATTTACAGACCATTTTCCACCGACCTCGTTTTTTATCATTGGCGGACAGCTATTTTTTATCATAAAATCACCATTAAGTCCAATAAAATCAACAACTACGAACCTCAATGCCTTTCATTTAACGCTAACTTGCGTTATTTCAATAATTACGAGAATTTTGCCGGCATTCAGCCGAAAATCTTCGGAGGTTCGTGGAGATTTTTGTTTAACTTATAGAAAACAAAAATCTTTAGCAATTCGTCATCTCGTTTATGAGACAAAATTGCATCACCACGATCACTTTCATTTTTCGCTTTTCAAACAAAATTCATTTCATCAATTTAATTCTTTCCGGGGCGATTTTCAAATGATAACTTGCTGTGCCGTCGTCGGTGGAAACCAGATAATAACGATTGTCCACGCCTTTCGCTTTAAATTTACCGGCAATTATAGTGACGACTTTGCTGAAAGCGTCCCGAAAGAGTTTGAATTCTCCGGCGCGTTCTTTCGCCGGTTTGTTTAAATTCCGCGAGAATATAAGCTGTTCGAGCATAACTTCCGCAAAGTTGTATTGTGAAAATTCGTTGATTTCTTCCCAACCGACATCTTCATTTTTGGTTACTAAAAGAATTTCGTTGAGCGCGGAATGAAAATCCTGCGCCGTCAGATCGTTGATGCTGATGATAATTCGGTTTTCCCGCAATTTCTTTTTGATAAAGATCCAATAGAAAAAAAACTCTCGCGGAGTTAGTTTAATTCGTTGTCCGCGCACGAAAGCCGATTGTTTTTTGATGTCAATCAGCAAATCGTATTCTTTTTCCCTGATGTCGAGCGTCTTTTGCGCTTCCGTCACCATTTCGCCGTAATTGCGCGCCGCGCCGAATTTTTCGTTATCCGAACTGATGCCGCACAGACGGATAAACGGAATCGGCGCGAGATAGATTTTTGCATCGGCGGTCGAAACCTCGCGCGAGATTTTTGTCTGCGGATTGAAATAGGTGATTGTTTGCGGAATCGGCGGCGGATAGAAAAAATTGTTGCTTTCAAAACCTTCGCTCACCAAAACGTGCGAAAGCGAATCGTCGGCGCGACCGAAAAGCGACATCGCCAATGTCAGATAAATGCTCATCGTTTTGCGTCCGCCCGCCGCCGATGCGAAAATCCGTTTGTTTTCGTCCTTGCAAAGCTCGCGGACGATCTCGCAAATATGATCGCCCGCCAGCTCGTTATCTTCTAACGTCCGAATATCTTCGAGCGTTCGCCCGTCGCGTGTCCGAAACAGCGAAATACAGGTTTCATCAAACTTTATCGAATCCGCATCAATCCCGAAATCTCTGCAAAATTGATAAAACACGCCTTTTTCTTTATCCAGCAGGGTTGATAAAACCTTGTCGCGCCCGTCCAGCGTCGTAATCACGCGAATTTCGTCAATCCTGACTTTCGGCTCTTGCTCGCGGGTTAAAGCAAACAAGGTTTCGGTAATTATCTGCGGCGACATTCCCGCCACGCAAAGTAAAATGTTTCGCTTATTTTTCATTGATTTTTTTGGTTGATCTTTTGGCTTGGGTTTTTGGAGTCTCAAACTTGAATTGGGCAAACTCCGCTTCCGTGCAATTGATGATTAAACTCGAATTTCCGGATTCGTTCGAGCCTTCGGAAACCAGGTCAATTTGCCGGTAAAACCCGGAACTGTTCATAAATTCGATGGAATATCTTTTGCCCTTGACCTTCATCGGAATTACGCCCAGACGACCTTGAATTTCACTTCTTATAACATCTTGTCGGCGCACATCCGGCAAAGCATATTCATTTTCGCCCTGTTTCAAAATTATCTTGATTTTTTCATTGAGCCGTTCTTTTTCCTTTTCGAGAAAATTTTCCACTTCCTTACTTTTTCGCCACGCGAACCAAGCGAAAACCGTTCCGATAATCCCGATAATTGTTCCGATAACACTTTGCCAATTAAAAAAATCCTGCATTATTTAAGCCTCCGTAAAATTCCGAATTCGTAACCGATTTCTTCGATTTCCGCCCGATTCAAAACCTTTCCTTCCGTGATTCGCGCTTTTAGCTTGAAAATCAGCGCGATTTCATCAATCGCCTGCACAAATTCCGCGCGGTTCGGTCTAATTTCGATTTCCAGTAATTCCGATAAAATCTCGGCAGTTGCGGCGTGTCCGATTGCCGAAACGGTTTCTGCGGTTTTAACCAATTCTCTTGCTTCAAAAAGCGAAATCTTCCGAAATTCAAATATCCCGAAAGCCGTCAGCACACTCGTGTTTAAAAGAGTGATTTTCATAATATCGCCATTTTCTCACAGTAAAGTAACGAAACAAATTTCGGCAAGTTTGCCGACAAATTGCCGAAATAAGAGTTTACTTGAAAGGCACGGGGATTTTTCGCTCGTCACAAAGCGGCATCCGGATTCGGAAATCTTTAGAATGGAATTAAAAGGCTTAAAAAAAGAAAAAGTGTGCGCCGCTGCCGAATTTTTCGCTCTATTGAAATTTGTAAAAACCCCTGAATTTTCCTCATAAAAGCTACTTTTTATACACAAGTTATATTACTGTCTTGAAGACGACATTAGGTAAAACCTCTCTGAATTTAGAATCGCCGCGATTTTATCCGCCAAAGGCTGATAAATCTCTCGTTCGCCTTCGTCATTGACGTAATCCCAAAGCCCGTTCCGGCAATGGCGGTTGTCGTCCCAACCCGGATGATTGACAATCGGGTAAAGGCAAACTCCCTGTATCGGAATACCGTTTAATTTTGCCGTGTTTGTTTCCTGCCAGACGTATTCCAGCCAATCGGGTCGCGCTTCGTCTTCGATTCCGGTTTCGGCAATCAGAATCGGCAGATTGTAACGCTTGTGATATTCCTGCAAAATTCGGTGAAACGGACGATATTCGGCGTGTCCGAGTTTGATTTTCCGGCGGCTCGGATAACGCCATTGGTTGTGAAAATAATAATTCAAGCCAATAATATCGAGATATTTCGGATGTCCGCCGAGTTCGGGTTTCAATCGTCCGCAAAGCATATCGAACGCTTCAAACTGTGCCAGACGATATTTTTCCGCCGCTCGTTGATTGTGTTTTTTCGCCGCCGTAACGTGAATTGCCGGATCGGTTTGCAGAAAACGCGCATTCGGAACGACCGCCCGAATCGCATCAATCGCGGCGATATTTGCCCGCACCATTTGAATTTTTAGTTCGTCGCCGCGTTCCTTTGCAAACGGATAAAAAATGCCGACTTCGCCTGCCGCCCACGCAAAAAACGAAATTTCGTTGACGGGGCTGACGATTAGAGTTTGATTCAAATTTTTCTGCAAAAATTCGGCAGAAGCGGTGGAAAATCTTGCAAATCGTTCGATGAATTCCGGGCTGAAAATGTCCAAATCGTCGGGGAAACCGTAATGAAAAAAGTCCCAGATGATTTGAATTTCGGTTTTTTGCGCGGCTTCGATTTGTTTTTCGAGACTCGAAAAATCGTAAAAATGCGGTGTTTTTTCAATCAGATGCCACCGCAAACCGTCGCGGGCGGTTTTTATATCAAGGCTCAAAAGCCTTCGGTAATCGGCTTCGGCGAATTCTTCGTGGCGCGTTGCCGAAATCAAATCGAGCCGCTTTCCGCCGCGCCTGCGATGCGTCGAACATTCAAATCCGCCCATCAAAAAACTTTTAAATAGACGGTTTTTATCCGTCAATGATGTATTTTCGATTGTCTCGAAATCGCGCCCCTTGGCGTATTGTTTTAATGCGAAATCATTCGCTTCCGCCGAACTTTCAAGCGGTAAATCTTCTATAAACATAATATTCATCAATAGTAAGTCAAATGGTATGCCATTTGCAGAACTACCTTTCAAAATGGTTCTGAAATCGTCTTTGAAGTTTTTTTGAAGGGAAAGAATAGAATAAAGAATAGACTATGTATAAATCTGCGAATTTTTCACGTCCTGTAATTTGTCTGTCGCATCTGCGCTGGGATTTTGTTTATCAGCGACCGCAACATCTTTTGAGCCGCTTTGCGCGAAACGCGAACGTCTGTTTTATGGAAGAACCGATTTTTTCGGATGCGGAAACGCGGCTCGATGTCAGCCGGCGCGAAAATAATCTGCGCGTTTTAGTGCCGCATATTTCAAACTCGGAACTGGAAAATGCAACGGAAATTCAGCGCGAAATGCTCGATAAATTTATCGAATCGGAAAAAATCGAAGATTTCCTTTTATGGTTTTACACGCCGATGGCGATGGATTACGCCGCGCATCTCAAGCCCGCAATTACGGTTTTTGATTGTATGGACGAGCTTTCGGCGTTCAAATTCGCGCCGCCCGAACTTATCGAAAACGAGCGCAGATTACTGGAAAAAGCCGATATTGTTTTCACCGGCGGACAGAGTTTGTATGAAGCGAAAAAAGACAAACACGAACGGGTTTTCGCATTTCCGTCGAGCATTGACGTTGAGCATTTTCGGCAAGCGCGAACGATTGAAAACGAACCGGAAGAACAGCGCAGCATTCCTTTCCCGCGCTTCGGTTACTGCGGCGTGATTGACGAGCGAATGGACATCGAACTTTTGGGCAATCTGGCGGATTTACGCCCCGAATGGCAATTCGTGATGATTGGTCCGGTGGTGAAAATAGCTGACGAAGATTTGCCGCGCCGCGCGAATATTCATTATCTCGGCGGCAAAAACTATCAGGAACTGCCGGAATTTCTTGCGGGTTGGGATGTCGCAATGATGACGTTTGCGATGAACGAATCAACGCGCTTTATCAGCCCGACGAAAACACCCGAATATCTGGCAGCGGGACTTCCCGTGATTTCCACGCCGATTCGTGATGTCGTGCGACCTTACGGCGACCAAAATCTGGTCGAAATCGCTTCGACCGCCGAGGAATTTGCGGCGGCGGGCGACAAACTTTTGCAGATGGAAAAAGCCGCATGGCTCGAACGAGTTGATGCGTTTTTAACGCAGATTTCGTGGGACAAAACGTGGTTTGAGATGACGCGGCTGATTGAAGAAACAATCGGCGCGGAAACGAAAGCTGCCAGCCAAACCGTCTGAGATTCAGACAAAAGCGGAGTTTGCTTTGTAGTCAAGACGACAAACTGAATTTCACTTTTTTAGGTAGCATTTAATAATTGTTAAGAGATTTTAATAAACAAGGGGAATAAATAAAGATGTTTGATTATTTAATTGTAGGGGCAGGTTTCGCCGGAAGTGTGCTGGCGGAACGCTTGGCAGCGGGTTCTGATAAAAAGGTTTTAATTTGCGACCGCCGACCGCACATCGGCGGCAACGCTTATGATTTTTACAACGACGAAGGGATTTTAATTCACAAATACGGACCGCATATTTTTCACACTAACTCGAAGGACGTTTTCGATTATCTTGGTAAATTTACCGAATGGCGTGAATATCAACACCGCGTTCTGGCAAGCGTTGACGGTATGCTCGTGCCGATGCCGATAAATTTGGACACGATCAATAAACTTTACGGTTTGAATCTGACGGCGTTCGAGGTCGAAGATTTTTTCAAAAAAATCGCCGAACCGGTCGAACATATTAAAACATCGGAAGATGTCGTCGTCTCGAAAGTCGGGCGCGAGCTTTACGAAAAGTTTTTCAAAAATTATACGCGCAAACAATGGGATTTAGACCCGTCGGAACTCGATGCTTCGGTTACGGCGCGTGTGCCGACCAGAACAAACCGCGACGACCGATATTTCACGGACGTTTATCAAGCGATGCCGAAAAACGGATATACGAAAATGTTTGAAAATATCCTCGATCATCCGAACATCAAGATAATGCTTAATACGGATTATCGCGAAATCGCCAATCAAATTCCGTATCGGGAAATGATTTACACCGGTCCGGTTGACTCGTTTTTTAATTATGCTTACGGAAAATTGCCGTATCGTTCGCTCGAATTCAAACACGAAACGCACGATACTGAACAATTTCAAACTGCGCCGGTCGTTAATTTTCCGAACGAACACGCCTTTACGCGGATCACCGAATTTAAATATCTGACCGGACAGGATCATAAAAAAACAAGCGTCGTTTATGAATTTCCGCAGGCTGAAGGAGACCCGTATTATCCGATTCCGCGCAAGGAAAATGCCGAACTTTACGCGAAATATAAGGCTTTGGCAGACGCGGAAACGGACGTGCATTTTGTCGGACGGCTGGCGACTTACAAATATTACAATATGGATCAAATCGTCGCTCAAGCCTTAACTACTTACGGAAAAATCGCCGGAATGAAACGCAAAGCGGCGGCGGTTTTCAGCCAATCGAAAGAGGAAATCAAAGTGCCGTATGTTATTCCGCAAAACGGTAACGGAAAAGCGATTGCGAATTTTTAACTAAAATAGTTTTGAGTCCCGCCAACCGCCGGCGAAGCGCGGGGAAAAGCCGCCTGAAGGCGGGACTCAAAACACAAAATAAATTATGACTACCAAAGAAAATATAGTTGACGACCAAGGCACAACTCAAGAGCAAGCGAGAGAAAAGCTCGAAAAATTTTGCCGCGAAGGATTTGAAAATGATTCGGAAAAATGCGCGTTGGTTTTGGGAAGAACTGCCGATGAGATTGACGGCTTCATCAGCGGCGATGAAACGATTGACGACGATTTGGTGATGAAAATGCGCGGAATCGCCGAAGAACGCGGCATCGAAATCGAATAGATTGCAAATGAAAATATTAGTAACGGGCGGTGCGGGCTATATCGGCAGCGTCGTCGTTGAAGAGTTAATAAAATCGAATCATTCGGTAACGGTTTTCGATAATCTCGAAAAAGGTCATCTTGAATCCGTATCGGAACGCGCCGAATTTGTCGAAGGCGATTTGCGCAAGGGCGGTGAATTGCTGATAGAAACTTTGCGCCGCAACGAAATCGAAGCCGTCATTCATCTGGCGGCGTATTCGCTCGTCGGCGAATCGGGCGAAAATCCGGCGAAATATTATCAAAACAACGTCGTTGCCGGATTGAATCTGCTCGACGCGATGCGGGAAGCAGAAGTCAAAAAACTCGTTTTTTCTTCGACGGCGGCGGTTTACGGCGAGCCGGAAAAGCAACCGATAACTGAGTCGGACAGAGTTTCGCCGACCAATCCTTACGGCGAAACAAAACTTGCTTTCGAGAGTGCGCTTCGTTGGTATGAAACGGCTTACGGTTTGCGATACGCGAGTCTTCGATATTTCAACGCGGCGGGCGCAAGCGCGAATTGCGGAGAATTGCACGAACCGGAAACGCATCTGATTCCGCTCGTTTTGCAGGCGGCTTTAGGCAAAATTCCGCACGTTTCCGTTTTCGGCGAAGATTACAAAACACGCGACGGAACTTGTGTGCGCGATTACATTCACGTTATTGATCTGGCACGGGCGCACATTCTCGCGCTCGATATTTTGGACGAACGAAGCGCGATTTACAATCTCGGCTGCGGCGGCGCAGGCTACACGGTGCGCGAAGTTATCGAAACGGCGGAAAACGTTACCGGATTGAAAATTCCGACAAAAATCGGCGAAAGACGAGCGGGCGATCCGGCGGTTTTAATCGCTTCGTCCGACAAAATCAAAAGCGAACTCGGCTGGCAGCCCGAATTTCAGGACTTGCGGCTGATCATCGAATCGGCTTGGAAATGGACGAAAAAATACACGACAAAAGCGAAAATTCAGACGAAATAAATTACCGAAAGATCATTTTGGCGGACGGACGCTATATGATTTTTTACACTTTCGGTGAATCGGGGGAAGATTTTTCGGAAGAAAACGCAGCGGAAGAAAAAGATGTCTGAACTGAGATTCAATCCATTGCTCGGCGAATGGCTGGCGACGGCGACGCACCGGCAAGACCGGACTTTTCTGCCGCCGCCGGATTTTTGTCCGCTTTGTCCGACGCGCAAAAACGGTTTTCCGACCGAAGTTCCCGCTGAAACTTACGAAATCGTCGCGTTTGAAAATCGTTTTCCGAGTTTGAAAACCGTGCCGGAAACGCCTGCGATTGAATCGGGCGAGCTTTTCGCGGTCGCGCCGTCGCAAGGCGTTTGCGAAGTCGTTCTTTATTCGCCGAATCATTCGACGACGCTTGCCGGCGAGCCGGTCGAGCAGATTTACAAATTAGTCAAAGTCTGGCGGCATCGTTTCGCCGAACTTTCCGCGCTCGATTTTGTCCGCTACGTTTTTATTTTCGAGAACAAAGGCGAAGCCGTCGGCGTTACGCTTCATCATCCGCACGGGCAAATTTATGCTTATCCGTTTGTGCCGCCGATAATCAAAAGGGAATTAAAACAAACGCAAAAATATAAACGGGAAAAAGACAGATGTCTGCTCTGCGACGTTCTGGACGCGGAAAAAAGATTTGAAAAACGCATCGTCGCCGAAAACGATTCGTTTGCCGCGATCATTCCGTTTTATGCGCGTTATCCGTTTGAAACGCATATTATATCGAAACGGCATTTGCAGACCTTTAATGATTTTTCCGAGCGTGAAGAAAGAAATCTAGCCGAGATTCTTAAACAAATTCTCGCGGCATTTGATCGGCTTTTCGATGTTTCGTTTCCGTATATTATGGCGATTCACAACGCGCCTTCGGACGGCGGCGATTACGATTTTTATCATTTCCATATCGAATTTTACCCGCCGATGAGAAGCGTGGCGAAATTAAAATATCTTGCCGGCAGCGAAGCCGGTGCGGGAATGTTCATCAACGATACTTTGCCCGAAACCAAAGCCGCCGAACTTCGCGCACATATCGCGCCCGTCGTTTGGGAAACCTAAGATTTTATGTGTGATTTGCGCCATTTAAAAGCAAAGTTCAATGAAATTTGCGATGCCGAGCCGCGCATTTTTCGTGCGCCGGGCAGAGTTAATCTCATTGGTGAACATACCGATTATAACGAAGGATTTGTTCTGCCTTTTGCGATTGACCGCGAAACTTTAGTTGCCGGAGCGGTTCGCACCGATACGAAAATCAATTTTTATGCGCTCGATGTTGATGAGATGTTTTCGCTCGATTTGCGCGGCGAAGCTGTAAAACTTCGCGGAAATTGGCGCGATTACGCTGAAGGAATTGTGCGCTGTTTGCAAAAGCGTTTCGTTTTAAAACGCGGCGCAGATTTTGTTTTTTCAACCTCAATTCCAATCGGCGGAGGGCTTTCGTCGTCCGCCGCGCTCGAAGTTTCCATCGGCTTCGCGCTGCTCGCGCTCAACGATTTGGAAATAAATCGTAAAGAATTAGCGTTTGCGGCGCAGGAAGCCGAACATAAATTTGTCGGGATTCGTTCGGGGATTATGGATCAATTTGCGTCCGCGTTTGCTCAGGAACGACACGCGCTTCTGCTTGATTGCCGGAGTTTGGAAATTGAACAAATTCCTTTAATTCTCGGTGATTCGGTGATTGCCGTCTGCGATTCGCAGGTTAAACACGAACTTGCTTCAAGTGAATATAACCAACGACGGCGCGAATGTGAAAAAGGTGTTGAGATTTTGCAAAGGCAGCTGCCGCACATCAAATCTCTGCGCGACGCAGACGCGAAAGATTTGGAATTTCTGCCCGAAAATATCATCAAAAAACGCTGTCGCCACGTTGTTTCGGAAAACGCCCGAACGCTCGCGGCGGCTGAAAATTTGCGGCAAAACAATCTCGAAAAAGTCGGGCGATTGATGTTCGCCTCGCATGAATCCTTGCGCGACGATTACGAAGTTTCTTGTGCCGAACTCGATTTTTTGGTCGAAACTGCCCGCAAAATCGAAGGTGTTTTCGGCGCACGAATGACCGGCGGCGGCTTTGGCGGCTGCACGGTAAGTTTATTGAAAAGCACGAGTTTTGAGAAATTTGCAGGCGAAATCAAGCGGAATTATCTCGAACGATTTGGCGTTGAGGCAGAAGTTTATTTGTTCCAGCCGAGCGATGGCGCAAGCGAAATTGACTGGAGCGCAAGCGGCTCGCTTGCCTGAGCGTTTGAAAAAACGCTCACAAAATCTTTGCGTAATTTTAACTTGATTTCCGCACAAACGTCGTTACTTCGCTGAAAAACGCGATGTGGCAAGCGAGCCGCTTGCGCTCCAGTCGCCGACGGATTTGCGTGAATTTTGAATCAATTTTTTCATCTCAACGGCGGCGGGCGTTTCGAGCCAGCGTCTTCCGGTTTTTTTCCGATTTAATTTATACAAACCTAATTCCAAATAAAAATTTTCGAGCGGTTCAACGGAAAAACGATACCGCCAATCAATCATCGTAAAAAGCGGAAACCAGGTGTAACCGATCACCGGAACGCCTTCGGAGCGAAGGGTTTTTATCATCGAAACCGATGAATCAAGCCATTTCGAGCGCACCTCGTCCGAGCCGACCGCGCTGGTTTCCGTTATCATAATCGGGACTTGATAGCGGTTGTGATAATCGCGGATAAGCTCGGCAAAACCGTTGCCTTCCGGCTCGACTTCGCGGAAGGCGATGCGCCCGCGCGTGTCCAGATAAAGCTGTTTGGTTGACCATTGCGGGTAAAAATTCATCCCGAGAACGTCGAGCGAAATTTTATTATTTTGCAATTCGCGCAAATCGTCGGGCGACGCGCCGTTGCGGACGAGCCACGAAAAAAGCAGATGGTCGTGCGTCAAACGCCCCGAAATCAAATCGTAGCAAAGATAACCGCGATGCGTTTCTTCATTGGCGAGCGCGGCTAAGTCTTCCCGAACCGTGCGCGTCAAACCTGTCGCTTCAACGTGAACCATCACCGATTCCGGCTGAATTTCCTTGATTGCCTGAACGGTGCGAACGATGCCTTTAGCAAGCTGAATCATCAAGCGAATATAACCTTTTTCGCCCTTCAAATACGGCGCCCAAAGTCCGCGCATTCCGCACATCAGCGCATTAATAATCGGCTCGTTGAGCGGCGTGTAAAAACTGATCAAATCTTTATATCTTTTAGAAAATTCGGCGGCGTAACGCGCCACGAATCGGGGATAATCTTTATTGGCAAACTCGCGTTTCAGCCAAAACGGACAGCCGTAGTGCATCAAATCTATGACGGGCAAAATCTTCAGTTCTTCCGTCATATACGGAATAACTTCATCAATCCAACGCCAATCGAATTTGCCCGGTTCAGGTTCGACTTTATACCAGGGAATTCCCCAACGCAGAGCCTTCAAACCGAGTTCACGCGCCAACGCCAAATCTTCGCGCCAATGCTCGTAATGTCCCATCAGCTCGTATTCGTCGAGCGCACGATGTCCGGGGCGCGTTTGCGGAACAAACGTATTTTCGATGCCGCCCGCCCACAAAAAATTGGCGGCATTGCCGTTTAATAAATCGAAAGTTTTCAAGGGAAAAATTCCTCTCAAGGTTAATTGTTAATTATTATCGGAAAATCGAAGTGGAGATTTTTTATAACTCTGAAATTATCAAATTAAAGTGAGTTTTTTTCAAATATCGAAATGGTTTTTCCGATAACCTTTCGAAATTTTCGACGTTTGAATCTGCATTGCCGTTGTTTTATAAAATCGTCAACCGCACCATTTCGAGCGCAATGCGGGAGTTTTTGCAGAAAACGGCGATGCGGCAATTTTCGTTTGGCGCGGCGGTTTCGAGCAAATTTATTCCTTCGCTTTGAAAAATTAATTTTTCGCCGAGTTTAATTATGCGGAACTGTCTCAAGTCAGAAGAAGTTTCTGCGGTAACGGGCGGGTTTGATTTTAATAACGAAAATTGTTTGCCAACGCTTAACCCGCCCGCTACCGCAGGCGGTTCTGACAAGAGAAATCCGAAATCTGCGCTCGCATCAAAACTTTCTAATAAACGGATATTCGCCGCAAACTCGAAGTTTTTATGCTCCTCGCCTTTTGTCAAAAATGCTTCGCTGGCGCTTCGATTTTCAAAAATTAATTCCTGATTTTCGATGCGCCAAACCGCTTTGTCGGAAGATTTGCGCCAACCGTGTTGCTCGATTTCCGCGTTCTTCCAATCGAACAAATCTTCAAAACCTTCGGTCAATGCAAAACCCGAAAACGCGGCTTTTGCATTTTTTGCTGTAAGCGCGATTTGCGTTGAAAATTTTTCGAGCATTTCGTCAAACAAGAATCTTTCATCGAGCGAGATTTTCACGCGAAATCCGTCCGCTTCGACGCGCAAAAGATGAATTGCGGAAAAATTGAAATCTTTCGGAAGTTCAACATCCGGCTGTTTGCCGAAATTTATAGCTGCTCGATTTAACGTCGGAAAAATTGAAAACTCTAAAATCGTTTCCGTGTCGTTCTTCAAACAAAACCCGAAACTGCTTGATTCATCAATCGTTTCGACCATTCGCAAACTGAATTCGGATAAAAAACTCGTCGTGTTTGATTTGAAAATCAGTTCGCATTTGTCCGAAATTTCGCAGATTGCTTCGCTGTCGGCAAATCTCCAATTTCCGACCGAATTTCGATTTTCCGTTTCAAAAAAATCAGTTAAAGTCGGCGCAAAAGGCGCAATTTGCGGCGTGTGGCTTGCTCCTTCGATGAAAATTCGGTTGCCGGCAAAATCCATTCGGTCAATCGCCAACGCTCTGCCGTTTTCCGTCCAACAATGATAAATACAGAAAAGTTCGCGGTTGTTGCGCCCGCGCACGACGCTGTTGTGTCCGGGACCGATGACCAGATCGGGCAATGTCCGCAAAATCGGCAAAACTTTTTCGCCGTCTGAAAACTGCGTCCATTCTTCCGCGCTGTTAATATCATCGGTTACGGCAAAGCTCACGCCGTAGGAAATATTTTGCCAGTTTCCGCCGCTGAACATTTCAAAATACTTGCCTTTGCGTTTCAAAACGAACGCGCCTTCGACCGTGTGCCAGCGCACGCCGCCTTTTTCCTTGCGGTTCGGGTCATAAACCTGCCAATCGTATTTTGCCCGCGTTACGGGGCGCGGATTACCTTCGAGCGTGAAGTAATCAAGCATTTTATCCACGACTGTTCCCGTGCCGATGTGCGAGTGTTTGAGAAAATCCGTCGCGTAAAAAAGATATTTTTGCCCGTCGGTGTCGGTGAAAACGTGCGCGTCAATCGCAAATTGCTCGCTTGTGAGCTTTACGCCCGCATCAACGAAACCGCCGCCGGGACGCTTCGAGGTGGCGACGCGGATTTCCATATTTATTTCATTGCCGACGCTGTAATAAAGATAAAATTTGCCGTTTGCATAAACGACTTCCGGCGCCCAATAATACGGCGGATTCGTTTCAAGCGGCGGCATCGCTCCGCCGAGTTCCGACCAATGAACGAGGTCGCGTGAATGCAAAACGCCGAAAACTCGCCCGTCGCTCCAAAAATCGGTGCAGTAAGCGAAATATTCGCCGCGAAATTTCAGCACAAACGGGTCGGGAAAAGATTTCGGAAAAACCGGATTGAGATAGTTTTCAAGCATAGATTATGTTTATAATTCCGCCTTCAAGCGGCTTTCCGCTCGCCATTTAGAACTTTGAAAGCGGAACTACAAACGAGCTGCACGCGCGGATTTTGAATGCATTAAAGAGAATTTTTCTGTTACTTGCGCCAGATTGCCCTCGAAACATTCTTTATGATTGATGACGTTTTCCGATAACGCGAAAATCGAGATTTCTCCGCTTGCCTGAATCATTTGCCGAAGCAGACAAAAATCCTTCTGCGGCGAAACGGCTTCGATTAAAACGACTTCGGGCGCAAGCCGCACGGTAAAATCCGAAATTTTCTCCATTGCCCGACAAGCGTCCGCCGCTTCGGTCGTCAAAAAGCCGTTTTGCTTGAGCCAAGTTCTCACCGAACGGTTATTTTTTGCCGAATTTTTGTTTAATAATAAAACGATTGTTTGATTGCTCATTTTTCAAAATTCTCCTTCAAAAGTTTATATCCGAAATTCATAAATCGTTTTAGCACGACCGTTTTTTTATTATCGGTTCATATTCATATTTGAATTTGAATCCGAGTTGCAAAGCTCTTTACATCGGGATTTTCCGAACATTATTTCCGTCATTCCGCTCTGTGCGGCTTCCATTCAAAAATCGTCCTGATTATTTATCGCTTCGACGACAATTCCGAGTGTTTCAAACGCCGTTAAGGCTAAAATTATCGTAGCCGGATAAAATTTTTCATTAGTTTTTACCTCTTAATATTTCGTCCGAATTTCAGACGGTTTTCTTTTGTATCCGTTCACATAGCAAATATGAAGCCAAAAAACCGCAAAATTAAGGACATATTTCGCACGATTTTATGTTAAATCCGAACATATCAAAGCGTTTCCGGTTTATTTGTCAGGTTCAATACAATCGCCGAAAATTGCCGGATGTCGTCAAAAAACATTCCGCAAACGATTTATTCGATATAGTCAACAAAAGATTAAGAGGAAAAAATGAATATTTATCGAAAATTTACACGGCGATAGTTTTAGCGTTTTCTTTTTTGCAGACGGCAAAAGCCCAAGCTGCCGAAACTTATACGGGAACAATTATCAGCTACAATGGTCCGCGTCTGCGGATGGCTTTGTTCACTGTGAGAATTACGGGGCGCGCTTCGGACGAACAAGCGCGGCAGTATCTCGACATTTTGGAAAAAGACGGACAGGAAAAAACGCTCGATGCGATTACCAAAAACAATTCGACTCACTTTCCGTTGACAGCCGAATCGGTCCGACAATCAATATCGTCCGCGAATCCGTAACCGACGGAACGTGCCGGCACGGGCGAAGGCACGTTTATCGCGGCGGCAAGAATTCATTTCGACAGGGTTGATAATCAGGTTGAGATAGAAAATTTCGGCACATATCCGGCAGAGTTAACAGCCGTCAAAATGGAAGGACGCAGAAGAGGTTAAAAAAAGAAAGGTAGTGTCTCACGAATATATCCGAAAGGACAACCGCTTTTTCGAAAGTCGGTTTTACGAGGCTGACATCGCTTTCGTTGCCGGGCGGTTGTCTTTGCCGAATAGTTTTTGCATACCCTCTTCATTTGCTTTGTAGGATGACTTTGGCAATCAGAAATCCGGCATATTATTGTTCGACAAGCGTTCTCAGGGTCTCAAAATCAACCGGCTTGACCAAATGATGATTAAATCCGGCGGCAGTTGACCGGCGGAGGTCTTCCGCTTGTCCCCATCCGGTCAGCGCAATGAGCGTCACGTCGGGCATCATTTCGCGCAAAATGCGGGCAAGCTCATAACCGTCCATATTCGGCAAACCGATATCGAGCAGGCAAATATCGGGCTGGAAATTTTTAGAGGCTTCAATTCCCGTTTTGCCATCTAACGCCGTGCAAACTTGATGTCCATCATCTGATAGTAGAATTTCGAGCATCTCTGCTGCATCTTCATTATCATCAACGACCAAAATCCGCTTTAATTTCGAGTGATTGACAGCACCGTTTTCCGGCATTTTGTGATTCGTTGATTGGGCGGTTTCGTTATTCAAAGTCTGTTTGATAGTTTTTTCCGGTGCTGATTGCTCTTCGGCAAGCGGCAAACGCAAAACGAATTCGCTGCCCTGACCATCGCCGGCACTGAAAGCCTCAATCGTGCCGCTGTGCATTTCAACCAATTTTTTCACGACACTCAAACCGATGCCGAGACCGAATCGTGATTGTGAAGAAGCGTTTTCGACCTGACTATACATCTCGAAAATGTTTGATAACATCTCCGGCGCAATTCCGATGCCCGTATCTTTAACCCTTACGACAACTTCATTTTTTTCTTTTTTGCCGGTCAGCCAAATCTTTCCGCCGGGCGGAGTATATTTGGCGGCGTTATTCAAAAGATTCAAAAGGATTTGGGCAATCCGCGTTAAATCAGCTTCAAGATAAACTGGTTCATCCGGCAATGAAATTATTAATTGCTGCCCGTTATTTTCAATCATCTCGCGGCTTGTTTCCAGTGCCGTTTCGATTGCCGCTTTTAATTCCAATCGTTCTTTTTTAAGCGTGATCTTGCCTTCATTGATGCGCGAAATGTCGAGCAGATCATCAACCAGACGAATAATTTGATTGGTTTGACGTTCAATGATATTCAAAGTCTGTTCGAGTTTTACTTTGTCATATTCAGTATGACGAAGAATTTCGATCCCGCTGCGGATCGGCGCGAGCGGATTTCTCAGTTCGTGCGCGAGCGTCGCCAGAAATTCGTCTTTGCGGCGGTCGGCTTCCTTCAAAGTCTGTTTTGCCTGCTTGCGCTCGGTGACATCTTCAAAGGTTAGCAGAACGCCGTCAATTTGGTTATTCCCCGTGCGATACGGAACAATGCGGACGCAGTGCCAACGCCCGTCCTTGCTTTTTATCTCGTGTTCGAAGGGCTTGAGAGTTCGCAAAACCCGGTCGGCATCCGCCTCCAGATTTTCGTAATCGAGCCGGTGCGTTTGATGGGTAAGCGGTCGTCCAATATCCGCCGGAAGAATATTAAAAAGTTTTTGGACGGGCGACGTAAACCGCTTGATTCGCAGATCGCGGTCAAGAAAAATCGAACTGACATCAATCGAATTCATCAGGTTTTGCAAATCTAAATTGCTGTTGCTGACTTCCTCGATTTTGTCTTTCAATTCAAAATTAACGGTCACGAGTTCTTCGTTGACCGATTGCAGTTCTTCCTTACTTGT
>JALHNX010000109.1 GCA_022843305.1 Pyrinomonadaceae bacterium | reverse complement strand
GCAGAGTGAAATCATTGCCTAAAGATTTCGACATTTTTTCGCTGTCAACTTTCAAAAATTCGCCGTGCAGCCAGTATTTTGAAAACAATTTTCCGGTCGCGCCTTCGCTTTGGGCGATTTCATTTTCGTGATGCGGAAACTGCAGATCAATGCCGCCCGCGTGAATGTCGAAGGTTTCGCCAAGGTATTTCATACTCATCGCCGAGCATTCGATATGCCAGCCCGGGCGACCGTAGCCGAAAGGCGCGTCCCAGCCCGTCGGCTCGGATTTATCAACGATTTTCCAGAGCGCAAAATCGCGGGCATCTTCTTTTTCGTATTTGTCCGTGTCAATGCGTTCCGAACCGCCGACGATGTTGCCTTCAAACTTGATTTTCGAGAGCTTGCCGTATTCGGGAAACGCTGAAATGCGGAAATAGATCGAGCCGTCCGATTCGTAAGCCTTGCCGTTTTCGAGCAAAGTTTGAATGATCGAGATCATTTCCGCGATGTGTTCGGTCGCCCGCGGCGCGTAGTCCGGGCGCAGGTTTCCGAGAACGTCCATATCTTCCCAGAACGCGACGATATAGGGCTGCACGAATTCGTCAATCGTCTTACTCGCTTTCACTGATTCGTTGATAATGCGGTCGTCAACGTCCGTCAAATTCATGACGTGCGTCACTTTGTAGCCTTTGAAACGCAGGTAACGCGCCAGAATATCGCCGAACGTGAACGTGCGAAAATTGCCGATATGCGCGAAATTCCAGACCGTCGGACCGCAGATATACATCTTTACTTCGTTGTCGTTTATTGGCGCGAAATCTTCGATCCGATTCGTTAAAGTGTTATGAAATCTAAGCATAATTAAAATCCTTTGTAAAAAAAATAATGATACAACAAAACGCCGGAGTTTCGGATTTTTGAAAAACAAAATTCCGAATCGTCGTTTGAATTTAAGCAATTTAATATGAATTCGGTATAAGATATTTGCCGGACGGAACGCCGTCATCCTGACGGCACACGGCGCGCAAGCGTCGTCAAACATCTCAATATCAGCGTTTCTCGATAGATAAAGAAGGCGACTGAGCGTTTTTCAAACGCTGTGCCGTCAAGATGACGGCGTTCCGTTTTTATCCCGAACTTACGTTAAATTAAGCGGATTTTAATTACAACAGGATTCTTTCGGCGCGATGCCGAGCGCGGCGAGAATTTCTTTGGTCGGGTTGAATTTCTTAAAATTCATAAAAAAGATAATACCAAAAAAAAATAAATGGTCAAGAAAAAAATAAATGATAGTTTTTTTGATTTGCAAACGCATTCATAATCAAAGGCAGAAAATTGCCGATAAATATTAATTATTTGGAGAGATAAATAAATGGCAAACAGTTATAAACATATTCCGGCGGTCAAACAACAAGATGAATATGCGTGTTGGGCGGCGTGTATGAAATGGTGGCAGAAAGCGGTCAAATCGGTCAATAAATCACAGCAGAGTTTTCTTGACAATTATGTCAATTTGACGACCGACGAAGGCGGGATGAGCATTGACGGGATGCGGACTTTTATCCGGCAGGAAGGCTTGAATGTTGACGAACAAACAAGTATGGATTTCACGATTGCCGAATTGAAAGATCATCTCGCGCATTCGCCCCTTTTCATCGCGTTTGTCGAAAGCAGCGGAAAACTCCACGTCAATGTTATTTATGAATTGGTGATGGAAATTTCGGGAAATTCCGAGCGATATTCGCAGGTCAGAGTAATGGAACCGCAGGCATTTGTCGGCAAAGGTTGGAAAGGAAAACACGAAATTAAAACTTTCGGGCATTATACCTGGTGGGGAAGCTGTATGATCGGCTCGCTCAAACCGTAAGGAGCGCAATTTTCGGGAAGCGGAGCGGCGGATTTTGGTCTGCTCCGCGAAGTTATTTCAACGAAAGCATCTGGATGTCGCCTTCGATTGTGCCGACGCTGAAAACCATTCGTTTGTTATCGGGCGTCAGAGAAGGCGAAGAAATATATTGCGGCTCGACCGACAAAATTTCACGTTCGGTTTTTGTCATCGAATCGAAAACCAGAAGTTTTCCGCCTTTTTCGGCAATTAGATGACGGCTGTCGGCAAGCCAAAACGGGCGCATCGCTTTTTCCGAAATCAGTTCGTAGCTGTTTGATTCAAATGAAAAAACATAAAACCCCGGAAATTCAAATTCAACCTTGTCGCTGCGCCATCCGGCGAGTTTTTTGCCGTCGGGCGACCACGACCAGCCGATAAACATTTCATTATTGTCATTGAGCGGCGGAGCTTGAAACGGCGTTTGTTTTGCCCAATCGGTTTCAAGATTCATAATCTGCGTCGTACCTTCAAAAACGGTGTAGGCAAGCCGTTTTCCGTCGGGCGAAAAAATCGGATAATAGACGCCTTTGCCGCCGTGATTCGTAATTTGCCGACGGTCGGTGCCGTCGGCTTTGATCGTATAAATTTCGTAAGTTCCGCTCTGATTTGAATAAAAAGCGATGCGTTTACCGTCGGGCGAAAATCGCGGAACGCGGTCGCGGAACGCGTCGTTGGTCAGCAAATTCCGTTTTGTTTCGCCGTTTTTTACCAAAATAATATCTTCCTGAGTTTCGCCCGTGACGTAAAAAACGATCAGCGACCCGTCGGGCGAAAAGGACGGTGTGCGCGTTCGCCTTGTGCCTTCGGTAACGGCGGACGGTTTGCCGATAACTTCCATTTTTGCCGGATTAAATTCGATCTGCTGAATGTTTTCGATGCGTGTGCGGCGGACATAAACGAGATTTTTGCCGTCTTTTGAAATCGTCAAAAGCCAGCTTTGCGCGGGTGTCGCCGAAATCGCTTCCGGCTCGCCGGTCGGTTTTCCGCTCGAATCGTCAATCGGGATGCGCCATAAGCTCGTCGCGCCGTTGCGGTTACTGCAAAAATAGATAAACTTTCCATCGGGTGACCAAACCGGATTCCAGTCCAAAGCCTCGTCGTTGGTAACGCGCACAGCTTCGCCGCCGGTTGCCGGAATCGTCCACAGATCGCGCTGATATTTTTCGTCTTTGCCCCAAAAAGCGATCAGTTTGCCGTTCGGCGAAAATTGCGGCTGCGTCGCATCAACATTCGTTTTTATATGACGTGTGTTGCCATTCATATCAACCGCCCGGATTTCGCTCGTGCGGCTGCGTGAGATCGGTTCGTCAAAATCAACCGTGCTGAAAATAATCTCTTTGCCGTCGGGCGACCAGGCGGGCGTAAAGCCGAAATCGGTCAGCCGTTTGACCGATTCGCCCGTTGCGCCCATCACGAAAATTCCGCCGCCGCCGCGTTCGGAACGAAAGGCGATGCGCTCGCCGTTCGGCGAAAATGCGGGCTGCGTATCATTTTCGGGCGTATCGGCAGTCAGGTTTTGGGCGTTGCTGCCGCCGATTCTTTGCCAAAAAATATCGCGGTTGCCGTCCTTTGAGCGCGTGTAAAGCAGAGTTTTCCCGTCGGGCGAAATGCTCGGATAGCTTTCTTCGCCGGCAAAATCGGTCAATTGAGTGGATGCCGCGTTGTTCCACGGCGACGGCTCGGGCGGAGTCGGGGAATATTTCCACCACAAAAACGCGCCGGTAAAACTTAAAAGTAAAACAGCGAAAGCAGAAAATAATATGAATCTTTGCGATTTTGTCGCTTGGCGACTTTGCCTTAAAGAATTGCTGACGCTTCTGAGCGACGGCGATGAATCAATCTCGCGTTTGAGGCGTTTGAGGTCAGCGCGTAAATCCGAGGCGGTCTGATAACTCAAATCGACAGCCTTTTCCAACGCCTTCACCAAAATTTGATCTAATTCGGTTGAAATTTCTGCATTCAGAGAACTCGGCGGCGGCGGGTCTTCGGCTAAAATCGCCTGAAAAGTCGCTTGGCGGTTCTCTTTTTTGAACGGATTAACGCCCGTCAAAAGTTCGTATAGCACAACGCCGATGCTCCATAAATCGGTGCGGTGGTCAACTTTATCGTCGGCGACCTGTTCGGGCGACATATAAGCGGGTGTGCCGATGATAATGCCTTTGGCGGTGTGCGTGAAATTCTTCATCGTGTTGAGGTCAATTTCGCTCAGTTTTGCCAGCCCGAAATCGAGAATTTTCACGTAGCCGTCAGGTCGCAGCATGATATTTTCGGGTTTGATGTCGCGGTGAATGATGCGCGCATTGTGCGCGGCGGAAAGCGCGTCGCAGGCTTGCAGAATTATTTCGAGAATGTCTTTCAGGCGTAAATTCGTTCCGATCAGCTCGCGCAGTGTTTTGCCCTCGACAAATTCGGTGGCGATATAATTAATGCCGCCGGCGTTTCCGATGTCGTGAATCGTTACGATGTTCGGATGATTCAACGCCGAAATCGCGCGCGCTTCGAGTTCGAAACGTTTCACGCGATCATCGCTCGAAGTATATTCGGCAGGCAGAATTTTAAGCGCGACTTTGCGTTTGAGCTTTTCGTCGTAGGCAAGATAAACCTCGCCCATCCCGCCCGCGCCGATCGGTTTTTCGATTCGATAAGTTCCGACCGTTTGCCCGACCAAATAAGCATTAACGGCGATGGTTTGTTCATCGGCGAGATTTTTGGCGGCAACACCCATCGCCGATTTTTCAAGAAAATTGTCGGAAACCGTGTTGGCGTTAAGCAGGGATAAAATTTCGTTTTTTAAATCTTCATCGCCGCCGCATTTTTCGGACAAAAATCTTTTGCGTTCGGATTCGGGTAAATCCAAAACGGCATCGAAAAGCTCGTCAATTTGTCTCCAGCGTTCGGGTTTCACAAGAATAAATTTAACGCAAAAGCGCAAAGGTGATGAAATTATAAAAAACTTTGCGCCTTTGCTCTTTCGCGTCTTTGCGTTGAAAAATTAACCTCCGCTCAACTCGCGGTACAGCCAAGCCTTTGCCTTTTGCCATTCGCGCATCACGGTGATCGGGGCAATCTTTATAACTTCCGCCGTTTCTTCGACGGATAATCCGCCGAAAAATTTCAGTTCGACGATTTTTGCTTTACGCTCGTCAAATTTCGCCAGCTCGTTTAATGCCTCGTCAAGCGCGACCAAATCCGCGTCTTTTTCGGTGGAAACGGTAAAGGCTTCTTCTAATGACACGTGTTTGGCGGCTTCATCGCTTGAAATTTTCGGACGTTTGCGGGCAAAATCAACCAGAATTCTTCGCATTAATTGCGCCGAAACGCCGAAAAAATGGGCGCGGTTTTCCCATTTCGCGGTTTTCCAGTCAATCAGCCGCAGATAGGCTTCGTTGACCAGCGCGGTCGTCTGCAAAGTATGCCCGTCGCGTTCGCGGTTCATATAGCGTTTGGCGATGCGGTGAAGTTCCGAATAAATTACGGGCGTCAGTTGTTCGAGCGCGGCAGCGTCGCCGTCACTCCATTTATGCAGCAATTCGGTAACTTCCTGTTTGGTATCAAGCGGCATTTTTATATGAATTTACGGGAAATTTGCAAGTTAAATTTAGCACAGATAAACAAAAATCCAAAGAAAATCCGAAACCCGGTTTGAACGCAATTCGGCGGCTTTCACGGAAGTTCGGAATTATCCAAAAGCCAAATGTCGGATTCGCTCGTATAAAGCGTGAAGTAAATCAGCCGACCGTCCGGGCTGATGCCGAGGCTTTTGATTTCTTCGGCAGGACGAATTGTGTCAATTTCACGCGGTTTTTTCGTTTCGATGTCGGCGATATAGAGGCGGTTTTCGTAGCCGTAAATAAAGCGGCGGCTGTCGGGCAGCCACGCGGGGAAATTTTCCATATTGGCGACGATGTCGAAACGCTTCTCCGCAAGCGAATAAAAACCCGCCTCCATCGGCGTGCCGCTGTAATTACCGGCGAGCCGTGTGCCGTCCGGCGACCAGTCCCAGGTGAGAAAACGCCGCTTGTCTTCCGGGTCGAAGTCGGGAAGCGTTTCGAGCTTCTGCTCTTCCCAATTTTTGTCCGGATCAACCAGATAGGCTTTGGGCGTGCTGCGGAATAAGATGCGTTTGCCGTCGGGCGACCAGATCGGAAACGACGTTCCGTGTTGGTTCATAAAGGTAATTTGACGCAGATTGGTGCCGTCGGCATTGATCACCCAGATTTCATAAACGCCGCTGCGGTCTGAGGTAAAAGCGATGCGCTTGCCGTCGGGCGACCAACGCGGGTAACGGTCGAATGCCGCGTCGTTCGTCAGATCGCGCAGGTTCGTGCCGTCGCGATTGACAACGACAATATCGTCCTGCGTCCGGCGCGACAGACAAAAAACGAATTGTTTGCCGTCGGGCGAAAGTTCGGGACGCGAGATATTGCGGTCGCCGCGCGTAATCCAGAACGACTCGCCGACGGTTTTTTCCGTTTTCGGGTCGAATGCGACCGCCCTGATGTTCGAGCGGTTTTCGGTCGAAACGTAGATCAGCCGCGTGCCGTCGCGCGAAAATGCCAGATGACGGCTGTATTTCGACTGGAGGACGACGGCTTCCGGCTCGGAAGCGATTTGCCCCTGGTGAAAGCCAACGCGCCAGAAATTCATGCTGCCGCCGCGGTCAGAAGCGAAATACAGGAATTTTCCGTCGGGCGACCAGACCGGGTTCCAGTTCGTCGTGCCGTCGCCGGTGATGACGAGCGGTTCGCCGCCTGCGACCGGCACGATGCCGATGTCGCGCCTGCCGACATTTGGGGGGTAAAACCAAAAGGCGATGTAATTTCCGTCGGGCGACCAGGCGGGCTGCATCGCGTCGTTTTTAATCAATAGCCGCTTCGCGCCCGTTTCAAAGTTGACGATCCAAAGCTCGCTCGCGATGCCGTTGCGAACGTCGGGCAATTGCTTGCCCTCAGTACTGACGACGATCTCTTTGCCGTCGGGCGACCATGACGGGTGAAAGCCGAAATCCGCAATCCGGCGCACGTTTTCGCCGCCCGCGCTCATTACGTAAATACCGGCAGACGAGCCGCGTTCGGAACGAAAGACGACGCGCTCGCCGTCGGGTGAAAAGGCGGGCTGCGTGTCGTCTCCGGTCGAATCTTCCGTAATATTGCGCGCGCGTTTATCGCCGACCCGCTGAAAAAACAGATCGAAGTCGCCGCGCACGGATTTTGCCGCGAAAACGAACGATTTTCCGTCCGGCGCGAGCGTCGGGAAAATTTCCGTTCCGGGCTGGTCGGTGAGCTGCATGGTGGTGGCTTTTGTCCAGTCAATCGCTTCCGGCTGATTTTTATAGAACGCGAAATACCAAATTCCCGCGCCGATGATTAAAAGCAAAATGGAAACGGCGAAGACTAAAAAATTTCTTCGCGTTTCTGCGTTTTTGCGGCTCTGGGTTGAAGCATTGCCTTTACTCCGCGAGGCAGACGAATCAACTTCGCGTTTGACGCGTTTGAGGTCGGCACGTAAATCCGAGGCTGTTTGATAACTGACCTCCGGGTCTTTTTCGAGAGCTTTGTATAAAATGCGGTCGAGTTCGCCTGAAACTTCCGAATTCATCGTCGAGGCGAGCGGCGGTTCATCGAGCAAAATCGCCTGAAACGTTGCCTGCCGCGTTTCTTTTTTATATGGGTTGATGCCCGTTAAAAGCTCGTAAAACACGACACCGACGCTCCATAAATCGGTGCGGTAATCAACGTTGTCGTCCGTTACCTGAACGGGCGACATATAAGCGGGTGTGCCGATGATAATGCCTTTCGCGGTTTTGGTGAAATTATTTATCGTCCGCGTTTCGGTTTCGCTTAGTTTCGCCAATCCGAAATCGAGAATTTTCACGTAGCCGTCGGGACGCAGCATTATATTTTCGGGTTTGATGTCGCGGTGGGTTATTCCGGCGTTATGCGCGACGGCGAGCGCATCGCAAACCTGCATCATAACAGTAAGAATCTCGACAAGTCTCGGTTTTTCGCCGATCAGCTCGCGCAGAGTTTTTCCTTCGACGTATTCGGTGGCAATGTAGTTGATGCCGTCGGCGTTTCCGATGTCGTGAATCGTTACGATGTTCGGATGATTCAACGCCGAAATCGCGCGCGCTTCACGCTCGAATCGCTGCACACGTTCGTCGTGCGAAGTATATTCGGCGGGCAGAATTTTAAGCGCGACTTTACGTTTGAGCTTTTCGTCTGTCGCCATGTAAACTTCGCCCATGCCGCCTGCGCCGATCTGCCGTTCGATGCGAAATGATCCGAACGACCGCCCGGTAAACTGCCGGTCAATGACAACCGTTGGCTCATCAGCCAGATTTCTGGCGGCAATCCCCATCGCCGATTTTTCGAGAAAATTGCCGGTCGTCGTCGCCTTCAAAAGCGTCAGTATTTTGGTTTTCAGTTCATCGTCGCCGCCGCATTTTTCGGACAAAAATCTTTCGCGCTCCGGTTCGGGTAAATCCAAAACGGCATCGAAAAGCTCGTCAATTTGTCTCCAGCGTTCGGGTTTCACAAGAATAAATTTAACGCAAAGGCACAAAGCCGCAATGGTAATAAAACTATATAGGACTTTCCCGTAAAAAATAAATTGCCTCCAACTTCAGTTGGAGGTTGGGTGAATCGAGCGGGCTTTAGCCGAATTTCTGAAAAATAAAAAAATCCGTT
The DNA here is from genome assembly GCA_022843305.1 of Pyrinomonadaceae bacterium. GTDB lineage: Bacteria > Acidobacteriota > Blastocatellia > Pyrinomonadales > Pyrinomonadaceae > JAFDVJ01. The sequence continues at coordinate 10,498 of JALHNX010000109.1, read as the reverse complement.
TGGCTTTAGCCTAAATTGTGCTTAAGCAAAAGGATGATTGATAAATTCTCTTGTTCGGCTAAAGCCACGACTCAGATTTCAAACAATCATCCAACTAAAGTTGGAGGCAATTTATAAAAAACTTAACAACTTTGAGGGCGATATTTTTATTGAAAAGCCCTGTAAAATTATAAAAACTTTGCGCCTTTGCTCCTTCGCGTCTTTGCGTTGAAAAATTAACCTCCGCTCAACTCGCAGTAAAGCCACGCTTTGGCTTTTTGCCATTCGCGCATCACGGTGATCGGGGCAATTTTTAAAACCTCCGCCGTTTCTTCGACGGATAATCCGCCGAAGAAACGCAGTTCGACAATTCGCGCTTTGCGCTCGTCAAACCCGGCGAGCGATTGCAAGGCTTCGTCGAGTGCGATCAGGTCGGCATCCTTTTCGGCTGAAATGGTCAACGCCTCGTCAAGCAGAATATGTTCGGCATCTTTACCGGCTTCGACACGCGGACGCTGGCGGGCAAAATCAACCAGAATGCGCCGCATTATACTTGATGCGGCGCCGAAAAAATGCGCCCGATTCTGCCATTTGACCGACTTCCAATCAATCAGCCGCAAATAAGCTTCGTTGATCAGCGCGGAAGTTTGCAGTAGATGGTTCTCGCGTTCGCGGCGCATATAATTGCGGGCAAGCCGGTGCAGTTCGCCGTGAACCAGCGGCGCAAGCTGTTCGAGCGCGAGTTCGTCGCCGTCGCTCCACGCCATCAGCAATTCGGTCAAATTTTGCGTATCGGTCGAATTCATTGAAAAAGTAACGGGTTACGAACTCAAATTTAGCATATTAAAAAAAAAACTAAAAATTTATTCCGCCGATGATAGTTTTTCCCGTATTGTTCCGCCTTAGATTTTTGAGGCGGTCGGAAAAGAAAAACGGCGGGGAAATATAACGACCGCAAATTTTTATCGGAATTCAGAGGGTTATTTTTATGACGGGCGAACAAATAAATTTGGTTCAAAAGAGCTTCGAAAAGATCGAACCGATCTCGGAGCAGGCGGCGGCTTTGTTTTATGCAAAGCTGTTTGACCTCGACCCGAATTTGCGGTGGCTTTTCAAAGGCGACATGAAAGAGCAGGGACAAAAACTGATGCAGGTCATCTCGTTTGTGGTCAAAAGTCTGCAGAAAATTGAAGAATTTATCCCGCAAGTGCAGGCTTTGGGTGCGCGTCACGCGAATTACGGAGTCGAAGACCGCGATTACGATTCAGTCGGCGAGGCTCTTTTATGGACGCTCGAAAAGGCTCTGAGCAGGGAATTTACCGCTCCGACAAAAGAGGCGTGGACAGCGGTTTACGGTTTGCTCGCAAAGACCATGAAAGATGCCAGCCGTCAACCGGCGGAACAGGCAAAGGTCGTTTAATTTAGAACGCATTAATTTTTAGGAGATTATGATGAATTTTTATAAACTATTCGCTTTTTTACTGTTTGTCGGGCTGGTTTTTCAAACAACCGCCGCGGCGCAAACCTCGAAACCCGACGTTAAACGCGATGCGTTGACGGCGGAATTAAAACAAGACGCATTAAAATTGTTAGCGTCAGTCGCACGTGAGTCGCAGCAGTTTAATTTGCCTGAAAATCGTGTTCGGGCGCAGACTTTGGTTGCGGATTTGATGTGGAATTACGATGAAGAGCAGGCGCGAACGATTTTTCAAAACGCTTATACGGAACTTCGGAATTTGCTTGCCAATATTAATCTTCCGGAAGGAATTGAAATGAACAGCGTCGAAAAATCAGCGCATTATTCGCAGCGTTATAAGCTCGCCGAATTGCGCAAAGATTTGGTTTTGACGCTTGCCGCCCGCGATTCGCAAGCCGCGCTCGATACGCTCGCCGCGCTGAAAATAAAAACGCTCGAAGAATATGATCCGCTCGTTGCGAACGAATTGGAATTGCAGATCACGGCGGCAATCGCCAAAAACGCGCCCGACAAATCCTACACGGTCGCTAAAGAACAGCTCGATGCCAACGGCGTGAATTATCAATTTGTCGAGATGCTCAAAAATCTGCACAAAAAGGATTCAAAGCTCGCGGCAAATCTCGGCAGGGATGTGCTTGCCCAAATCAAAAGCGTGAAGATCCGCGTGCCGTCAGCCGCCGGAAACACAACGCCGCCGAATCCCAAGACGGAAATCGATTTCTGGCAGGTTTCTTCGTTTGTCACCGCCGCCAAAGAAATGAACCGCCGCGCCGAGCGCGATAAAGCGAAAAAGATCGTGCCGCTGCTTGCCGAAGCCGAGATGAGGGAAATGGTCGAACTGATCGCCAACGCGTTTCTGTCCGCAAACAATCCCGCGCTTTATTCGATCAGTCAGACTTTGCCGGAAATCACGCGTTACGCGCCGGCGCTGGCACAGCGGATTCGTTTGAAGCTCGGCGCGGAAGCGTCGCGCCAACTCGATAAAGTGATCGAATCGAACACGTTTTACTCCGACAGTCAGGAAAAAAGTGCCGAGGAACTGGCGAAGATCGCCGACGTTTCCGCGCCCGAAGTCCGCGACCAGCGTTATTCGACCGCCGCCTTTAAAGCCATCGAAGAAAACGACCCGGAAAAGGCGCAGATGATCGCCGCCCGCATCAAAGACCGCAAAAATTACGCTTATTTATTTGAACAGATCGAAGCCGCCGCGCCGCTCATAAAGGCGCGCCGCGGTGATCTGGAAGAAGTTCGTAAAATGCTCGCAACCCTTAAAACGGACGCGCAAAGAGTTGCGACTCTGACCGAACTCGCGTCGGCACTTGCTGCCAAAGGCGAAAACGAAACGGCGAAAACGCTGCTCGACGAATCGCTTCAAATGATGCCCGCGCTGCTCAGAAAACAGACGGATTTGCCGTCAGTTGCAAAAGTTGCCGGCGTTTATGCTGTCGTCGCGCCGGAACGCGCTTTTACGATTGTCGAAAGCGGCATCGGACAAATGAACGAATACATCAGCTCGGGAATCAAGATGGACGAATTTTTCGGCGGCGGCTCGGTCGAAGCTGAGGAACTGCTTTTTAATACGATGAACAAACAGGTTTTGATGTATATCCCGAATTCGTCGGATTTGATGAAAAATCTGGCGCGCGCCGATTTTGAACGCGCCGTCGGTCTGGCTGACAAGTTCGAGCGACCGGAAATCCGTCTCTTCATCCGCTTGCGAATCGCGCAGTCATTGCTCGACGCGAAAGCGGCTGAAAAGGAAAATAAAGACCGAAATCAGCTTGCCGGCGACGATGAAATGCAGTAATCAGAAAATAAAGGATTGAACGGCGAAGAGAAAGGTTTTAAGAGATTTAGAAAGAAAAATAGAGAAAAAATTATGGCATCAATTTATGTTTACGACAGCAATCAATGGGGCTGGTTGGGTTTGGCGTATGACAAATCCATTCAGGTCGGCAGCGTTTCGGAGATGGTCGAAAAGGTTTTGAACATCACGAAAAACGAGAAATACAGAAGCCACCTGCTGCTTGGCGGAAACGGCAGGGCGAATTTTCAAAGCGTCGGCGCGGCGGAAAATTCCGACCGGACGGGCGACCGCAGCTTGCAGCTGAACGGCAACGGCGATCTGCTCGGGAGCGCGGCGGTCTGGCTGCCGAAACTGGCGGGGCAAATTTATAAACTGCATCTGCTCGGAGTTGAAGACGAAGCAAGCAAAAGTTTTGAATTGATGCACGCCGTTGCCCGAACGCTCGGTGTCGGCGTTGAGATTTACGGCAGAAATTCGCTTTTCAAATATTACGGCGACCGCTCCGAATCTATCCGCCGACCGACCGATTCCGCAACCGTCAACGCCGACGCGATGAAAAAACGTCTGGCGGAATATACCGGCGGATAAGATCGAAGCGGTTATTGATGATCGTTTAGTTTCTTCATAAAACACTAATTCCGGCTCACAAAAAAGAGGCTGAGGAAATTTCCTCAGCCTCTTTTGAACTTTATAAATCCGCTTCGACAAATTCGCTGCGCGCTTTTTCGCTGAATAAAAGCTCGCGGCTGTAGAATTTTAAAGGATAATCTTTATCGAATTTTCCGGTTAATTCGTTACAGATTTCAGGCATCGAAGCACCGTTTTTCGATTTTTTGAAATCTTCGACCGTCCGCATCCAGAAAACCGTCAAGGTTTCGTGATAGGGCATTTCTTTCGATAGATCAACGCCGAAGGATTTCAAAAGATTAAAAATCCCGCCGCACATTTTTGTCAAAGCCGCTTCAAAATCGTGGTTTGAAAGATAAAAAAGCGCGACCACGAGATGTTCGGCGTGCCGCCAATCCGCTTCCGAAATCGTCCCGTTTTCAAACGATTCGACCAGCGATCTTATTTCGTTTTCATTTTTGTAAATTTTCATTATTCCTTTCTCCAAAAAAAACAACGGAGCGGAAAGAATTAATTCTTTCCGCTCCGTTTATGTTTGAACAGATATTCTAACTCAATCCTTATTTTTTGCCAAATTAAAATGCTTGATGATTTGCTGCGCCGCGTCTTTTGCGGAAAGATTTGTATTATCAATAATCAGGCTTTCGCGCATCGGAACGGGCGAAAGCAGATCGTAAGTTTCGTGAAAATATTTCATCATCTCGACGGTTTTCGCTTTGCCGAGGTTTTTGCGCGAATCCTCCGTTACGCGTTTGTCGAGTTCGCGGCGGTCGGCTTTCAGCAAAACAAAGCAAACTTCGCTGCCGTTTTCTTCGACCGCGTTCGTGATTTTTTCGACGTGCGCGTCGTCCAAATTTTTCGCGTAGCAAAAAGTATAAATCAGATCAACATTTTCCCGCGCCGCTTCGGTTATCGTTTCGACACGAATCAAATCAATCAGTTTACCGAAAGATTTTGAACCGAACTCGAAGATCGGCTTGATGCAGTCAATCGAAAGATGATTGTGAAACACCTTAAAATCCGTGACGGCGGCAATTTGATTTGCGACCGTCAATTTTCCGACCGCCGGAGAGCCGTAAATAAAAAGCAGTTTCATAAAAGTTAAATTATGACAGCCGAATAACCGAAAAATGTACGAGAAACTTCAGTTTGTCGCGGCGGCGCAAACCGTGAAAAGAAATCGGCAAAGTGCGTTCCGCGTATGCCGTCCAAGTTGTTGCGATTTAATGGGAAATTAAAGAAGCTAAAGAATTTGCGACGCGCTGATTTTTGATTCGCGTTTGTCTCAAAACAAATCGCAAATCTAAAATCGCAAATCGCAAATTCCTTAAGCCGCGATTCTGACATCTTCTTCCAAAACGTCGTCCATAAACAGATATTTCTTCCATTCGGGACGCGATTCGGCGTAGTGGCAGAGAAGCACGTGGTCAAGCCCGAGACGCAAAAGTTTTTGCGAAGTCAGAAGCGGCATTCTGGCTTGATCGGGTGTGCGGTTTCCTTTGCGCTGGTTGCATTTGACACACGCCGAAACAAGGTTGTGCGGCGTTGATTCGCCGCCCTGCGCGCGCGGCAGAATGTGATCGAGCGTCAAATCTTTGGCGTGTTTATGTTCGCCGCAATATTGACATCTGTAACGGTCGCGGATATAGATTCGCGCACGTTTCATCGTTGTTTCCTGACGGCGGCGTTTGACGTGAACATACGAACGCAGACGCACGACCGACGGCACGGGAATTGTCGTCGAAGGCGAATGCAGACAATTGTCGCCGTCGTTTTCTTCGACCGTCAATTTACCCGAAAACCACATACAAATCGCCCGCGCCACGCCGATCGTGCCGAGCGGTTCGTAAGAAAAATTCAAGAGCAGTACTCTACCCGTTATCAATGGAATCACCTCCTTAAGTTGTTGTGTTTATTAGATGAACTCAATACAAATCAAGATGTAATCGCAATATATTGTGCAAGTATTTAATAACTGCCACTATATTACCCGATTTTAGCCCGTTTTGTATATGAATTTTTTGTAAATTGGCAAATATCTGCTGTTTATTCAGGTTTTATTTGACAATGGTTTATAATCGCAAAAGTTTGCAATAAAGATTTTTGTTTGAGATTTTTCAAGTTGAAAGTCGAAAAAAAAATGAAACTTAGAACCGAATTCTATCCCGAGCAAAAAGAAAGGTTACCAAAAAAAGGTCAACATTTAATCGGTCAAACCCATGACGGGCAAATTGTCGTTTACCAAGCCTTTAACCCGAAAATTTCGCAATATGCAGTCGAAAATCAGAAATTTGGCGGCAACCATTACAGCTTTGAAAGAATGAGCTGGATTAAGCCAAATTTTCTTTGGATGATGTATCGGGCTGGCTGGGCAGCGAAAGAACATCAGCAGAATATTTTAGCGATTTGGATGCGATTGGAAAAATTTGGTGAAATTCTTCATTCGGCAGTTCATTCTTCTTTTCAAAAACATATCTATCAAAGCGAAGAAGATTGGAAACAAAAATTAAAACAGTCAACCGTCAGGCTGCAATGGGATCCCGACCACGATCCGCACGGAAACAAAATCGAACGGCGCGCCGTCCAACTCGGATTACGCGGCGAAACTCTTCGAAAGTTTGCGACCGAATGGATTACTGAAATTGAAGATATTACTGATTTTGTAAAAGAAGAACATCAAAAAGTTTTAGCGAATGACCTTGAAAAGCTAATTGTTCCTTACGAAGAAATCATCGAAATTTAAGGAGCGGATTATTTGCATCGAATCCGCTCCTTCCGGCAGACGGCACGGCTCACGAGACTAGCCAAGAACCGGGCTGGTCGAGTTTTCCGTCCGCGAGAATCAAATGTCAGAACTGGCGGCGGTCGCGGGCGGTTCTGACCTGTCTTTTGTTACACAAAAATAGCGGCGTTTCTCGTCTTAACCTTTCCACTTTAGGTTTTTGAGGGAATTGAGGATTTAAGGAAAATGAAAAGACGATTCTTAATTGCGGCAATTTTTTTGTTAATTTCATTTGGCAGCGTCACAGCCCAGACAGCGGGCGATGTTTCCGTCAAATCAACCGGCGGTCATCCCGTCAAATTACCTCTGAAACTTGAAGGTTTTATGATTGAGCCGAACGGTCAGCTCATCAATGAAACCGCCTTTACCAATAAGATTGAAAAAGCCCTTCAATTGCTGAAAAACAAAGCTCCCGACGAATTCAAGACAATGCAGTTCTTCATTGTCAAGATTCGCGCGTGGAATGTGAGCGGAGCTAATTATAACGAGGAAGTAATGACCATTGACATCGCCAAAGCCACCTTTGATGCGTCGCTCGAATGGCTGGCAAGCGTTTTGATTCACGAAACACACCACATCAAAAAATACAAGGAAACGGGGAAAAAGCTCGGCGACGCGCACCTGATGACCGACAAAAAAGCCGCATTGCAGGTGATGATCGAAGAAGAGCTTGAATGCAACCGTGTTCAACTGGTCGTCTTAGAAAAGATCGGCGGCAAAAAATTCGAGATTGATTACCTGAAAGCCCAAAAAGGCGACCATTTCGATATTGACAAGGACGGCGATTATGATTGGGACGATTACAACAATCGTAACTGGTAATTAAAATTTGGAGCATCGTAGCGGACTCGAACCGCTGTCTTCGACATGGCAAGCCGAGGTCTTAAGCCGCTCGAATAACAATGCGAAATAAAAAGATTCTCAAATATCACGTCAGCGTTTCATAAATAAAATTAAAAGCGAACTTTTCATTTTTCTAATCCGTAATGCCAAAACAAGCCGCTTGATTGACAAAAAATAACGGTTTAATCATCTGCATCGGAACAAAAAATATGAACACGGACGAAAAGGCGAATCTTTTTTCGGAAACGTCGCCGAAGTTGACGGCGAGAATTGCCGGAGTTTTGTTGCTGCTGACTATTTTGGCAGGTATATTTGCTCAGATTTTTATCAGCGGAAAACTGGTAAACCTTAATAATGCCGCCGTGACGGCGACCAACATTATCAACAACGAATCCCTTTTTCGTTTGGGGTTCGCTGTTTTTCTTTTTGAAATGGCTTGTCAGATTTTTATGACGGCTCTTTTTTATAGATTATTAAAGCCTGTGTACAAAAGTCTGGCTTTGCTGGCAATGGTCATCGGTCTTGCCGGATGCATCATCAAAACATTTTCCCGCGTCTTTTATTTGGCTCCGCTTTTAGTTCTGGGAAACGAATCGTATTTGAAGGGTTTTACCACCGAACAATTGCAGTCGCTGGCACTCGTTTTTCTCAGGATAAACGATCTGGGACCGACAATCGCGCTTTACTTTTTCGGATTCGAGTCAATAATAAGAGGCTATTTGATTCTAAAATCAACTTTCCTGCCAAGATTTCTCGGAGTTATGGGTATGATCGCGGGTTTGGGCTGGCTCAGTTTCATACATCCTCCGTTCGGTTACAAATTATTTCCTTTCGTCGCTCTTTTCGCGCTTATCGTCGCAATCGTGGAAATATTTTGGCTGTTAGTTTTCGGTGTCAACGAACAGCGTTGGCTGGAAAAGGCAAGCGCGGCAAAGCAATCAATCTGATTTCAAAACCGGACGGATTGTTTTGCCTTTCACGCAGACGTTGATTTTGATTATTTAAGCGAAAAAATCCTCGGCTGAAATTATTTTAAGTTCCGGCATTTCACGTTTGATTATCTGAAAATCGTCAACGTCGTCCGTAACGAGAAAAGCATCTTTTTGTTTGATGACAATTCGGGCAATTAGTGCGTCTGTGCGGATTGAGGCGAGTTTTGTTTGGGGGGCAATTTTGTTGATATACAATCGGCGGATAGCTTTGGCGGTTTCCCACCAATCATTTTCAGTCGGCGTAAGAATTCGGTCAATTTTTTTCAATTCTCTGTGCCAATCCGAATAAAGTTTTAGCTCATCTTGATTTATCGAAGTCGCAACTAATTCAAAAAACACGACTGACGGGAAATAAAGAATGTCAAAATTTTTCTTGATTTCCAAACGATATTTGATGATTGAATTAGTGTCGAAAATCGGGTGGATAGCCATGTTCTTTTATTCTTCTATCAAGTGCGTCCATTGCTTTTTCAGTAGATTCTTTCAGACGTTGCATTTCGGGCGTTAATTTCTTTGGCAACGGATACATTTTCCGAAGTTCCTTCGCCGTCGGAATCTTTTCTTCAACCTTATTTCCATTTTTCTTAGACATAATCTTACCTCACATTTAATTTAACATAATCGAATTTCAATTTCGAGAAAAAATCCAAAATCAAAATTGGAGCATCGTAGCGGATTCGAACCGCTGTCCTCGGGCGTGGCAAGCCGAAGTCTTAAACCAACTAGACCAACGATGCTTAGAAGCTGTGTTCAAACTCAAAATAAATGGTTTTGGTCATCGAAGATGACAAACATTATAGCCTAGCGAGAATCGCTAGGGATCTCATATTAAGTGTTTTCCGACGCTGAAAGTGTCGAATAAATATCAGAAATGTAGCTCACTTACAGCGAGCGGTTGAATCATTTGATTACAACCTATGGTTGCACCATAGGCTATAATGTTTGTCGCTTTCAGCGACTTTTTCGAGTTTGAACACAGCTTTTTATATATTAAGAAGGGATTTATATCTTTGTTCGTAAATTTCTTTTGCTGGATTACAAAGGTCAGAGAAAATTATCCAAAGGTTCAACAGATTTTTTTCTTGACCGTATTTAAGATTAATTTCAATTTCAGTAGCGATAGCTAATGAGAACAAAAAACCAAACCAAATTTGTTCATTTTTCAATTCAAGAATCGTTTCTTCATCAGTTCCATTTAACGCGCGAGTAAGTTTAGCAATTCGCCAAGGTTCAATATGGGAATCTATGGAAAATACTCTGTAATGCCGCTTTTGCATAAATTCTAAAAATGAATGTGTTTTTGGCGAAGTTTTTTCAAAACTATTTAAAATTTGGTTTGGTTGTGGAAATCGTTCGTTGTTTTCTGTCCAGTCAAAATTATCGGGAATTAAGTCAACGTATAATTCTTGTAAATATTCTTCCCAACTTTTATTAAATTCTTCTTTTTTATTTGTAGGATAGCCAAGTTTATCAAAGCACTCTATTTCTCTTTTTCTTTCACGGTGAATTGTTTTAGCTAAAGAAAATACCCTGTTATCCAAATCATCAAAAAGAAAAATTATGATAAGTAGTATTTCGTAAATTGTTCTTACAATTGGTGGAGATGTAATTGTAAGGCTCGTATTGTATTCACAAATTAACATCAAACTTTCTAAATGTTTCTTGGCAAGTTGAAAGTAATTCAAAACAACAACTCTATTTGTATTTCTTTTCCAAAACTTTAAAGATTTATCGTTTTTGAGATTTTCTTCTAAGTCTATTAATGATTTATTAAAATCTTTTTGAATATTACTAAAATCAATTTCTTTCATGAGAAACTCCTTAAATGATATAAAAAGTGGATAGAGAATATAACTTAAACTATCCACTTAATTTTACCCTTTAACACAAACGACTTGCTTCAATTCCGCGACGATTTCGACCAGATCGGATTGGTTACGCATAACCTGATCAATATCTTTGTATGCGCCGGGAATTTCGTCAATAACGCC
>JALHNX010000108.1 GCA_022843305.1 Pyrinomonadaceae bacterium | reverse complement strand
GTCGCGACCGAAATAATGCAAACCGCGACGACCGACGCGAACGGCGATTATCAATTTACAAACGTCAAGATCGGGATTTATCAGGTCATCGTCGAGGCAAACGGTTTTAGCCGGACGATTGCCGACAATGTGAACGTGACGATCAACGCCCGCCAGCGGGTTGATTTATCTTTGCAGGTCGCCGCCGCAACCGAAACCGTCGTCATCACTGATGCGGCAACTCCTTTGCAAACCGATTCGAGCGAGGTCGGGCAGGTCGTCCAGCGCAAACAAATCGTGACTTTGCCTTTGAACGGTCGCAGTTACGCCAATCTCGCTTTGCTCGCGCCGGGCGTGCGCGAATCGAACACGAACAGCTCGATCGGCGGCGGCGGACGCGAAGCCGCTTTTAACGTCAACGGTTTACGCGCAACGATGAACAATTTTCTGCTCGACGGCGTGGACAATAACGCATACGGCACGAGCAACCAGAGTTTTTCGTCGCAGGTCGTGCAGGTTTCGCCCGACGCGGTTGCCGAGTTCAAGGTGCAGACCAACACTTACAGCGCGGAATTCGGACGTTCGGGCGGCGCGGTCATCAACGCTTCATACCGCACAGGAACGAACCGTTTTCACGGCTCTCTGTGGGAATTTCACCGCAACACGGTGTTAAATGCCGTCGGATTTTTCAAACCTTTGGGCGGACAAAAACCGCCGCTTATCCGCAATCAATTCGGCTTTACGTTCGGCGGACCGATAATCCGTGACCGGACGTTTTTCTTCGGCGATTACGAAGGTTTCCGCCAGATTCAAAAAAATCTGGTTTATTCAAACCTTCCGACGCTCGCCCAAAGACAAGGAATTTTGACGGTTGCGGTGCGCAATCCTTTAACGGGCGTAACTTATCCGGCGGGAACGCCGATTCCTTTAACGCCTTTCGCGCAGAGGGTTTTAAGCGAACTTCCCGCGCCTAATCTGACGGGCGTGACGGGCGCGAATTATCAGGAATTAGTCTTAAACCGCAATTTCAGCGACAAATACAATATTCGCGTTGACCATAAATTTAACGATAATTTCAGCCTGTTCGGACGCTGGAGCTACCGCAAGGTCAATGCTTTTGAAGCGCCGAACATTCCGGGACCTTCGGGCAGCAACCAGAACGGTTTCGTGGATATTTTGAACAAACAACTGGTAATCGGCGGAACTTACGCCTTTGAAAACGCTTCCGTTTTGGACATTCGGTTTGCGACTTCGAGAATAGATGCCGGAAAACGACCGCCGCTGACGGGCGGACCGAGTATGTTCGAGCTTTACGGCATCACCGGCTTGCCCGACGACCCGGAAGTAACGGGCGGTTTGACAACGCAGACCATCGGCGGGCTTTCACAGCTCGGACGGCAGGCGACGAATCCGCAATTTCAAAATCCGACGAATTACAATCTGCGAACGAGTTATACGATTTTACGCGGTCGCCACAGTTTGAAATTCGGCTACGAAAATCTGCGCGTCAACACCGAAGTTCAGGACACGAATCCGCTGATGGGAATTGACACATACACCGGACAATACAGCCGACCGACGGGCGTGGGCGCGAACAATATCTATAATCTCGCCGATTTTTATTTCGGTCTGCGAAGTCAATACGAACTCGCCAATCTGACCGTCGCCGAAATGCAGCAGCGTTTTCATTACGCGTATATTCAGGACGATTTCAAGGTCAATCGCAAACTGACCCTGAATCTCGGTCTGCGCTACGAATTCGGCACGCCGTATTATGAAAAAAACAATCGTCTGTCGAATTACGATCCGGCGACAAATTCGATCGTTCTGGCGCAGGACGGCTCGCTTTACGACCGCGCACTGGTTGACCCGGATTACAACAATTTCGGTCCGCGAATCGGATTTGCCTACAATATTTTCCCGAAAACCGTTATTCGCGGCGGCTACGGAATGGGTTATAACTATCTGAATCGGCTGGGAAGTGCCGACATCCTGGGAACGAATTTCCCGATCATCACGCGCGCGGCGGTTGCCCAACGTGCGCCCGATCCGACGCTGAATCCTTTGTGCGACGGCAACACTTATTCTGCGAGCTGTTTCCGCACGACGCAGCTCGGTTATCCGACGAGCGGCTTGCCGAACAACGTTACGCTTTACATTCCGCGCGACATCAAAACGCCGATGATTCAGAACTGGCAGATTTCCGTTCAGCAGGAGATTTTCTGGAATATGGTTCTCGATGTCGCGTATGTCGGAAACCGCGCGAAAAATCTCGTCATCTTAGCCGATTACAATCAGGCGCGACCGCTCACACCTACCGAATTCGCTTTGCCCGCCGCGCAGCAGCCGTCGCTTCAGGCGCGTCGTCCGATTCAGGGCTTCGGCTCGATCTCGGCGGTTCTGCCCGAAGGCTTTTCCAACTACAACGCTTTGCAGATCAAGCTCGAACGCCGGTTTTCGAACGGTTTGTATTTCTTAAATTCGTTCACCTGGTCGAAGGCGATAGACAATGCTTCGCAGGTTTTGGAAGAACCGAACGGCAACACGGGAACGCCGCAGAACGTCTATGACATCGCTTCGAACAAAGGCATCGGCGCATACGATCAGCCGTTTAACAACACGACGAGCTTTGTCTGGGAACTGCCCGTCGGGCGCGGACGCTGGCTCGGCGGCAATATGAACAAAATTCTTGACGCGTTTGTCGGCGGCTGGACGCTCTCGGGTGTCAACACCATGACCAGCGGACAGCCCATCACGTTCCGCTACGGACCATCGCCCGTCACGAACAATCTGCCGTCGTTTCTCGGCGGCGTCGCGCTTCGTCCGAATGTTCTCTGTGATCCGATAAACCGTGATACCCGGACAAATCCGACACGCGATTATTTCATTCGTTCGTGTCTGACACAGCCGCACCCGACTTCACCATTCGGCAGCGCCGGACGAAACACCGCCCGCAGCGACAATTATTTTAATTTCGATGTCGCCGTTCAGAAGGAATTTCGTCTGCCGATCAACGAATTTACCCGAATCGGACTGCGCGCCGAATTTTTCAACGCGTTCAACCGCACGAATTTTCAAGCCGCCAACTCCGACATTAACAGCGCGGCGTTCGGCACGATCAACAGCACGTTTCCGGCACGGCAGATTCAGGTTGCCTTGAAGGTGTCGTTTTAAGAAACTAAACTTAATCGCAGATGAAAACGGATTTTTAGAATTTGAGATCTCAAATTTCAAATTTCTTTTGAATCTGTGTTCATCTGCGGGTTTAATAAAATATTTATATGAAGAATCTTTTACTTTGCGTATTACTTTTAATTTCAATCAACACTTTCGCACAAACGGCACGCGTCGTCGAGATTGAAGGGCATCGCGGTGCGCGCGGATTGCTGCCCGAAAACACGATTCCGTCATTTTTGAAGGCTTTGGAATTCGGCGTTGAAACCATCGAACTCGATCTCGCGGTGAGTGCCGACGGCAAGCTCGTCGTGTCGCACGAACCGTGGTTTTCGCACATCATTTCGCTCGACAAAGACGGCAAACCGATCGCGGCGGACAAGGAAAAGGAACACAACATTTTTCTGATGAAATACTCGGAGATCAAACTCTACGATGTCGGCAGTCTGGGCAACAAAGGTTTTCCCGAACAACAGAAAATGAAGGTTGCGAAACCTCTGCTCAAAGACGTTTTCAAAGCCGTCAACGATTACACACGGAAAAATAAATTAAAACCCGTCCGCTTTAACATCGAGATCAAATCGAATCCCGATTGGGACGGAAAATTTTCGCCCGTGCCGGCGGTTTTCGCCAAGCTGGTTTATGACGAAATCCTGAAACATAAAATTGAAAAACAGGTGATCGTGCAGTCTTTCGATGTCCGCCCTTTGCAGGAACTTCGCAAACTTCCCGTACAATTGCCGCTCGCATTGCTTGTGATGAACAAGGACGGCATCGCAAATAACATCGAACGGCTCGGTTTTCAGCCCGACACATACAGCCCGCATTTTTCGCTGGTTGACGAAGAATTGGTCAAATACTGCCGGACGCGAAATATCAAGATCGTCCCGTGGACGGTCAACGAAATCGCCGACCTCGAACGAATGAAGAAATTCGATCTCGACGGCATCATCACCGATTACCCCGACCGCGCGGTCAAAATTTTCAGAACCGCGAATTAGGCGGAATTTAATTTTCGGCAAACATCAAAACGGCGCGAGCATAAAAACCCGCGCTGTTTTTGCTTGATTCCAAAATTTTTATAGAATGATTACGCGGCAACAAAAAGTTGACCGGCACAAATCAAATGATAATTGCCATTGACGGACCTTCGGGCGCGGGAAAATCGACGCTCGGCAAGATGTTAGCCAAAGAGTTGAACCTGCTTTATCTCGACACGGGCGCGATGTATCGCGGTGTCGGGTTGGCTGTTTTGGATGCAAATGTGAGTTTTGAAGATAAAGCGCGAGTCGCCGAAATTGCCGAAAATTCCGACATAAAATTAATCGGCGAACCCGAAAATTTGCAGGTTTTTCTGGACGGAAAAGACGTTTCGGCAAGGATTCGCACGAATGAAGTCGGGCAAGCCGCGTCAATCGTTTCGGCGATTTCCGAAGTTAGAAAAATTCTCGTCGAACATCAGCGAAATTTAGGAAAAAATTCGCCAAACGGCGCGGTTCTCGACGGGCGCGACATCGGCAGCGTCGTTTTCCCCAACGCCGACATTAAATTTTTCCTGACCGCGAAACCCGAAGCGCGCGCCCGCCGCCGTTACGAAGAAGATCTGGAAAAGCAGCGCGCCACATCTTACGAGCAGACCTTTGCCGAGATCAAAGAACGCGACGAACGCGACGTTTCGCGCGAAGATTCACCGCTGATGATCGCCGAAGATGCGGTCGTCATTGACACGAGCGAACTCGATCTCTCGGAAGTTTTCGCGCAGATGATGCAGGTTATTCAGGAAAATTCGGCGAAAGCAACATCGAATTTGACTTAAAACTCCCGAATCGCTAAGATTTTTATTCGTTCTTTGTATGCTCCCGTAGCTCAGTTGGATAGAGCAACAGCCTTCAAATAGGAGCCTGTGTAGGGAAAAAGAAACTTGCACAGTGGAGAGTGCTATATCGGTGAAACTCTAAGGGAATTGAAAAATTCCTATGACAATACCGAGGGAATTTTTTGAACTCGTTCAAAATCGATCCGTAGAGACTACACGCACTCAGACTGAAATGTCTAAGATATAGTCCAGACTTTCAACATATTTTCTTCAGAAAATATGGCTTGGGAAACCAAGTGAGGTAAGCTAAGCTGTGGGTCGCACGTTCAAGTCGTGCCGGGGGTACCATTTTAATTTTGGATTTTGGATTGCGGATTTCGGATTGTATAATACAAATCTTGATTTTGGATTAAATCCGCAATCCGCAATCGCAAATCCAAAATCGCCTTGTGGCGGCTATAGTTCAGTGGTTAGAGCGCCTGATTGTGGTTCAGGAAGTCGTGGGTTCGACCCCCACTAGCCGCCCCATAAATTTCTTTCCTTGATTTTCCGCGCCTAAAATTTGTCTTTCACCGTTCAAAAAATCTATAATCTTTTACAACTTTTGTATTTTTTTTTCAAAAAAACGCACTGTTTGAGCAGATGGTTTTGCGACGCATCCATTATGAAAATTATTAAAGCGATTTCTCTTTTTGCGGTTCTGCTGTTTGGCGTGAATTCGGCATTTGCCCAAAAAAGCGAAAAAGCGTTTGCCGACGGCGAAGTGCTGGTCAAATTCAAGAGCGGAACGGAATCGTCGCGGGTTTCCGCAACTAACGCTTCGATGAACGCCGGTCTTTTGGAAACGCTCGGCGATCTGGGATGGATGCGCGTCAAACTGCCTGCGGGAATGACGGTCGGAGAAGCTGTCGAGCGATACAAAAAATACGGCGAAGTCGAAGCCGTTCAGCCGAATTTTTATTATCGTTTGGCACTTACGCCGAACGATCCGCAATATACGAACGCGGGAATGTATGGCTTGACGAAGATTTCCGCGCCGGCGGCTTGGGATTTGTCCACCGGAAGCCCGAATGTCGTCGTCGCGGTAATTGATACAGGCATCAACTACAATCACGAAGACCTTTCCGACAATATGTGGCGTAATCCGGGCGAGATAAACGGAAACAATATTGACGACGACGGCAACGGCTTTGTTGACGATTATTACGGCTGGGATTTTTACTTTAATGATTCAAACCCGCAGGAAGAATTTTTGCACGGAACGCACGTCGCGGGAACGATCGGCGCGGTCGGAAATAACAATCTGGGAGTTGTCGGGGTCAACTGGACGGTTCGCCTGATGGCGATAAAAATCTTTAATTCAGGCGGAAACGCGACTTCGGCGATGCTGATTAACGCTTACAATTATATCCGAATGATGAAAAATCGCGGTGTAAATATCCGTGTTACGAATAATTCCTTCAGCGGCTGCAACGAGGCTTGCGGTTACGATCAGGCGACGAAAGACGCGCTGGACGCGCTCGGCAACGCGGGCGTTTTGAATGTTTTTGCCGCCGGAAACAACGGTCAAAATATAGATTCGTTTCCCTATCCGAATCCGAGCGCGCCGGGTTATCCGGCAAGATACGACAGCCCGAATAATTTAGTAGTTGCTTCTTCGACCAATACTGACGAGCGTTCGGGTTTTTCCAATTGGGGAACGGCGAGCGTTGACCTTGCCGCGCCCGGTTCGGGAATTTGGAGTACGAACGGTTCGGGTTACGGCGGAAACAGCGGCACTTCGATGGCAAGTCCGCACGTCGCGGGCGCAGCGGCTTTGCTCGCGGCGTATAATCCGAATCTTTCCGCCGCTTCGCTGAAAGCGACTTTGATGAACACGGTTGATGTTCTCGCGGCGTGGAACGACGTTGTTAAAACCGGCGGCAGGCTGAATATCGCCAATGCTTTGCAGAATCAGACGGTTTGCAGTTTTAATCTTTCGCAAACCGATTTATTCGCGCCGACCAAAGGCGGCGTGTTCACGGTTAACGTTACCGTTCCGGCAAACTGCGATTTCGCAGTCAAAAGCGGCGCGAAATGGATTTCTGTCACGAGCGCGTCGCCCTTGACCGGAAACGGCGCGGTCAGCTTCCGCGTTTCGACTAATCAGCAGATTTCGCGCAGCGGCACGATTCAGATCGGCGACCAACTTTTGACGGTTACGCAGTCGAGAAATTAATTTTCGATTAAATGCCGGAGGTTTTCCAACTTTTATTAATTTAAGAGCGTCTAAGAGCGCAGAACAAGCAAACGGGTTAAAGGTGAGAAATTTCGTTTTTGACAAGGTTTTCAGTCAAATATGTTGCATTTGGTTCGGCTAAAGTAGTATATTTGACATTCCTATTGTCTTTGGCGTAAATTTTGCCAAAACCTTTGCAAAAATTCATATATTTTTAAGGATTATAAAAAATGAAAAATATTTTGACCAAAAGCGGCAAATTAAGTGTGTTTTTTGCCCTTGTAACTCTTCTTGTTGTTTCGGTTTCGGGACAAAACAAATTGCGCACCGCGCTTGATTATGATGGCGATAATAAAGCCGATTTTACCGTTTTTCGTCCAAGCACCAGTATCTGGTATATCAATAAATCGAGCGGCGGAGCCGATCCGTATATCTTCCAATACTTCGGTATTGCGAACACCGACTATATGGCACCGGGCGACTTTGACGGCGACGGCAAAGGCGATGTTTCGGTCTGGCGCGACACGGACGGTAAATGGTATCGCTTGAACAGTTCGAACAATGTTTTTGTCGTCATTCCTTTCGGAATTACAGGCGACGAACCCGTCCAGCGTGATTACGACGGCGACGGCAAAACCGATCTCGCGGTCGTCCGCCGCACGAACGGCGCGATGATCTGGTATGTTCTGCGCAGTTCTGACGGCGGTTTCGTCGCTTATCAATTCGGTCTTGCAACTGATTACACGGCACCGGGCGATTACGACGGCGACGGTAAATTCGATTTTGCCGTGCAGCGTCCGGGCGCGTCCGCCAATGCCCAGGCAACCTTCTATATTTTAAGAAGCGGCGATGCCGGATTTAGCATCGTCAACTGGGGTTTGAGCAACGATCTGGTCGTGCCGGGCGATTATGACGGCGACGGCAAAACCGATCTCGCGGTCGTCCGCGAAGGCGCGACACCGACCTCGAATCTGATTTGGTATATCTTACGCAGTTCGGACGGCGGTTTCAACGCGGTTTCGTTCGGAATCACGGGCGACGATTTGAACGTGCAAAACGATTATGACGGTGACGGTAAAGCTGACATCGCCATCTGGCGTAATTCGAACGGCAGTTTCTACGTTCTCAGAAGCTCGGACGGTATTATGAGCGTTGTTCAATGGGGAAGCTCGAACGACTTTCCGGTTGCCGCTTACGACACGCACTAATTTTTGCTGAATGGTCAAATAGAAAGGTTGAAGACTTTTTTGGGGTCTTCAACCTTTTTGTTTGTTTTATGATAATTTGTTTGTAATAGGAATGAAAAATCTTTCTCAAACCATCAACCAGAAATTTCCCGATAAAACGATTGTCATTGTCGGCGATCTGGTTGCCGACCAGTTTCTGCGGGGAACGATTGCACGGGTTTCGCGTGAAGCGCCGGTTTTTATCCTGCGTCACGACGAAACGGAAACGCTCGCCGGCGGCGCGGCAAATGCGGCGGCAAATGTCGCTTCATTGCGCGGAAAAGCGGTTCTTGTCGGCGTTGTCGGCAATGACCCGAACGGCAGAGCGCTTTCGGAAAAGCTCGCCGCATCGAATGTCAACTGCGATTTTATCGCCGTGTCGGACAAATTTGCGACGACGACCAAAGTGCGCGTTCTCGCCGGACAGCATTACGCCGCGCGTCAGCAGGTGATTCGCATTGACTACGAAAATCAAACCGCGCTTGATGCGGAAATTTCGGAAACCTTAAAAACCAATCTTGTCAAAGCCGCCGAAAAAGCCGATGCAATCGTCATTTCGGATTACAATTACGGTGTCGCCAACGCGGAAATCGCCGGACTCGCCAACAAGATCGCGGCGAAAAAAAACATTCCGCTGCTCGTTGATTCGCGCTTTCGTCTGAAGGAATTTCCGAAGGCGACGACCGCGACTCCGAATCAGGAAGAAGTCGAACAGATTTTGGGCAAAGATTTGACGGCGGAAAACTGCGCTGAACTTTGCCGAAAGCTCGGTTACGAAGCATTGCTCGTGACACGCGGCAATAAAGGAATGATTTTGGTCGAACGCGGGCAACCGCCGTTTTATCTCGAAGCCGTCGGCTCGAAAGAACCGGTTGATGTAACGGGCGCAGGCGATACGGTTATCGCGGCTTACGCTTTGGGCTTGGCTTGCGGGCTGGATTTTGCCGAAAGCGCGAATCTGGCAAATCACGCGGGCGGCATTGTCGTGATGAAAAAAGGCACGGCTTGTGTCAGCGCGGACGAACTTGTTTCGGCGATTTCAAAAGCCGAGTCTTTTGAACAAAAAGCTCAAACTTTATGACTCAGGAAAACTCATTCGCGCCGATTCTGGAGCGCAATCGTTTAATGGCGAGGGTTGCAATCGAACGGCGCAAGGGCGCGAAAATTGTGCTGGCAAACGGCTGTTTCGACCTTTTTCACGTCGGGCATATTCGCTATCTCGCAGGTGCAAAGGCACTCGGCGACGTGCTTGTAGTCGGCATTAATTCCGATCAACAGGTCAGAAAATTAAAAGGCGCAAACCGCCCGTTTATGACCGAAGCGGAACGCGCCGAAATTGTTGCCGCGTTCAGATTTGTTGATTACGTAACGATTTTCGACGAACCGACCGTAACGGAATTAATCCGCGCCGTGCGTCCCGATTTTCACGCCAAAGGCACGGATTACACAACCGAAACCGTTCCCGAACGCGAAATCGTCCGTGAATACGGCGGCAAAGTCGCAATTGTCGGCGACCCGAAGGATCATTCCTCGACCGATCTGATAAAATTAGTTGGCATTAAATAAAGAAAATTACGAATTACGAATTACGAATTACGATTGATTCACAATTCGTAATTCGTAATTCGTAATTAAAGACATGTGGAATTCGCGGACAAAAAACGACTTGATTATCGAAGTCTGGGAAAAGCTCGACTGCGAATCGGTCGGCGCACGCGAAATCGAAGCGATCGAGATTGCCGTCGGGGACAAATTCGGCTTCGGCGCGGTTGATTCGCCGATGATTATCGCGCGTTTGTTAGCCGACGAAGGCGCGGAGCTGCGGCACGCCGAGATTCTCGAACTCGATGTTCAAAGGCGAATGGAATCGCCGTATGACGCGATGTTCCGCAATGTCTTAAAGTTTTCGGACTTCAAACAAACCTTGATTTCAATTCGTCGTCTCGAAAATTTGCGAAAGAAATTTGCCTCGGAAAATGATCGTGAGGGCTTGCGACTGTTGCGCGAAGTTGCGATCAAGGGCAAACAGCGTGCGCAGATGATTTCCAAAAACGAAAAGGTTGACGAAAAAAAACGCGCCGAAAAAGCCGAAATCGCCGAATGGTTCACGCTCTGGATGCAGTCGCCCGAAGTTTTCGAGAATTGGGTTTTACTGAGACAAAGTTCAAAGGATTTTAAGGAAAAATTTGAATAACAGTTCCGAGTTCAGCCTTCAGGCGGCTTTGTTGCGAAAGAAAAGCCGCCTGAAGGCTGAACTCGGAACATAAAAATTTATGCGCCGCTTTTACGCTCCGAAGGAAAATTTCAGCAATGAAAAAATAGTTTTAAGTCTTGAAGAAACGCGCCATTTGCGCGACGTTCTGCGGCTTCGCGCGGGCGAGAAAATTCGGGTTTTTGACGGTGCTGGCAGAGAGTTTTTGTGCGAAATCGAAAATATCTCGAAAAAGGAAACTTCCCTGTTCATCATCGAAGAAACCGCGCCCGACGCGCCCGAATCGAATTTGGATCTAACGCTCGCGGTCGCACTTTTGAAGGGCGAAAAATTTGATTTGGTTGTTCAAAAGGCTGTCGAATTAGGCGTTTGCAAACTTGTTCCGCTGAACACGAAACGCGTTGACGTAAAGTTAAAAGACGGAGATAAAAAGCAGGAACGCTGGCAAAAAATCGCGCTCGAAGCCTGTAAACAATCGGGACGCGCCAAATTGATGCAGATCGAATTGCCGACGGATTTAGAGAAATTCGTGAAAACGGCGGAAGGCGCGAAGATTTTATTTTCCGAAAGAAACGGCGAAAGTTTTTCGGCAATTAAAGCGGGCAAAAAAATAACCGCGCTCGTCGGTTCGGAAGGCGGCTGGGAAAATTCGGAAATCGAATTTGCCGCGTCGAACGATTTTCAGATCATTACGCTGACGAGCAGAATTTTGAGAGCGGAAACGGCGGCGATCGCTGTTTCCGCGATTTTGCAGAATAATTTCGGCGATTTGCGCTGAAAACTAT
Source organism: Pyrinomonadaceae bacterium (assembly GCA_022843305.1). Lineage (GTDB taxonomy): Bacteria > Acidobacteriota > Blastocatellia > Pyrinomonadales > Pyrinomonadaceae > JAFDVJ01. Next base: position 7,701 of record JALHNX010000108.1, on the reverse strand, counting down.
TGATCGTCGCCGCCGGTTTTCACGACTTTCGGGCGAATATACGCATCGCCGCGCTGTTTCAGTTGGGCTTTCGTGCCGAGCGCGGCAATGACCGAATCGAGCAGCGGCTGGTCGTCAATCCTGAAGCTCAGAACGCCTTTCGCTTCAACGTCCGGATCGTCGAAATTGATTACCAGATAGCGGCGTTTTTCCTTGATAAATCCGCCGATCAGGCTGCCGTAAGGAATGACGCTGACGACTTTTCCGGCGGTTGACTGCACCGATTGCGACTGCGGCGTAACGACCAGCATCGCTTCATACGGAATTCCGAATTTTTCCTTTTGGTCTTTACCGTAAAAAACAAGCCGCGAATTAACATCGTCAAACTTCAGCATGCCTTCTTCCTTTTTGCCGAAGCCGAACATTCCGCCTTCGTATTTTGCGCCGAATGTCGCGGGCGCGGGTTTAACAGGCGTTTGATTAGAGGTTTTATCAACCGGACGCGGCTGCGCCGAAGCAATAGAAGCGCAGGCGAATAAGCTCAAAGCGAGAAAAAACAATACTTTTTTCATACAATTTATCCTGATTTTGCAATTTGAAATTATTTTCGATAAAAGAAATTGAAATCGGCAAAGAATCCGAATTTATCAAAAATCAACTTTCAATTGTCCATTAATTTTAAGGTTAAAAACTGTCTAACCTTTGAATTTAATTGATAATTGATAATTGATATTGGATAAATTTCGCTTTTCTAATTCAACGCTTCAATCTTCCAAGAACTCTGTTAAATCTGTAATCCAACCTTATAGACGCATTCCGCTCATCGTGCGTTGCCAGAGCAGGGTTTGTTTTAATACGCCGAGCCGCTGACGGTCTTGGTCGGAACAATCGAGGCTCAGTTCTTCGATAATCGCTTCGAGTAGCGGCGCGGCAAAAAGCCCGGCGTGCGCGACGATCTGCGAGTAATAATGAATTTGCAAACAATCGCGCTCGTCCGAATGAAACCGTTTGACTTCGCTTGCCTCGATCTTAAAAACGTCCTGTCCGGCAGGCACGACGCGGCGCGGAACGCCGTGCAGGATTTTGCCGTTCTCATCTTTGCTTCCGAGCAGTAAGATGCCGATCAAAACGCCCTGCTCGTTAAGATAATCGGGACTGAAACTGCCGAGTTCGGGTTTGGGCGACAGACGCGGACCGAAATTCGAATATTCGGGATTTACGAGAATCGAATCATAGATCACGCCGATAATCTCTGCCGTTTCATCAACCGGCAGACGAACGAACTGCGCGAAACCAAAATCGTCCGCCGACGGCGGTTCCGATACGTCAAGCGAATCAATCACGCGCCCGACGTAATCAATATGTGAGTTTGAACTGACGATTTTGGCAATTTTCATTTTAGAGTAAAGAGTAAAGAGTGGAGAGTAAAGAGTTCGGAGTTTTTTTTCTCTCGACTCTCGATTCTCCACTTATTTTCCGAGTTCGGGAATAATATAAAGCAGCCACCACAGAAAAATCTGGACGGCGAGAACTATAAAACTGAAGCTGATACTTATTAAAGCGAGTTTTCGTCCGCCGAGCTGCGGTTGGCGCAGAGCCGTGATGTAGCCGAAACCGCCGATGAAAAACGTAAGCGGGATAAAAATAATTCCTAAATACGGCACGAACGAATAAACCAGACACGCCCAGGCGGTCTGCGAAACCGTATTTTTATTTTGCTCGAACAAATCTATTATTTCCTCTCTTTCCTCAATTTCCGCCGTCTTAAAATCGAGACTTTTCCCCTGCATCCGGTAAGATGCGCGAAGCGTGTCGAGCGGTTGATAATCTTCCCTTAAAAGTTTTCCGCAAATCAGACAAAATTTCGCATTTCCGCGCCGCGACTCAGTCCCGCAAGCGTTACAAACGGAAAGCGGAAAGTGAAAAGTGGAAAGTTTTTCGCGGTTTGACTCGCGGTTTTCATTTTTCACTTTCCGTTTTCCGTTTTCCATTATCTTCTGCGTCCTTTGCTCGCGGCTTTGCGCGAAACGCGTAAGTTTAGATTATTCTCTTTGGCAAAGCCTTGTAAAGCCTGAAGGAAAACTTCGCGGTCTCTAACGGTAATCACGGCGGTTTGATCGGCGGTTTCGAGCGCGTAAGGATAGCCCAAACCGATGACGCATTCCGCCCGCACGGTATTGACGACTTCGTCCAAAAGACCTTCTTCGTAAATCCACGCCGGAACATCGAGCCGCGCCGGCGGATTATCCGACGTCGTTTGCAGGTAAACGAAACCGACCAGCGATTCGCCCGTCTGCGCGTCAATAAACGCGTCGAGTCCGTGCCGCCGCGAATAACAGAACGGTGTGCGGTCACCCCAGTTTTTCAGGGTCGAAGCATGCAACATCGAAGCATCGTCGAGAGAGGTTATCAAGCTCTCTTGATGCCCGTCAAAAACGTCGAGCATCGTCATCAAATCACGTGCATAACTTCTGTCAACATAACCGATTACCGGAACCCGAACGTCGCGGGAAAGACGCGCCAATTCGACCAGTTTCTGCGTAATGCTTCTTTGCGTTTCGGTCACGGACAGCAGCAATGTGCCGTCATAAAAAGCTAAAGGTAACGGCTCGTCGTTTGTTTTCCAATCACGCTTTCTTTCTAAAAATTCTTTAACCTTTTCAATTTCGGCTTCAAAACGCCGCTCACCGACATAAGAACTTGCTTTGTTCGAATCTATGCTCGAATCAAAATCCTTCGGCGAAATAATCGAGAAACTTGCATTTTTCTCATAACCTTTGGTTTCATTATGCGGATTTTCAAACCATCCGACCTGAACTCCGCCAATTCGAAAAGAAACTTCCCGTTCAAAAAATATCTGGCTGCCGTCGGCGGCAAAAGTCGTGCGGTTTTTGAGAATCTCGAACGCCCACGCCCGCGCCTGCTCGTGATTGCTCCATTTTTCGCTGAAATTCAACGAAAATTTCTTTGCCAGATTTATTTCTTCCGAAGTAATCGCGCCGCAATCTTGCGCGTCGGCGAGCTTCCGAAAAATCTCGGCGAAAGATTTTTCGGTAAAAAGCGAAAGTTTCAATACATAATCGTCCAGATCGCCCGCCTGCGATTTGGCGAATTGGCGAAATTCCTCGCGCTGTTTGTTAAATTCATCGGTGAGCAATTCTCTGAAAAGCATCTTTTTTTATTGTTTTTTCGGCGGTTTCAGATCGCTGTAACCGTCAACCTGAAAACGCCATTTGCCGTCTTTTTCCCTGACCGCGACGACGATGAATTTTCCCTGTCCCAAACCGCCGACCGGCGCACCGTCCTTAAATTGCCGGATCGTGTAAATGCCGACATCGTAAGCGAGATTTTTATCCGCTTTGCGCTGCAAGATCTGAAACGAGATCGTCATCGTCCGCCCTTCTTTTTTGACCCAGTCGAAAAACGATTTGAAGGTCGGGCGAATCGCGTTGCGACCTTGCAGAATGTCGTCGTTCGGCGGCAGATAAGCGGCGGTTTCGCTATACAGATTCGTAACTTTTTCCGCGTCCAAAGTGCGGTAAGCATCGCTGAACGTTTGATAGATCGCGTCTATTTCCTTATGCGCGGCAACGCCTTTTTCCAGAATGAGATCGCCGCTTTGGGCGTTCGCCGTCATCGAAACGAAAAAAAGCAGCAGCAAAATGGTTATTATTTTCATACTTTCTCTCCGACGGTTTGACCGCAGGCGGCGCAGAACGCGGCTTGCGGAGTCCGCAATGGTTTCCCGCAATTTTCGCACGGATCGCCGTAAATCGAAATTCGATGATGCATGATCGCGTTTTGATGTATTTCCTCGTGTCCGGTAATTTCGCTATATTTCTCGCGCAGCGGGCGAAAACGTTCGTCAATCGAACTATTTTCAAGCGGCAGTCGATACTTTTCGCTAAATTCCTTTGTCGCTTTAATACCGTTCCGGTATAAATCCGCAATCATCTGAAATTCGTCTTCATTGAGCATCGGCACTTCCATTTTGCAACGCCAACACCACATTATTTTCATACTATCTGACGCGGCTCGTGCAGCGTTTTATAAAACTGTTACCGCCAATATGTTAAAATGTTTTTTTTAACTTGGACTGTAATACTGTCGGCAGCTTTTTCTGACGGCAATTCCTGTTCTTTCTTTTCCAGGCTGTTTCGGCGAATCAGCAAGCAGGCTTTTGTCAATTCACCGACCAACTTGAGTCTGTTTTCGATCGCGCGCGGCGACATATCAACTTTCATCTTCAATTTCCTCTAGTTTTTCGATGTCGGCTTTGTCCTGCGTTCGTCCGCTAATGGTTTTCAGTTTTATCAAGCCTTCGCGTGAAACGACCGAAACCGAGCCGTTTTCCAAAGGTTTTACCAGTCTATTTTGCCAAACGTCAATTATTTCCGGTGTGACAATCAGCAAATCGAGCATTAAAACAAAGCCTGTTTCATCATCAAGTTTAGAAATGCGTCGGATTTCAATTTGCCCGTTGTGAAACGTCATCGGCAGACCTTCGAGCCAGTAATCGTTTGCTTTGGCGATTTCAAAAACCTTTTCAAGCGACTCGGCTGAAATCAGTAAGTCAATGTCTATGGTTGCGCGCGGAACACCGTGAATCGCCATCGCCCAACCGCCGCAAACGGCGTATTCTATCTCGTTTTCATTTAAAGCGCTGATGATTCGTTTGAGTTCGGCATAAACATCGATCATTGGATTATTTTACACGGCTCGTCCGGCGTTTCAAAAAATCCATCAGAACGAATTCGGTTAGATTGTTCGGATTGGCGAAATACGCTTTGCCGCGCGTCATCGCGGTCATTTGTTTGACGAAATCCACGAGATAATAATCTGAAGCGAGCATAAAAGTATTGATCATCACGCCCGCTTTGCGGCACGCCTGCACTTCTTTAAAAGTTTCCGCCATCACGAACGGATCGTTGCCCATCGAATTTTTATACAAAAGACGGTTATCCGCCTGCATCTTCGAATAGCGGCGGTAATTGAAATACGCGGCGTTTCCGGGTTCGATAAAGGCGGCGGTCGGTTTGCCATCCGTGACCATCACGATCTGCTTCATTTCCTTGCGCTGGGCAGTGAGAATTCGGCGGGCGAGTTTTAAACCTTCCGCCGTGTTCGTGTGATAGGGACCGACCTGCGTGGTCGCCAGTTTCGCGAGCGGCAGTTCTTCCGCGCCGTCGTGAAAGAGGACGATTTTAAGTGAATCGCCCGGATACTGCGTGCGGATCAGATGCGCGAGCGCGAGGGCGACTTTTTTGGCGGGCGTAAAACGGTCTTCGCCGTAAAGGATCATCGAATGCGAGCAGTCGAGCATCACGACCGTTGCGCACGAAGATTGATAATCCTGCTGATGAACGTGCAGATCCTTGTATTCGAGATTAAGCGGAACGCCCAAACCTTCTCTTTGAATAGCCGACATCAGCGTTGCGTTGACATCTAAATTTAGCGTGTCGCCGAATTCGTATTGTTTTGAACTCAGAGCGGCTTCGATGCCCGTGTCGAGATGCTGCGTGTCGTGTCTGCCGATGGATGATTTGCCCATCGAACCGAGGAGCTTCTGCAAGGTTTTATAGCCGAGAAAATCCAAACCTTTTTCCGTCACCTGAAAGCGAATATCGCGCGGCAGCGGTGTGCCGATCTCGCCTTTGCCCTGCCCGTTTTGCGGTTGCCGCGTCTGTGTCTGTTCGATTTCCTGAAGATTCAGATAACCTTCTTCGACCAGTCTTTCGATCAGTTGATTGATTAATTCTTCTAAAAGCGAGCCTTTGAATTTATTGTCGTTGTCGGCAAGCATTTTTTCGACATCGAGTTTATCCAAAATTCCCTGTTCCATCAAAGCATCCAGAATCGCCTGCCGAAGCGCGTCGAGCGAATCGTCAATCTGGCTGCGCTCGCGCGTCCACCAGTAATTTTCGTTGTAGCCCGAATCAAGCAGAGAATCGCTCAAAGACTGCATCAGATCGCCGAGATTAATGCCGAACGGGTCGAAACCTTTGAATTTTGAATAACGGATAAACTTCATCGTTTTATTTTTCCTTTCAATCCAGAATAAAACTATCGGCGGCGTGATTCAACTAAAAAAGGGGAAAAGGGGAAAAGGGAAAAGGGGAAAAGGGAAAATGTGAAAAAGGGAAAAAGTTGGCTTGAATTTTCCAAACCTACTTTTTCCCTTTTAGCCTTTTTCACTTTTTCCCTTTAAATAAACGCGAAGTCGAATTGTTCCTGATGAATCAATTTGTCGCTCGTTACGTCAACCGCGCCGAGATACTCTTCGATTTCTACGAGGACTTCTTTTTCGGAAGTTCGCAGAGCGACCGCGACATCGGGATGAACGCGAAGCGTCGTCTGGCGCACATCGTCCATCGTCCGCGAAAGTCTTCTCGCTTCCGATAAGATTTCGTAGCAAACGGTTTGCGGCGATTTCACCCAGCCCGCGCCCTGACAATACTCGCACGGCGCGCACATCGTTCTTTCCAGAGATTGTTTGACGCGTTTACGGGTCATAATAATCAGACCGAAATCGTTGAACGAAAGAACTTTCGTCGGCGATTTATCGCTTGAAAGTGCTTCCTGCAAAGCCTGCAAAACCTTGTTTCGATTGCGGCGGTCTTCCATATCAATCAAATCGAGAACGATAATTCCGCCCAAATCGCGCAGACGAATTTGCCGCGCGATTTCATCAACGGCTTCCATATTCGTTTTCGTGATCGTGTCTTCGAGCCGCGCATTGCCTTTGCCGACAAATTTGCCGGTGTTGACGTCAATTGCGATGAGCGCTTCCGTCTGATTGATGACGAGATAGCCGCCCGATTTCAGCCAGACACGCGGTTTCAGCGCCTTGTCAATTTCTTCCTGCACGCCGTAGGCTTCAAGAATCGGGTCTTCACGCGTGAAAAGTTTGACGCGGTTGACCATTCGCGGCTGAATACGGTTGATAAATTCGACGATCCGCAAATATTCTTCTTCGGAATCCACACGAATCGCCGTGAATTCATCGGAAAGCTGGTCGCGCAAAATTCTCTGGATAATATCCAAATCCTGATGCACGAGCGCGGGCGATTTCGATTTTTCCGCCTGTTTTTTGATGTCGAGCCAGGTGCGGACGAGATAACGCGCATCCTGCCGCAAATCTTCTTCGGAAATTCCGACTCCGGCGGTGCGGACGATAAAACCGCCCGACGGAACATCTTCTTCCTGTTTGATGCGCTGAATTAAAGTGCGCAAACGCCCGCGTTCGCTCGCCGATTCGATCTTGCGCGAAACGCCGAGATGCTCGATCGTCGGCATATAGACCAAAAATCTGCCCGGAAGCGCGATGTGCGAAGTGATGCGCGCGCCTTTGCGGGCGATCGGTTCTTTGGCGATTTGGACGAGAATTTCCTGTCCTTCGCGCAAAAGGTCGGTAATCGTCGGATGCGAACGTCCGCCGCGCGAATCCCTTGAATCGCGGTTGTCGCGGTTGTCGCGGCGATTTGCGCCGTTACTGCCCTGATAACCTGTTTTCGGCGCGGTTTCGACAAAATCAACGTCGGCGATTTCCGTTTCGGAAATGGCGGATTCGCCCATTTCCGAACCTTCGTAGCGTTCCTGCGGTTTGCCGGTTCCGCCCGCGCCGTCGCGCCCGCGACTGCTGCCGCCGCGCCGACCGCGACCACCGCGACCGCCGCGTCTGACCGCCATTTCCGCCGTTTCCGACGATTCTCTGACGCTCGC
>JALHNX010000107.1 GCA_022843305.1 Pyrinomonadaceae bacterium | reverse complement strand
GGTCGTGTTATGCCCGACGATGACGAGGCGTTTGATTTTTCCGCTCATTATCAGATCGGCAAGTTGTTTCAGATTGCGATGATCGTAAACCTCGACGGCGAGTTTTCGTTTTTCCGCAAGCGGCGCAACGGTCGCTTTGGTGCGGATGAAATCCGACGAATAAATCGCATCGGGTTTGTATCTGTTGATGGTTTTGACCAATTTTTGCGCGCGCAGCTTGCCGTCCGCCGAAAGCTCGGGATTAACCTTGTCGGCGTTCGGCGAAGCGTCTTTTTCGGCGTGCCGCAAAAGAACGATCGTCAGGTTGCGGTGCTGTGCAAGAAGATTTGTCTGGGCAAACGTAAATAAAAATAAGCCGATAAAAAGCGAAACGATAATTTTCATAAAGGTAATCCGACCGACAAAATACGGGTTTTGAAACTAATCTTTCCAGCCCCACGGCGCGGAAGGTTTGTCAATTTCTTTTGAAAGGTCGAATTTGACGCTGAAATATCTGTCCGTTCCCATGCGGCGCAGATTGTATGTAAAATACTGCCCGTCAACGATCTCGATCCACCAGACATTCGCCGCCGCCGCCGGAAGAATGTCAACGGTTTGCTGGTCGGCGGAAAACGTCTGCCGTTCAGCCGCGCCGCCGCTCGTCGTCCAGCCGCCATACATCGTAACTTTATCGGGCGTGCCGTCTTCGTGGCGATGGTCGTGTTTCAGCAAAATGCGGTCTTTCTTGCGCGTTAAAACCCACGTCCGCGATTTGTCGTCGCCGACAAAAAACGGGATGCGGATGCGGTCTTTCTCACACGCGCGGACGTGCATCGCCAACGCTTTATCCTTAAAAGTAACATCATCGGCAGGCGCAGCGGCAACCGTTCCCGCAAAAGCCTTGCCGCAAATTTTCTGCAAAGAATTCCAAAACGCAAAACTTCCCTGCACGGTCTTTGTCTGTCCGAAAACCGACGTGTTCGCCGCCAAAATAAACAAACTCAAAAACATTCCGAACAATAAATTTTTCATATTTTGTATTATCGTTTCAAAAGTCCGGCTAAATCAAAGTAGGAAACTCTCTCTTTCGCGGCAAATCGAAAAACACAACCCGCGAAACGAGACGAACGACCGCGAAACGCTCAAATTTGATTACTTCATAAATTCATCCGGCGAAAGTGCGCGGTTCGTGAATCGCGCTTTGCGGACTGCGCCTTTAAGCCAGTAGATTTTGTTTTGAGCTTGAGCTAATTGCCGTGCAATAAAATCCGGTTTTGTCATTGTGAAAAAATCTGCCCGGATTACTTTTTTTATATTTTCAGGTCGTCAATATCTTTCACATTCACAGTTGAATCTATGTTTTGAAAATCATCGTAATCATCGGTTAATAACTCGGCATTGGCATATTTGGCGGAAGCGAGAATGATGGCATCGGGAAGTTTTATCTTTTCGGTTTTTATTTTTACGATAGATGATGGCTTGGTCGGCGATTTCTTGATTAAATTCGATTATTTCGAGATTAGCGAAAATTTCGTCAGTAATATCTTTTTCAACTGAATTTTGAAAGTCGAACGCATAAACTTCAACGTAGGTAATTATTGAAGCATAGAATTTATCATATCTTGACAACAATTCGTCAACGTCAATCATTTCTTTTGAGGCAAAAATAATTGCATTGCTGTCAAGGATAGCTTTAGTCCCATTCATCTCTTAGTTTTTTCTACCATTCGACAGGGTTTTCAATCTCTGCAAAAAGATTTGCTTTCTGTGCTTTCTTAAAAGCCTTTAGTAGATTTTCTTTTTTCGATTCGTCCGAAACTTTCGGTTCTTCGTCCAAGATTGTTACCAGTGCGCGTTGGCGTTTTTTCAGACGAATTTCCGTGAGCAATTCGATCTTACCGCTTTCGTTCACAACCGCTTCTAATGTCTGAATCATAATGTTGGAATTTTAACACAGATTTTGCGTTTTAGACGAACATTTTGCCCGGATTCAGAATGCCATTCGGGTCGAAGATTTATTTTAATTTTAATCCGGCGATAAAATTTTTAACATTTAAACCTTCGGCTTTCGGCAAAACTTTTACCAGATTTTCGAGACGCGGAATTAAAATTTCGCTTTGCGGCATTTCTTTTATCAATTCCGCGCGTGCGAGAAAGATTTCAATAGAAATATATTCGCGCAAAAATAATTCTTTCAAAAAGACAAAATCCTTTTCTCGTCCGGCAATCAATTTACTGACGGCAATGTCGTGAATTTCGGCGACCTTCGCAATGACATTTCCGCTTTTAAGTGAATGGACAGAATTATTTTTAAGTTGGAGCGCGGGCAGCCTGCCCGCCCGCGCGTTCAAGCATAGCGAGAACAGGCGCGATACGCCTCGATTAACCCGAAAGTTGATTTTATGCAAACGGTGCATTCCGTTCTTGCTTCGCTCGAACGGTGCGGGCAAGGTTGCCCGCGCTCCGACTTTTACAAATTTATTTTGTCCACTTACTTATCATTCAAATTTTGCAATCTTTCCTGCCAGCCTGCCGGTAAAATAACGGTGGCAAGTCCGAGCGCGTCAGCGTAGAAGCCGTGTTCGATTTGAAATTGGCTGAAAACGCCGAGTTTTTTATTGATTACGGCACGTATTTCGCCTTTTCCGCCGACAATCAGAAAATCACACTCAATTGATTGCTGAACAATCTCGGGCGGAAAATTTGTTACGAGATGAACGGCTTGCGAACCGACAATAATCGGCATTTCGTCGGGCGCGAGAAATTTGATTGCCGCGATCAATTCAAACAGGTCTGATTTCCGCACATTCGCTCCAGATTTTTTCGCGTTCCGCTTCCGATAAAACTCCCGCAAACGGCGACGACGAACGGAGTCTTTGTCCTTCGTCGGTGTCTTGTGAAATTATTTTTATAATTTCTTCCGTAGTTTTGGTTTCGAGAATATTTTGCCATTCAAGCAATGCCGGATTTTTATCTTTCAACCAATTTTTCAAATTATTCCGCGCAATCCGCAAAACAGTTTCGGGATTACGCCGCAGTTTTTCCGCTACGACGCGGTGAAGCGTCAGATTAAACAAATCAACAAAATTATTTTGCCGCGAAACGCTCATTGCACGGTTATTTTAACACGAAAGTTTTTTCTCAAACGAACATCTTGCCCGGATTGAGAATGCCGTTCGGGTCGAAGACTTTTTTGATATTTTTCATGATTTCCAAAGTCGGCGCGTCAATCGCCATATTAAAATAGGCGGCTTTGACGTAGCCGATGCCGTGTTCGCCGGAGATAGAACCGCCGAGCGCGACCGAGAGCGCGAAGGTTTCCTTGACACATTCGCGGGCGCGGGCGATTGATTCCGGGTTGTCGCGGTCGCAGAGGAAATTGACGTGAATGTTGCCGTCGCCGGCGTGTCCGAAATTGGCGACGAAGGTTTTGTGGCGTTTGCCGATTTCTTCGATGCGGGCGACGAGTTCGGGAACTTTTGAACGCGGCACGACGACATCTTCGTTGATTTTGAGTGTGCCGAATTTCATCAAAGACGGCGAAATTGCGCGGCGCACATCCCAGAGTTTGTCTTCGTCTTCTTTCGATTTTGCTCGAAGCACATCAAAACCGCCGTTTTCGCGTAAGATTTGTTCGATGCGTTTGGCGTTTTTTTCGACTTCGCTTTTTGCGCCGTCAACCGCGACAATTAAAATCGCGTTCGCGTCTTTCGACAAACCGAAGGCGTAATTTTGCTCAATCGCTTCGATGCAGTATTTGTCAATAACTTCCATCGCCATCGGTAAAATGCTTTCGGGCGTGAATTTCGTCAGAACTTTACAAGCCGCTTCCATTGATTTAAACGAAGCGCGAACCGTCGAAGTCGCTTCGGTCATCGGCAGTAATTTCAAAGTCGCTTCGGTGATAATTCCCAAAAGTCCTTCCGAGCCGCACATCAAACCCGTTAAATCGAAACCGACGACATTTTTTTCGGTTTTTCCGCCGGTGCGAATGATTTCGCCCGTCGCCGTAACGACTTCAAGCCCAAGAACATAGCGTTTCGTGTTGCCGTATTTCGGAGTCCTCATTCCGCCCGCATTTTCGGCAATGTTGCCGCCGATGTAACTGTCTTTATAACTCGCCGGATCAGGCGGGAAAAATACGCCGTGTTTTTCAACTTCCTGCTGCAAAGCAAAAGTCGTAATTCCGGGCTGACAAATAACATATAAATCATCCGCACTAATTTCGATGATTTTATTCATTCTGTCCGTCCCGATCACAATTCCGCCCTCAACCGGAACTGCGCCGCCTGTGTAACCAACACCGCCGCCGCGAGCCGTTACGGGAAAAATTTCCGAATTCGCAAGTTTTAAAATCTCCGACATCTGTGCTGTGCTTTCGGGAAACACAACCGCTTCGGGCGGAAATTTCTCTTTCACGGCATCCGCGCCGTAAGGCTCGACCTTTTCCGGCTCGACCAGAACATTTTCCGCACCGACAATTTGTCTTAATTTCTCCAAAACTTGCGGCTTTGAAGCGTTTGTCGTGGCGCGACCTTTGGAATTGAAATGGATTGATTGAAACATAGACTTCTAAATTTCTGCTTTTGATTTAATCAGTTCTTCCGAAACCTTTTTGATTTCGTTAATGAGTTTATCCTTTTCACGAAACCAGTAACCTTGTTTTGCCGTTTTACGAAAATATTCATAGTCGAAAATCATTTCGTCAATTTCAAACCATCCATACAATTCAGACGGGTAATCTAAATCTACGAGAATTTGATATATTTTACGAGATGCTTCTAACGGGTCAGCTTTTTCTTCAACAATTTCACGCGCAAGAATTTTTGCGTATTTTAGCAAATAATCTTGCTTTTCTATTTCGTTCCAACCCAATTCCTTCAAACTGCGCTGAAAATAATAGTCAAGTTCAGACGCTGAATCCCACTTCGACATCGAAGCCAACATACGCAAACTTTTTGAATCAAAGCCTTTTTCAGGACATCTTATTGCCCAATCAGGAAGTTCTTCTTTACTCCAATGATGTTCTGCTAAAAATCTTACTATTTCATCATTCATAAAATTCTACGAAATTACTTCGGCAAAACTGTAAAGCCGATTTTTCTTGCCGCTTCGGAAAGTTTATCGTCACAGCAAACAAAAATTCTGCCTTTCGGTTTTTCAAAACACCAAACCAAAGCCGAAGCGAGTTGCAAAGCATCGAGCGTTCGCAAATTTTCGGTTTCGATAAGATTTTTGGCAATTTCGCGGACTTTTTCGGTTGGTTGAATTTCGCGCCAGGTTTCGCTTTGAATTTCCAGACGCTTGACGGCTTCGTTACAGGCGGTTTGAGAAATTTGATTTCCTTGCAAAAGACGCTTTAATGCGCTGTGTCCTTCAATCACGCTCGCCCACCAAGCAACGACTTCATATTTTCGGCGAAGGCGGCGAAGTTCCTGACTTTTATCTTGAAAACAGCAAAGCGGAACAATCGCGCTCGTGTCCCAAAATGTCTGATTAGTCTTCATCACGCTCTGTCCGAATCGCTTCGACAATCTTTTCCAGAGGAACTTCGGGCGCGTCCTCGTCCCAGAAATCTTCCGGCAATTCGCGTTTCGGCAAAGTCATAAAACCTTGTGATATGAGAATTTCTTCTTCTGTGTTTTCATCAAAAGGCAAAATGCGGGCGATGACTACGTTATTTTCTTCAACAATTATTTCATCGCCGTCCTTTGCTTTTTTAAGATACAAACTCAAATTATTTTGTAATTCGCCAACTGTCACCGTTTGCATATTTGCTTCACCTCGCGGAAACATTTTAGCATTAAACACTCTAAAAATCGCCTTGAAGTCCGAAAGTTTCGTAGCGCGGTTCGCCCGTCGAGCTTTGCAGAATGAAGAAAACTCTCTGACCGTTAATGGCGCGCGTCACCGCCGCATCGGTTTTGCCGTCGCCGTCGTAATCGCCGAGTTTGATGACATCCGAGGATAATCCCCAACGAATGATTTGGAGTTGATTGTCGGAACTTCGCAAAATATAGAAAACGCGCTGTCCGCTTTCGTTGCGGATGACGGAAATATCCGCCGCGCCGTCGCCGTCCCAATCGGCTCTGCCCGTAAAGAATGCGTCGGAACTCAAACCCCATTGAACGCTGTAATAAACACCGTCCAAGCTTCTGAGAATATGCCAGACGCGCTGCCCGTTTTCGCTGCGGGCAATCGCTAAATCGGCTCGCCCGTCCTTGTCAAAATCATTCGGCGCGGGAACGTCGCCCGATTGTCCGAAATATCCGTAACGCACGTTTCCGGTCGAGCTTTCGATAATATGCCACGTTCCGGCGCGGAAAACAGCGATGTCGAACGCGCCGTCGCCGTCATAATCCGCCGCCGCGAAAAAGTCGCCCAAAGAAGAACTTCCCCAGCGCGTTTCGTCTAAAACATTCGTCGAGCTTTTGAAAATCCGCCATAAAACTTCCGAATTATAACGCGCCGTCGAAAAATCGGAACGCCCGTCGCCGTCGAAATCAACCGTCAGCGAAACCGAATCGCCGGGTTGTCCGAGCTGTTTTTCGGTAAAATTTCCGTTCAAACTGCTGAGTGAATAAAAAGTATTGTTCGAGTTGCGGTAAACGGTCAAATCCGTGCGCCCGTCGCCGTCAAAATCGTTGTATGCGCTATTGGCAATGTGAATCTGCCCGCGAATTTCCGTCGCATTTTGATTGTTTATGTAAACATATATTCGATTAGCTCGTAGATATGGAAGCGTTTGTGCATTCAAACCGACGGCAAAAGAAATAGTTCCGCTTTGTCCGCCCTCAAATGCCATTGAGATGAGGAACGAAGCAATGCCGCCAACCGGCGCACCGAAACCGATTCCTACAGATTTTGCATTTGCGGTCAGATTTTCATATCGGCAATTACCCGAAAGCTGTGTTTCGGCTTGATTAATTGTAAAAAAACAAACGCCTTTGCCTGACGAACTGCTCGGCGGAACAACCTGCAAGCCCGAAAGATTGGCAACGAATTTTTGCTGTGCCTGAACGGAAACTGAAAGAGAAAAAACTAAAACGAATAAAATTAAAACTTTTTTTGACATAAATCCCCTTATCCCTTGATGTTGTGTTTATTTCTGTAAAGATTTTACCCGAAAAGACTCGGCTGTTCGTCCGCGTCCGGCGCGTAACCTTCGGGAAACCACCGATATTTTTCGAGATCGCATTTGCCTTTTTCATTAAAGATAACGCCTTCATCTTCGAGCATTTTCTGCTGCACGTTGTAAGGCAGAAACAATTTCGAGGTCGAACACGCGCCCTGCGAATTGATCACGCGCTGCCACGGAACGTTTTCGGTTTCCGCCGCGTGCATCACGTAACCGATTGTCCGCGCCGTGTAGCCTTCGCCCAAAATATCGGCGATCTGCCCGTAGGTCATCACACGCCCTGACGGAATTTCGCGGACGATTTTATAAACTTTTTCGCGGTAGCTTTTGTCGTCAACGTTCATATCTTTTTAAAGGGAAAAAGGGAAAAAGGCTAAAAGTTTGCGGTTTTAAGAATAATCGTTTCAAATTCTATTTCTCTTTCCCCTTTTTCCCTTTTAACCTCTTTTCCCTTATCTTCGATTTCCGATTCTCAGACGCAATTCGCGCAGTTTTTGGTCTAGTTGTTCGGGCGTTAAATCGGCGTATTTGATTGGCAGAAACCGTCGGCTCGAAGATTCAAAGACGGCGAGAAGTTCCATATAATCAAGCAGTTCGATGTCGCGGCTCGGAAAATAATCTTCGGCGGCGCGTATGAAATGTTCCTTTGTAACCTTTGCGTTGTCGCCCGATTCGCGGGCGGCATCGTCGTTTGCCATCAGCAAAACGGCTTCGACATCGGCGTTGCTGTAACCGACCAATTTAGCGGAAAATTCTTCTTTGAGTTTGGCTAAATCAACATCTGTTTTGAGTTTGTTTTTTCGCAAAAGAGCCTTTGCAACTTGTTCGACTTCTTCCGCCGTTTGCGAATAGAGAAACGGAATTTTGCGGTCTAAACGTCCGGCGCGTTTGAGGTCAACATCCAATTTATCGGGGCGATTCGTCATTACCAAAAATAAAATTCGTCCGCGATTCGACGTGTCGGACATAAACTCTTTGATTCGCGCAATGACACGCGAACTCGTGCCGCCGTCGCCGTCGCCGTCTGTATTGCCGAAAGCGCGGTCGCCTTCGTCAACAATCACGATGACTTGCCCGATTGCCTTGATGACATTCAAGATTTTTTCCAAATTTCCTTCGGTTGCGCCAACCCATTTTGAACGAAAATTCTTTAGTTTTATCGTCGTCAAACCGCATTCTTTGGCAAATGCTTCGGCAACGAAAGTTTTGCCCGTTCCCATCGGACCCGTGAAAAGAATTCCCATCGGAACGCGCGAACGGTTGCCTTTTTTGATGCTTTCGGCGATGACGAGCAAATCTTTTTTGACTTCTTCCATTCCGCCGACGACCTCGAAACCGTGTTCGGGCGTAACGAATTCGACAAGTCCGAAACATTCGCGCTCGATAATTTCGCGTTTCCGACTGGCAATCAATTTATCGGCTTCCTGTTTGGCGCGTTCGAGCGGATTTGAGGGGTTTTTGACTTCTTTAGCTTCAGGCGCGACGAGTTTTTTTATTTCTTCGCGGTTCATTCCGGCGGTCAAAGCGGCGAGTTTGTGGGCGCGTTCTTTGGCATCGGCGGAAGTTCCCAAAAGCGTTTCGATAAAGGCTTCGCGGTCGTGCAAATCTTCTTCCTGTTGCGGCGGCGGCATTAAAATCGAGGAAATTTGAATCGCTTTCAAACCGGCGGTCGCTTCGGCGTAGCGTTTCGAATCTTCATCCGAAAGACGCGAATCGGTTTGTTTGACAACTTCCCTGCGCGTTTCGTAATCGGGCATCGGAATTTCGATGACGGAAATTTTCGGATTGGAAACGATTTTCGGCGAAAGTTCGGCGATGTTTTCGGCAATCAAAATAATGATATTGTCGCCGCGCTCGATTTCCGGCAAAAACGACCAACGATGAAGCGTGACGATCGAAGCACGGTCGCTGTCCATCTGAAAACTCGCGTCGCCGGCGGGCGCAATAACTTCGGCATATTCCAACAAAACCGCATTTTTTTCCGAAATACGAATCGCCCGTTCGAGCATTGTCAAAACTTTAGCTTTGTCCGATTCAACGGCGATTGATTGCCAATCGGGAAAAGTTTCGGTTCGCTTCGGAAATCTCGCGCCCGATGAAAGATTGTAAGCAACGATTGATTCACGCGAATCTTTTAACAAAACGTCGGTCAAAAATTCCGTCAAACCGAGCATTTTACCGCCGTTCAAAACGACGTCGAAAACATTTCCGTGCAGAATAAACATCGAAGATTCGCCGCGCAAATAACGCTTGCGAAGGTCTTCAGCCCAAGTTGGTAATTTTTTTGTGTCAGTCATTATTTTTATTTTTGCCCACGAAACACACGAAAATCACGAAAAAAATACAAGAAAAAGAAATGTTTTATTTCGTTTCTTTCGTATGTTTCGTGGGCAAATCTTTCTTACAAAGTTCGCAGAATCTGTTCCGTTTCTTTCGCCGTTTCCTTGATGCTTTCAACGCCGTCCATCAATTCGTCGAGTTGCCCCGAAAGTTCATTCGGCGATTGCATCGTAACGATTTGGTCGGCTAAAAGCTGGAACGAATTTTCGATTAAATTTATTTGTCCGTAAGCGATTTTTAAATATCGGCGGATTTCATCAACGCGCTCGATGCGCTTTTTGATGATTGCCAGATTTTTTTTGGCGATGTTGATTTCTACCGCGTCTGCTTTGCCTTCGCCTGTTTCGATGTATTTTTCCCAATGCTGCTGCATATTGCCGAGTTGTCCGACATCAATCGAGGCGAGATAATTTTCGTAACGTGAACAGGTGACGGCTAAATCTATAAACGAATTAACGAGATCGTGCGTTTTGTTAATTTCATTGCGAAGCATATTGCCCGCAAACGACGGATTTTGTGCGGCAAGCTGCTGAATCTGCTTTTCTTTATCAATCAAAGCCAGCACGCGCTGCTGTCCGCCTTTACCGAGTTTTTCGACTTGCGCCATTCGCCGCCGTTGTTCAAATTCGAGTTTTTCTTTTTCATACATCGGGTCCCAGAGCATTCTCTGCATAAAACGCGACTGCGAACCGTGCAGCAGCCATAAACCTTCGACACCGAGCGCGGCGATTGCGATCAGCGGATTTAAAGTTAAAACGGAAGCGACAATCGCGCCGCCCAAAAGCGTTAAATTATAAGGATTTGCCAGCGCGTATTTGAAATATGAAGGCTTATCGGGAAAGGTTTCTTCCGTGAGTTCGGCATTTGCAGAATCGGTATTTTCGGGCGTGAAAGAATCGTGGAGCGTCTGATTTCGCCGTCCGCGATTGTATTGCTGTTTTTGGTCCTGCGATGATTTCATCAACTCTCAACTTTATGATTTATTGTAAAGCATTTGCAACAATTGATTTTCAATCGCCCGAAACTCCGCCGTAGATTTGAGCGTGATGTCTTTAACGGGAAAATGCGGCACATCAACTTTTTCCAAGATATGCGCCGGACGCTTCGACAAAACATAGCAGGTATCGGCTAAATAGACGGCTTCGGAAACGTCGTGCGTGACGAAGACAATCGTGTTGTTTTCGATCTGTGAAATCTGCAAAAGCAGACTTTGCATTCCCCAGCGCGTTTGCGGATCGAGTGCGCCGAAAGGTTCGTCCATCAAAAGAATGCGCGGATTATTGACCAATGTCCGCGCAATTGCGACGCGCTGTTTCATTCCGCCCGAAAGGTCTTTCGGATAGCGGTCGGCAAAATCCTTCAATCCGACTTCTTCGAGAATTTTGTCGGAAAGCTCGCGGCGTTTTGCCTTGTCAACGCCATGCAGTTTCAAGCCGTATTCGACATTTTTGCGAACGGTCAGCCACGCAAAAGAAGTGTAAGACTGAAAAACCATTCCGCGGTCGCGCCCGACATCCGTAACGCGCTTTTCGTCAACGAAAATTTCGCCTTTCGTCGGCGGCGTCAAACCGGCAATTGCTTTTAAAATCGTGGATTTTCCGCAACCCGAAGGACCTAAGAAAACGATTATTTCGCCGCAATCGGGTTTGTCGGTAACATCGAACGAAACGTCGCGCACAGCCTCGGTCTTTTCGCCGTCGCGCCCGACATACGTAACGGAAAGGTCTCTGACGCTGAGTTTTAACGACGGTGCGGCGGTTTGAGTAACAGTTGTTTCGGCTTGTGTTTCCATAAAAAGTTGAGAGTTGAGAGTTGAGAGTTTGAAGAGTATAAAGAGTAAAAAACAACTCTCAACTCTCAACTCTCAACTCTCAACTAAAATGCTTTTTCACGCCAGCGGAAAAGTAAATTTGAAATTCCGCGAATGATAAAATCCGTGATCAGCCCGATTCCGCCGATGACGATCAAACCCGCGAACGACCACGAAACTTTCTGATGCGAGCTGGCGAGCTGCACCATATAGCCGAGACCGCCTTCCGGGTTGACGGCTTCCGCCAAGATCACATACGTCCAGAGAATCGCGTTCATCACACGAAATGAATCGAAAATATCGGGCAGAGCCGCCGGCAGAAGAACGCTCCTGATGACCTGAAACTTGCTCGCGCCGAGCGTTAAAGCCGTCTGCACGAGTTCTTCGGGAACGGCGCGGATTGCGAACACCACGACCGGCAGAAGATAAACGAAAACGCCGAGGAAAAGAAACGCGATCTTTTGCGATTCATAAATACCGAAATACCAGATCAAAAGCGGAATAAACGCCGAAATCGGCATATATCGAAGCGGCGCGACAATCGGCTCGAAAAAGCGGTTGACCGGCTCGAACGCGCCCATCAGAACGCCGAGCGGAATGGCGACCGCCGACGCTAAAAGAAAAGCAATCCCGATTCTTTTGGCGGAAATCCAGACCGAGTTTGCCAGATTCTGTTCGATGAATAGCTGCAAAATACCGCGCAGAACTTCGGTCGGTGAAGGCAGCATATCGGGTCCGACCAAATTGCCGTAAGTCAGCGCGCACCAAACTGCCATCAGCAAAATCGGCGCGATAAAACTTATTTTCAGAGCGGTTGAACGCGGTAAAGGTTGGCGTAATTCCATAAAAGAGTTGAGAGTCGAGAGTCGAGAGTCGAGAGTTAAAGATTATTTCTCTCGACTCTCGACTCTCGACTAATTTTATTCATTCGACAAAATAACCTTAATGTCCGTGCGGCGGTTCATCTGCCGTCCGGCTTCGGTTTCGTTTCCGGCAACCGGATTGGTCGAGCCGCGTCCGATGGTTTGGAAACGATCCGGCTTGATGTTCGGGAAATTTTTCGTGATGTAATTTTTCACGGAATTTGCCCGTTTTTCCGAAAGCGTCGCGTTGACCGACTGTGCGCCGGTGCTGTCGGTGTTGCCTTCGACGCGCAAAACCGTGCCGCCGAAACTTGTCATCAATTCGCCGAGTTTATCGAGCAAAAAGTATGAACCGGGCATAATCTCATCGCTGCCGGGCGTGAACTGAATCTGAATCTGCTGCTGCAAAATCGGCACGTCCGTTTTCGACGGTGCTTTGGCGACAACTTCTTTTTCCTCGACCTTTTGACCCGGATACTTCGACGCTAAATTTGAAATAAAACGCGCATCCGCCCAATCTTTCGCCGAGACGGTTTTGTTGACCAGACCTTTTTTGCGCCAGATGACGAACGCCGTGTCGAAAAGCGTTTCGTAATGCGGTTTCGCGCCGGTCAAACCGTAAAACTGCGCGTTGTCGGCATACGGCGTAAGCTTCAAGCCCGAAAGCATTCCCGAAACGGTTTCGGCATCGAGCTTCAAAGCCTGCGCGACGATTTCGTTCGACGGATTCGGGTTGTCGCGCATCATCGCCATTCCGTCAAACCAACCGTTGATAAAATCGCGCAACGTTTCAGGGTATTTATCAATTACTTCCTGCCGCGCAACCAGCGTATCGGCAATCACGTTCGTTGCCGCCGAGGTCGAAACCAGCACGTGCGCTTCGTCGCTGCGGGCTTCGACCGCCGCCGACAGATCAGGTTCCCAGGTGACCGCCGCATCAACATTTTTCGAGCGGAATGCTGCCGCCGCGAGTGATGCATCCTGCGTAAAGACGATGCTTTTTTCGACGGCGTTGCGGTCTTCCGGCGTTAATCCCGATTGCGAAAGCAGGTATAAAAGCAGAAAATGCGACGGCGTAAACTGCGTGCAGGCGATTTTTTTGCCCTTCAGGTCTTCGATTGATTTAATCGTCTTGAGCGCAACGATGCCGTCGCCGCCGCGCGACCAATCCTGCATAATGATTGATTTCGCGGTCTGATTTTGCTCGGCTAAGATCGAGGCTTCACGCGCCCAATTGTCAACCGTATCCCACATTATATCAATCTGTCCGCTCCGAAACGCGGTAAATTTCGCCGATGGGTCTTCGAGCAGAATAAATTCGACATCCATTCCGAAATTCTTTTTGTAAAATGAATTCGCGTTCGGTGTCAGTCCGCCGTTGAAAACAATTCCGGGTGCGTGTCCCGCCCAGGTATTGATGCCGACTTTAAGCGGACGACCGGCAAGTTTGCCCGTGCCGATTGGCGCGGCGGTCACGCCCGTCGAACCGTCGTTGTATTTCGGATCGTTAATCGGATTTTTGAGCGATTCGAAATCTTCCTTTTTGACCTCTTCGGTCGTTCCGGTTTTGCCGCCCGTCGCCCAATTTTTAATGCTGTCGCCTACCCCCCATTTCCACATTACAAATCCCAGAACAACAAGAATTACCGCCGTAATAAAAAATTTCGCAAATGGTGTTAATTTCATATTTTTAATCAGTTGAGAGTGAAGAGTCGAGAGTCGAGAGAAAAATCCTTTGACTCTTCACTCTCGACTCTCGACTCTCGACTCTTACATAGTTTTTTGTTGACCTTGCTGCTCGCGCGCGGCTTTTTTCGCCTTGAGTTCATCAAGCTGTTTTTTGGCTTGCACGTCGCCGACCTGACTTTTCAGTTTATCGAGCCGCGCGTCGAGCGAAGATTCGCCGAGTTCTTTGCCCAAATTTGCTTCGGCAATCGTCGTTTTGATGTGTGAACGCACGTTGTCGAGCGCGCGGACTTCTTCGTCAACCGAAAGCCCGTCAAGCTGTTCCTGAATTTTGACACGCGCTTTTGCCGATTGAAATTTCGCCAGCATCGTATCGCGTTCGGCTTGCAATTTTTTGATTTCCGACTGCACACCCATCAAAGAAGACTTGGCGGAATCGGCATCGGAACGCGCGTTTTCGGCTTCGGCGGTCAGTTCGGCGTGTTCCGTCTGCAAAGCATTTTTCTTTTGAATCAAAACCATCGCCAGATCGTCCTGTCCGGTTTCGACCGCCGTGTCGAGTTCGGCTTCGGTTTGTTCGAGTTCTGCCGTAATTTTTTTGAAACGCTCGTCAATATCATCGCGCCGTCGAATGATTCCGGCGGTCGCGGTTTTCAATTTCGAGTATTTTTCAATCATCGAATTGATGGCGTTTTCATAAGCGATTTCGGGATGTTCTTTCTCGATGTCGGCGATCCACAGCGACAGAAAACCGCGCCATAAGTTTCCGATTCTGCTAAATAATGACATTTTTCAAATCTCCTTTTTTTTGAGTCGAGAGTCGAGAGCGGAGAGTTTGAAGTTAGGAATTGCTTTTAATCTTCAAACTCTCAACTCTCAACTCTTTACTCTCCACTCGTTTCCGGTTCGTGCAGTTTGGGCGATTCTTTAACGACTTGCGCGACCGCGTCGCGTCCGAAAAATTCCAGAACTTTCTGAACTTCCAATTTTTTCGCATTGCAGGCGGCGTTGACCATATTTTGTTCCTTGACGCGATCTTCCATAATCCGCCGGATGTTTTGCATTTCCTGTTCGTATTGCTGAATCCGCGCCGCGCCGTCCTGCAAAACTTTTTCCGTATCGCCCGCGCCGCTCCGAATATAGTATTCGAGGGCTTCGATCTCCGCCACGCCGGCTTCGATAATTTTTTCAATCGGCACGCCGAACGCATTCAAAGAGGCTTCGACAATTTGTTTTTTGACCGTAAAATCGGTATTTTCCGGCAAACTGTCGAGCAGCGATTTGGCTTTTTGGACTCGTTCGCGTTCTTCGGCATCAACGCCGCCCGTTTCAAAGACCGCTTCAAAATCAACTTTTCCTCCAACAACCGGCGGCGGCGTGCTGTAATTGGCGGGAACTTGATTCGTATTCGGTGTTTCAGCCTGAACTCTCGAATCTTCGATGCCCGCGCCGTCAGCGGTAAGCGGCGTTTGACCGGCATATTTGGCGATTAATTCATCGGCGGTCAAATCGGTTTCCGACTGAGAATTTTGCGTCTGCTCTCCATCTTTGACGATAAACCAGCCGACAACCGTATCGCCCCAATTTTTTTCCTGCATCTTGTGAACTCCTTTGCGTTAAAAATATAGGTCAAAACGTGAAAAAGGGCAAAAGTAGAAAAGTGAAAAAGTCGGTCTCTAATTGTAAAAACTCTTTCCCTTTTCTACTTTTGCCCTTTTCTTCTTTTAAATCTTTTCTTAAATTTTCCCTCGCGCTCTTTGAGCCATTCGCGCCATTCTTCGATCGCTTTTTCACGTTCTTCCCGCGAACTCGCGGGCTGGAAATTCAATCAAACGGAAGTCGCGTCGCGCAGACACATTTCCGCCAGAAACCGCGTCTGCAAATCTTCGCTCGAAAGCAGTTCGATCAATTCATCAATCGAATGCGCCGCCATTTTATGCCTTTTTTGAGCAAATTCTTCACGATTCATAAAACTTTCAAAAATTCCGGCGGAACCGCGTCCACCAGCCAAACGCCGTTCGCCGAAACGTAAAACTTAAATCCCGCGTCCGTCATTTTTTCGGTATCAACCTGAAAAATTACGGGTTTGCCGTAGCGAACGCCGACGGCACGCGCAGTTTCAATATCAGCGGAAAGATGAACGTGATGCCGCGCCATTTTCTGTAAACCGTTTTCGAGAATCGGTTCGACATTTCTTTCTGCCGTGCCGTGATAAAGAATGACGGGCGGAATTTTTTCCTCAAAACCGATTTCAACTTCAATCGAATGACCTTGACTGGCGCGAATTTTTGTTTTTGTTTCATCAAATGCAAAACGCTTTTTGTCGTTTGTCGCAACTGTTTCTTGAAGTTCTTCAAAAGTGAAATTGTTTCCTTTGGCGGCTGATTTTTCGAGTAAATCGGCGACGCTTGCCCAACCGTTCTCATCCAAAACCAAACCGATTTCTTCAGGCTTGTGGCGCAAAATAAGGCTTAAAAATTTGCTGATTTTCGTTTTGTGTTTTTCGTCCATTATGAAAAATCAACCCGCCCCCTACCGCAGGCGGTTCTGACTTTCTCTTAAAACCGTCCGCGCGGGTGCGCCGTCGCCGGTTTCCGAGATGATTTTGAGCGGCAGACAGATTATTTCGTAATCGCCGGAGGAAATTTCGCGCAAATCCAAACCTTCGACGATCACGATTTCTTTTTCCAAAAGCGTGATGTGCGTTGCAAAATCTTCGGAGCCGAATTTTTCGACCGACAGATAATCAATGCCGACAAGCTTTATTTCAGCGTCAGCCAGAACACGTGCCGCAGCGGGCGAAATATATGTAAAATCTTTGCGAAAACCTTTTTCGGGTTCATTCCAAAAATTCGAGTTTCGCGTTTTGAACAAAATTCTTTCAACGCCTTCGAGATTTCCGAGATGTTCCGGTTCGATGGCGATCACGTCGTCATCAATTTTGACAACGCGGCAATTTCCGATCAATTTTTCGAGTTCGAGTTCGTGAATTTTGCGTGTGCCGTCAATAAAATGATTCGGCGCATCAACGTGCGTCGCCGTGTGTGCGCCGAAACAGAGCGACGTTACATTTGCGGGATCGCCTTTGGCAAACGACGCGGCAACTTCGATTTTTACATTCGGGTCGCCTTCGTAAACCGGCGTTTCGTTTGAAATCGGAAAGGTTATATCGTATATTTTCATAAATTTCGAGCATAATCTAAAATTAATTCTCAAACAAGATTTGATTTTCGGGAAAGTTTCTTTGTAGGCTAAAAGCAGAATGAAAATTAAAAGACAGGAACACGGAAAAAACGGCGCGTTTTTTATCGAAGAAGAAGGCGAATGGGTCGCCGAAATGACATACACCCGCGAAGGACTTCGCAAGATCGTCATCAATCACACGGCGGTTTCAAAATCGCTGAAAGGCAAAGGCATCGGCAAGGCGCTGGTTAACGCAGCGGTCAAATTCGCGCGCGGCAAGAATCTTTTAATCAAACCGGTTTGCTCGTTCGCCAAAAAAGTTCTCGAATCGTCCGAAGATTACGAGGACGTTCTCACCAGATAGATGTCCGCTACGACTCCGCGAATTGCCGCATCGAGCTATTCAAACACCGCGCCGCTGATCTGGTCGTTTCTCTACGGCACGAATCGCGGCAAATTTGAATTGATTCTCGACAACGCACCTGCCCGCAGTGCCGAACTTCTTTCGGAAAACCGCATTGATGCCGCGCTCGTTCCCGTTATCGAATATCAGAGAATTTCAGATGTTTTGCTCGTTCCGCAAGTCTGCGTCGGCGCGAAAGAACGTGTTAGAAGCGTTTGTCTGGTGACGAAAGGCAAAGATTTAAAAGATGTCAAAACGGTCGCGCTCGACGTTTCTTCAAAAACTTCGGTCGCGCTGACGAAAATCATTTTCCGCGAGTTTCTGGATTTTGAGCCGATTTACAAAACCGCAAAACCGAATTTGAGCGAAATGCTCGCCGATTCGGACTGCGCTTTATTAATCGGCGATCCGGCGCTCCAGTTGTCAGAACCGCCTGCGGTAGCGGGCGGGTTAACACTCACAGTTTTCGACCTCGCCGAAGTTTGGCGCGAGTTTACGGGTTTCGGCTTCGTTTTTGCGATGTGGATGGCAAATAAAAATAAAGCGAAAACTACCCGCACGATTGATTTCGCCGCCGCGCGCGATGAAGGCTTGGCGCATCTGGACGAAATTATCTCGAACTACGAAACCGAAATCACGCTGCCGCGCGAAGATTTCAAAAAATATCTCTCGGAAAACATCTCGTATTCGATTGACGATTCGATGCAGAAAGGCTTATCGCTGTATTACGAGCTGGCGCACAAACACGACCTTATCGAAAAAAGAAAGGATTTACATTTTATCGAAAAATAAAAGGCTTGCTTCGAATTTTCCGAAACAAGCCCGACCGCTAAAAAATGCACTTAAAAAAACTAACGAAACAAACCCGATTGAAACAATAAAAGCCAACCCGCGACGACGACAAATAAAATTAATCCTAAATCTCTGCTCTCAAAATAACTTTCTTTATTATTCATATAAAAACACCTCGCTATAAAAATGTTTCCCACCTGTATTGGCGTAATTTATTGACGGGAAGTATCAAATTTTTGGCACAAAATTTGTAAAAAAACTTACCGTCTAATCTGAAATTCGCCGAAAACGCGATTTTAGATGTATTTGACGCGAAGTTTTTCGCAAAATGCGAGTTTGTTTGGCAAAATGAGGAGAAATTTCACCACAAAGACACAAAGATCACGAAGATTAAATTAACTGTTGAGAAAACTTTGTGTGTTCTGTGTCTTTGTGGTGAAAATTTTCTGATAAAATGATTTTTTGATTTATGAGCGATATTCAACCGATTTTAGATAAAGTTTTGGACGGCGGAAGATTGACCGCCGAAGATGCAACAGCACTTCTCGAAAGCTACGACATTGCCAAAATTGGCGCGGCGGCGGACGAGATTCGTCAGCGCAAATTTCCCGATAATGTCGTAACTTACATCATTGACCGCAACATCAATTACACGAACGTCTGCAACGTCGTCTGCACTTTCTGCGCGTTTTACCGCCGACCGGGAAAACCCGAAACTTACGTTCATTCGTTTGAAGAAATCTGCAAACGAATTGACGAAACGATTGAATTGGGCGGCACGGGCGTTTTGATGCAGGGCGGACTTCATCCCGATTTTAATATCGAATGGTATGAAGATTTGCTTTCGCGGCTTCACGCAATTTATCCGAATTTTCAGCTGCATTGTTTTTCGCCGCCCGAAATTCACAATATTTCGCTGATCTC
The DNA here is from genome assembly GCA_022843305.1 of Pyrinomonadaceae bacterium. GTDB lineage: Bacteria > Acidobacteriota > Blastocatellia > Pyrinomonadales > Pyrinomonadaceae > JAFDVJ01. Next base: position 165 of record JALHNX010000107.1, on the reverse strand, counting down.
GAAACTCGATTACGAAACGATTATGCGGCGTTTGAAAGACGCGGGTTTGAACTCGATGCCCGGCGGCGGCGGCGAGATTTTGGACGACGAAGTTCGCAAGCGCGTTTCGACCAAATGCAACACGCAGGAATGGCTCGACGTGATGCGCGCGGCGCACAAAGTCGG